>NZ_CP115450.1:2277500-2610000 GCF_027627435.1 Kitasatospora cathayae | reverse complement strand
TTAAGGGCGCACGGTGGATGCCTTGGCACCAGGAACCGATGAAGGACGTGGGAGGCCGCGATAGGCCCCGGGGAGCTGTCAACCGAGCTTTGATCCGGGGGTGTCCGAATGGGGAAACCCGGCAGTCGTCATGGGCTGTCACCCGCTGCTGAACACATAGGCAGTGTGGAGGGAACGCGGGGAAGTGAAACATCTCAGTACCCGCAGGAAGAGAAAACAACCGTGATTCCGGGAGTAGTGGCGAGCGAAACTGGATGAGGCTAAACCGTATTGGTGTGAGACCCGGCAGGGGTTGCCAATGCGGGGTTGTGGGAATGAGCTTCAGTCGTCTGCCGGCGGCTGGGCGAGTCAGAAACCGTATGGGTAGTCGAAGGACATGCGAAAGGTCCGGCGTAGAGGGTAAGACCCCCGTAGACGAAATCTGTACGGCTTGCTTGCTCATCTCCCAAGTAGCACGGGGCCCGAGAAATCCCGTGTGAATCTGGCGGGACCACCCGCTAAGCCTAAATATTCCCTGGTGACCGATAGCGGATAGTACCGTGAGGGAATGGTGAAAAGTACCGCGGGAGCGGAGTGAAATAGTACCTGAAACCGTGTGCCTACAAGCCGTGGGAGCGTCGTCAGTCGGCTTGCCGGCTGGCCGTGACTGCGTGCCTTTTGAAGAATGAGCCTGCGAGTTTGCGGTGTGTAGCGAGGTTAACCCGTGTGGGGTAGCCGTAGCGAAAGCGAGTCCGAATAGGGCGGTTGAGTTGCATGCCCAAGACCCGAAGCGGAGTGATCTAGCCATGGGCAGGTTGAAGCGCGGGTAAGACCGTGTGGAGGACCGAACCCACCAGGGTTGAAAACCTGGGGGATGACCTGTGGTTAGGGGTGAAAGGCCAATCAAACTCCGTGATAGCTGGTTCTCCCCGAAATGCATTTAGGTGCAGCGTCACGTGTTTCTTGCCGGAGGTAGAGCACTGGATAGGCGATGGGCCTTACCGGGTTACTGACCTTAGCCAAACTCCGAATGCCGGTAAGTGAGAGCGTGGCAGTGAGACTGTGGGGGATAAGCTCCATGGTCGAGAGGGAAACAGCCCAGAACACCGACTAAGGTCCCTAAGCGTGTGCTAAGTGGGAAAGGATGTGGAGTCGCAGAGACAACCAGGAGGTTGGCTTAGAAGCAGCCACCCTTGAAAGAGTGCGTAATAGCTCACTGGTCAAGTGATTCCGCGCCGACAATGTAGCGGGGCTCAAGCACACCACCGAAGTCGTGTCATTGCAGCAATACTCCTAACGGGGGCTGTGATGGGTAGGGGAGCGTCGTGTGCCGGGTGAAGCGGCCGAGGAATCGAGTCGTGGACGGTATACGAGTGAGAATGCAGGCATGAGTAGCGATACAAGAGTGGGAAACTCTTGCGCCGATTGACCAAGGGTTCCTGGGTCAAGCTGATCTGCCCAGGGTAAGTCGGGACCTAAGGCGAGGCCGACAGGCGTAGTCGATGGACAACGGGTTGATATTCCCGTACCCGCTTTGAAGCGCCAACGCTGAACCAGGTGATGCTAAGGCCGTGAAGCCGTCCCGGATCCTTCGGGTGAAGGGAAGTGGTGGAGCCGCCGGTCCAAGTCTGCAGTAGGTGAGCGATGGGGTGACGCAGGAAGGTAGTCCAGCCCGGGCGGTGGTTGTCCCGGGGTAAGGGTGTAGGACGTGGGGTAGGCAAATCCGCCTCACATATAGTCTGAGACCTGATGCCGAGCCGATTGTGGTGAAGTGGATGATCCTATGCTGTCGAGAAAAGCCTCTAGCGAGTTTCATGGCGGCCCGTACCCCAAACCGACTCAGGTGGTCAGGTAGAGAATACCGAGGCGTTCGGGTGAACTATGGTTAAGGAACTCGGCAAAATGCCCCCGTAACTTCGGGAGAAGGGGGGCCATTCCTGGTGACGGGCTTTGCGCCTTGAGCTGGGGGTGGCCGCAGAGACCAGCGAGAAGCGACTGTTTACTAAAAACACAGGTCCGTGCGAAGCCGTAAGGCGATGTATACGGACTGACGCCTGCCCGGTGCTGGAACGTTAAGGGGACCGGTTAGCTTAGTTTCGACTAGGCGAAGCTGAGAACTTAAGCGCCAGTAAACGGCGGTGGTAACTATAACCATCCTAAGGTAGCGAAATTCCTTGTCGGGTAAGTTCCGACCTGCACGAATGGCGTAACGACTTCTCGACTGTCTCAACCATAGGCCCGGTGAAATTGCATTACGAGTAAAGATGCTCGTTTCGCGCAGCAGGACGGAAAGACCCCGGGACCTTTACTATAGCTTGATATTGGTGTTCGGTTCGGCTTGTGTAGGATAGGTGGGAGACTGTGAAGCAGCAACGCCAGTTGTTGTGGAGTCGCCGTTGAAATACCACTCTGGTCGTGCTGGATGTCTAACCTGGGTCCGTGATCCGGATCAGGGACAGTGTCTGGTGGGTAGTTTAACTGGGGCGGTTGCCTCCTAAAGGGTAACGGAGGCGCCCAAAGGTTCCCTCAGCCTGGTTGGCAATCAGGTGTTGAGTGTAAGTGCACAAGGGAGCTTGACTGTGAGACTGACGGGTCGAGCAGGTACGAAAGTAGGGACTAGTGATCCGGCGGTGGCTTGTGGAAGCGCCGTCGCTCAACGGATAAAAGGTACCCCGGGGATAACAGGCTGATCTTCCCCAAGAGTCCATATCGACGGGATGGTTTGGCACCTCGATGTCGGCTCGTCGCATCCTGGGGCTGGAGTAGGTCCCAAGGGTTGGGCTGTTCGCCCATTAAAGCGGTACGCGAGCTGGGTTTAGAACGTCGTGAGACAGTTCGGTCCCTATCCGCTGTGCGCGTAGGAGTGTTGAGAAGGGCTGTCCCTAGTACGAGAGGACCGGGACGGACGAACCTCTGGTGTGCCAGTTGTTCTGCCAAGGGCATGGCTGGTTGGCTACGTTCGGGAGGGATAACCGCTGAAAGCATCTAAGCGGGAAGCCTGCTTCGAGATGAGCACTCCCACCTCCTTGAGAGGGTAAGGCTCCCAGTAGACGACTGGGTTGATAGGCCGGATATGGAAGCCCTGTGAGGGGTGGAGTTGACCGGTACTAATAGGCCGAGGGCTTGTCCTCAGACGCTCGCGTTCACTGTGTGGTTCCCGGGTAGCGAACAGCTATCGCCGGCGAACTGGAAACACTTATCAATTGAAAAGTGTGTTTCGCTGAATACCCGATAGGGTTTCGGTGGTCATAGCGTGAGGGAAACGCCCGGTTACATTCCGAACCCGGAAGCTAAGCCTCACAGCGCCGATGGTACTGCAGGGGGGACCCTGTGGGAGAGTAGGACGCCGCCGAACAATTATTCAAGGCCGCGGCCCCAGCGACTCGCTGGGGCCGCGGCCTTTTTGTGTTTTGCGAACTTGTACGAGGCCGGCAGACCGGGACTTTCGCCCAGGCGCGAAGGCTTCCGGGATGCCGGACAATGGAGATGGTGCGCGGCCAGGAGGCCGGCGCCGATACCGCGGTGACGGCACTGGAGTTGCTCGGTCCGCGGTGGAGCTGAAGCAGCAGAAGGAGTCACCAGGATGTCGAACCAGCCCGAGGGCCGTCCCGAGCGTCGATCGGACGACGGCCGAGGCTACGAGCCCCGGTCGCGTGGGGGCTGGTCCAACGACCGTGGCGGCTTCCGCCGCGATGACCGTGATGACCGTCCGCGTCGTGACGACCGTCCGTCGTACCGCGACCGTGACGACCGTGGCGGTGACCGCGGCGGGTTCCGCCGTGATGACCGTCCGCAGGGTGGTGGCTTCCGTCGGGATGACCGTCCGCAGGGTGGTTTCAACCGTGACCGTGACGACCGCGGCGGCTACCGTCGCGATGACCGTCCGCAGGGCGGTGGCTTCCGCCGTGACGACCGCCCGCAGGGTGGGTTCCGTCGGGACGACCGTGATGACCGTCCGCGTCGTGACGACCGCCCGTCGTACCGCGACCGTGACGACCGTGGCGGTGACCGCGGCGGGTTCCGCCGTGATGACCGTCCGCAGGGTGGTGGCTTCCGTCGGGATGACCGTCCGCAGGGTGGTGGCTTCCGTCGGGATGACCGTCCGCAGGGTGGTTTCAACCGTGACCGTGACGACCGCGGCGGCTACCGTCGCGATGACCGTCCGCAGGGCGGTGGCTTCCGCCGTGACGACCGCCCGCAGGGTGGGTTCCGTCGGGACGACCGTGATGACCGTCCGCGTCGTGACGACCGCCCGTCGTACCGCGACCGTGACGACCGTGGCGGTGACCGCGGCGGGTTCCGCCGTGATGACCGTCCGCAGGGTGGTGGCTTCCGTCGGGATGACCGTCCGCAGGGTGGTTTCAACCGTGACCGTGACGACCGCGGCGGCTACCGTCGCGATGACCGTCCGCAGGGCGGTGGCTTCCGCCGTGACGACCGCCCCTCCGGTGGCTTCAACCGCGACCGTGACGACCGCGGCGGCTACCGCCGTGACGACCGTCCGCAGGGCGGTGGCTTCCGCCGTGACGACCGCCCCTCCGGTGGCTTCAACCGCGACCGTGACGACCGCGGCGGCTACCGCCGTGACGACCGTCCGCAGGGCGGCGGCTTCCGCCGTGACGACCGCCCCTCCGGTGGCTTCAACCGCGACCGCGGTGACCGCGGTGAGCGCGGCGGCGACCGTGGCGGCGACCGTGGCGGTTTCCGCCGCGATGACCGTCGGGACGACCGCGGCGGCTACCGCCGTGACGACCGCCAGGGCGGCTTCCGTCGCGACGACCGCCGGGACGACCGCGGCGGCGACCGGGACCGTCGGGACTACGACGACCGTCGCGGCAACTACGAGCCGGTCAAGCGCCTGCCGATCCCGGAGGACGTCACCGGCTTCGAGCTGGACGCGGACGTGCGCCAGGAGCTCAAGAGCCTGCCCAAGACCCTTGCGGACGACGTCGCCCGCAACCTGGTGATGGTCGCCCGCCTGCTCGACAGTGAGTCGGAGGAGGCGTACCAGTACTCGCGCGTCGCGCTGCGGCTGGCCTCCCGCGTGGCCGCCGTCCGCGAAGCGGCCGGGTTCGCCTCGTACATGACACAGCGGTACTCCGAGGCGCTGACCGAGTTCCGCGCCGCCCGTCGGATGACCGGCCGTGCCGACCTGTGGCCCGTGATGGCCGACTGCGAGCGCGGTCTGGGCCGTCCGGAGCGGGCGCTGGCGATGGCCGGTGAGCCCGAGGTGAAGCAGCTGGACAAGGCCGGCCAGGTCGAGATGCGCCTGGTGGCGGCCGGTGCCCGCAGCGACATGGAGCAGTTCGACGCCGCCGTCGTCACCCTGCAGAGCCCGGAGCTGGCCTCCAGCGCCGTGCACCCGTGGACCGCGCGTCTGCGGTACGCCTACGCCGAGGCGCTGATCGCGGCCGGCCGTGGTGACGAGGCCCGTGACTGGTTCGCCAAGGCGGCCGAGGCCGACACCGACGGTTCGACCAACGCCTCGGAGCGCCTGGCCGAGATCGACGGCGTGGAGTTCACCGACGCGCTCGACCCGGAGCTGGCCGAGGACGACGCCGAGCAGGCCGACGCCCCCGCGAAGAAGCGCGGCGGCGACGTCGCCGACGACCGCGTGATCTTCGAGGACGAGGAGGACGTCGAGGAGTACTACGACGAGGACGACCTCGAGATCGACGAGGACTTCGACGGCGTGGTGCCCGAGCGTGCCGAGGACGCCAAGGCGGACAAGGCCCCCGAGGCCGACAAGGCCGAGGCCAAGGGCGACGCCCAGGCCTGAGCGCCCTGAAACGCCGTGAGGCCCTGCCGTTCCCCGGAGGAACGGCAGGGCCTCACGGCGTCCGGGGCTCGCGCTACCCCAGCGGAAGACTGCGCAGCACCAGGCCGGTGGCCGGCTTCGGCCCGAACGAGGTGGACTTGCGCGGCATGGTGACGCCCTGTTCGGCCAGCCGCCGCACCACGCTCTCCCGGACCGGGTGGAGCAGGACGGCGGTGCCACCGGTGCGGGCGGCCTCGCGCTCGGCGGCCACGGCGGTGTGCAGGTAGCCGATGTCGTCGGGGCCGTCGGGGACGTGCCAGGTGTGGTCGAGCAGGGTGGCGTGCAGCACGGTGGCGTCCAGGTGGCGCCACTCCTCGGGCCGGTCGTGCGGCACGGTCGCGTCGAGCAGGGCCTCTTCGGGCTCGCTGAGCAGCCAGAAGACGCCGTTGCCGCCGGTGAGGACGAAGGCGTTGCCGCCGTGCCGCTTCTGCTCGGCGAGTGCCTGGAGGGCGGCGGGCAGCGGGCCGGGGACCTCCTTGACCTGCCATTGGTCGCCGAGCTTCTCCAACGCGTCCGCCACCGGCAGCCGGTACAGCACCCGGTGGATGGCTCGGACCCGCAGCGGGTAGCGGGCGGTGTCCACCAGCAGCACCATGCCGCGGTCCCACGGGCTGCGCGGCAGGTGGCGGTGCTCGCGCTGGAGGCGCAGGTACATCGCCCAGCGGTGGTGGCCGTCGGCGATCAGGGCGCGGCAGGTGGCCAGGTCGCGGCTGATCTCGGCGATCAGCGCGGGGTCGGTGACGGCCCACAGACGGTGGTGGGTGCCGTCGCTGGTCGTGGTGGAGAGCAGCGGCGCGTCCTCGACCGTCCGCTCGATGACGCCGGAGGCGCCGCCGTTGCCCCGGTAGGTGAGCAGCAGGGGTTCGAGGTTGGCCCGGGTGGTGCGCATCAGCCCGACCCGGTCGGCGACCGGCCGGGGCATGACGTCCTCGTGGGGGAGCACGACGCCGACCTCGGGGCCGCTCACCGCGAGGGCGCCGATCAGGCCGCGCTGGAGCAGCTCGGGCGCGTCGGCGGTGGCGGGGACCCGCTGCTCGTAGACGTAGATCGCCGGCTCGGGGTCGGCGGCGAGGATGCCCTCGCGCTGCCAGCCGGCCAGCAGCCGCGCGGCGTGCCGGTACTTGGTGTCGCGGTCGGGGCGGTCGCCGGCGTCCTCGGGCTCGGGTCGGGGCAGGATCAGCCGGACCACGTTGTGCGGGTCGGCGGTCTCGAGGTCCAGCCGGCGCCCCGGGTCGACGACGTCGTACGGCGGGGACATCACCGAGGCCAGCGCGCCGACCCGGTCGGGGACGTAGCGCAGGCCACGGAAGGGGGACAGGGACAGGCCTGCGGTGGCGACGTGCCCGGGGTCACCGGGGCCGCCCACGGGAGTCTCGACTCCGTCTTCTGCACTGGGTGTGCTCATTCTGGGCATCGTAACCGGGTACGCGTTGTTGAGAGATCGGAATACCCGTGCCGAGCAGTGGGCCGGGTGCGCGACCGAGGGCGAGGTACGGCATGGACGACGGGCAGGAACGGGTGGACGGCGGCGTGCCTGGCGGGCAGCCGCCGGCCGGGGGCGTCCCGGCCCAGGGGCGGCCCGGGGAGCCCGCGGGGGACGTGTACGACTGGTTCCGCCGGGGCGCGAAGCTGCTGGCCCAGGGCCATCCGGCGGCGGCCGAGCAGCTGCTGTCCCGGGCGGCGGAGGCCGAGCCGCACTCGCGCAGCATCCGGGAGGCGCTGGCCCGGGCGCAGTTCGACGCCGGTTCGTACGCGGCGGCGCTGGAGAACTTCCGGGCCGTGGCACTGGCCGATCCCTCGGACGACTACGCTCAGTTCGGGTGGGGCGTCGCGGCGGCCCGGCTGGGCGACTTCGAGACCTCCGCCGAGCACCTGGCGCTGGCCGTGGCCATGCGGCCGGAGACCGACCACTACCGGTCGGCGCTGCGGCAGACCAGGGCGACCCTGGCGGCCCGGGCCGGGGCGTTCGGCCCGCTGTTGCCCGGTGCACCTGGCTATCGAGGGCCGGAGGCGGGTCTGCCGGGGCAGGTCGGGGGAGAGCCCGGGGGCGTCGACGACGACGCCTGACCGGGTGGGCAGTGACGAGCAGACGAACGCGGTGATCGAGACCGCGGTGAATGAGATTGGGCAGGCATGACCGAGACGGCCACCACTGTGCGACGGACCGCCCCCGGCGGCAGCGACCGCCCGCTGACCGAGGCGTACGACACGGCGCTGCTGGACCTGGACGGCGTGGTCTACGCCGGCCCGCACGCGATCGAGCACGCGGTGGACTCGCTGGCGGCGGCCCGTACGGCCGGGATGCGGCTCGCGTACGTGACCAACAACGCCTCCCGCCCGCCGCGGGTGGTCGCCGAGCACCTGACCGGGCTGGGCGTGCCGGCCGAACCGGCGGACGTCATCAATTCGGCCCAGGCGGCCGCCCGGGTCGTCGCCGAGAAGGTGCCGGCCGGGGCGAAGGTGCTGGTCGTGGGTGGCCTGGGGCTGGAGGAGGCGCTGGCCGAGCGGGGGCTGGTGGCCGTGCGCTCGATGGCCGAGGAGCCGCTCGCGGTGGTCCAGGGCTTCGACCCCTCGGTGGGCTGGCCGCAACTGGCGGAGGCGGCGTACGCCGTGCGCAGCGGGCTGCCGTGGGTCGCCTCGAACACCGACCTGACGGTGCCGACGGCGCGCGGCATCGCGCCCGGCAACGGGACGCTGGTGGCGGCGGTGCGGGTGGCGGCCGGGGTGGAGCCGGAGGTGGCGGGCAAGCCGCTGCCGCCGATGCACCGGGAGACGGTGCTGCGGACCGGCGCACGGCGGCCGCTGGTGGTCGGGGACCGGCTGGACACCGACATCGAGGGCGCGTTCAACGGCGGGGTGGACAGCCTGTTGGTGTTCACCGGGGTGACCACCCCGGCGCAGCTGCTGGCAGCCCCGGTCGAGCACCGGCCGACGTACCTGGCGGCGGACCTGCGCGGTCTGCTGGTGCCGCAGCCGGCGGTGACGGCGGTGGACGGCGGCTTCGCCTGCGGCGGCTGGACGGCCGTGGCGGAGGGCGGCGTGCTGCGGCTGACCGGCGCCGGGGAACGGTGGGACGGCCTGCGGGCGCTGTGCGCGGCGGCCTGGACGGCGCTGGACGCGGACGGCGGGCCGGTGGACGGGCGGAAGGCGCTGGCCGAGCTCGGCTTCTGAGCCGACGGCGGGGCCGTCAGAGCAGGTTGCGCAGCCGCAGCAGGTCGCGGAAGCCGGCCTCCAGCTTCACCCGGCCGCTCGCCCAGGCGGCGGCGAAGTTGAGTTCGCCGCCGACCAGGGCGAGCAGGTCGTCGCTGGCCATGGTGAGCCGGATCTGGGCCTTCTCGGTGGGCGGGCCGGGGGTCTTGACGACGTCCTGGATCCGGCCGTCGCGCAGCTGTCCGGTGAAGGTCAGGTCGAGGTCGGTGATCCGGCAGCTGAGCGAGCGGTCGAGGGCGGCGGCCTTGCGGGCGTCACCGGTGGAGCCCGCCATGTTCCGGCTGAACTGCTCCAGCGCTTCCCGGCACTCCTCGGCGTTCGCCATGGCAATCGCTCCATCCCCAGGTCACTACGGTGCCGGGCCACGGTACCTCAGGAGGGTTTTGGCGGTAGCGTCGTCAGTGGGTGCCCGGGAACGCCCGGGCGCCGAGAGCGACGGAGCGAGGCGCGCGCACGCGCGGAGGAGGCACCAGGATGCTGCCGAAGACGGTGCGGGGAGCGGTGGCGGCCACCGCCGTGGTGGTGGAGGAGCTCGGCAAGCGGGTCGCGGACACGGCCGCCGCGATCCTGGAGAAGACCGGCGTCGACGTCTCGGAGGTCGAACGCAAGCTGGGCGGGCAGTTCCCGCCGTCGGCGAAGACGCTGCAGACCCTGGCGGAGGAGGCGGTCACCGCCGGTCGGGCCGGGGTGGACCTGGCGGTCGGGGTGGCGCGCAACGAGGTGGAGAAGGCCTTCGAGAAGGTCGGCGACCAGGTGACCAAGGTCGGCGTGGTGCTCGCGTTCCTGGAGAGCAAGCTGCGCGAGGTCGAGGAGGAGCCGGCCGCGGGCAAGCCGGCCGCTGCCGGGCACGGGAAGGAGCAGCCGGCGCCGGCGCCCCGGGCGGATGACCTGTTCGGGCGTGGCTGGGAGTTCGAGGACGAGCCGGTGGCGACGGAGCCGGTGGTGGCCGAGCGGGTGGAGGTGGACGAGCCGGTCGAGGTCGATCCGCCGGTGTCCCCGCTGTCCCCGGCGACGGAGGCCGCGGTGCGGAAGGCGGTGGAGGAGTCGGTCGGGGAGCCCGCCGCCGGGAAGTGGGCGGTGCCCGCGAAGAAGGCGCCGGTGAAGAAGGCACCCGCCGAGAAGGCCGCCGTCGGCAAGAAGGCGACCGTCAGGAAGACCGCCACCGGGCAGCCGAAGCAGCCGGCGCAGAACGGCGCCGAGCCCAAGGCGGCGGCCAAGCGCACCGCGACGAAGAAGACCACCGTCCGCAAGGCCACCAGCACGAAGCAGCCCGATGCCCGGGACGAGTGAGCCGGCGGCGCCGGTCCAGCCGCTCGGCGTCGAACTGCTGCCCACCGGGCACCCCGGGGTGGACGCCGGGCTGGCCCGGCTGGAGGCTCTGGACGGGGTCCCGGCCGAGGCACACGTCGCGGTGTACGAAGATGTTCACCAGCGGCTCGCCGACACGCTGGCCGCGCTCGACCAGGAATGATCCGCAGGACCCGTAGGAGCTGAAGCACCAGTGGCAGTGGCACGACGCCGACTCGACGCGGAGCTGGTCCGCCGCAAGCTGGCCCGGTCGCGTGAGCACGCGTCCGAGCTGATCGCGGCCGGCCGGGTGACCGTCGGCGGCACCACCGCGACCAAGCCGGCCACCCAGGTGGAGACCTCGGCGGCGGTCGTGGTGGCCAAGGACGAGAACGACCCCGACTACGTCTCGCGCGGCGGGCACAAGCTCGCCGGGGCGTTCGCGGCCTTCGTGCCGCAGGGCCTGGTGGTCGAGGGCCGCCGGGCGCTGGACGCGGGCGCCTCCACCGGCGGCTTCACCGACGTGCTGCTGCGGGCCGGGGCCGCCCACGTGCTGGCGGTGGACGTCGGCTACGGGCAGCTCGCCTGGTCGCTGCAGAGCGACGAGCGGGTGACGGTGATGGACCGCACCAACGTCCGGGAACTGACCCGGGAGATGATCGGCGGCACCCCCGTCGACCTGGTGGTCGGCGACCTGTCCTTCATCTCGCTGGGCCTGGTGCTGCCGGCGCTGGCCGCCTGCGCGGCCGAGGACGCGGACCTGGTGCTGATGGTCAAGCCGCAGTTCGAGATCGGCAAGGAGCGCCTGGGCAGCGGCGGGGTGGTGCGCAGCCCGGAGCTGCGTGCCGAGATGGTGCGCCAGGTGGCCGGGCAGGCGTGGGAGCTGGGGCTGGGTGTGCGTGCCGTCACCGCGAGCCCCCTGCCGGGGCCGTCCGGGAACGTCGAGTACTTCCTCTGGATGCGCCGGGACGCCCCGCGGCTGGACCCCGCGGAGGCGGACCGGGCCGTGGCGGAAGGGCCCCGGTAGGGTGCTCTGCGAGCGTCCGGCCCGTCATGCTGTATGGCGCGGCCGCACCGGGCCAAGGGCGACCCGGTAGGCGTAGGGAGAGGGCAGCGGCATGAGCGATGAAGAACGCACGGTCTTCCTGATCGCGCACACCGGCCGGGAGGCGGCGCTGCGCAGCGTCGAGGGTCTGGTGCACGGGCTGCTGAAGGCGGGGCTCCGGATCAGACTGCTGGAGGCGGAGGCGGTGGACCTCGACCTGCCGGACGGGGTCGAGAAGGTGGCCGAGGGGCCGGGGGCGGCGGACGGCTGCGAGCTGATCCTGGTCGCCGGGGGCGACGGGACGCTGCTGCGCGGCGCGGAGTTGGCGCGCTCGCACGGGCTGCCGATGCTGGGCATCAACCTCGGCCGGGTCGGCTTCCTGGCCGAGGCCGAGCGGGACGACCTGGCCGTGGTGGTCGAGCGGGTGGTCGACGCCGACTACGAGGTCGAGGAGCGGATGACGCTCGACGTCATCGTCCGGACCAACGGCGATGTGGTGCACCAGGACTGGGCGTTGAACGAGGCGTCGATCGAGAAGGCGTCCCGGGAACGGATGTTGGAGGTGGTGACCGAGGTGGACGGCCGCCCGGTCTCCAACTTCGGCTGCGACGGGGTGGTCTGCGCGACGCCGACCGGCTCGACCGCGTACGCGTTCTCGGGCGGCGGCCCGGTGGTGTGGCCGGAGGTGGAGGCGCTGCTGATGGTGCCGATCTCCGCGCACGCGCTGTTCGCCCGGCCGCTGGTGACCTCGCCGGACTCGGTGCTGGCGGTCGAGGTGCAGCCCAAGACCCCGCACGGGGTGCTCTGGTGCGACGGCCGGCGTTCGGTCGAACTGCCCGCCGGGGCACGGGTGGAGGTGCGCCGGGGGCAGACGCCGGTGCGGCTGGCCCGGCTGCACCGGGCGCCGTTCACGGACCGGCTGGTGGCCAAGTTCGCGCTCCCGGTGACGGGTTGGCGCGGGCGGTCGAACAAGCCCTGCTGACCCAGGGTGATCTGACGCGGCGTCAGACCGCCAGTGCCTGGCCCTCGTCGGCCGGGCCGAGCCGGCCGCCCGCCGCCGCGCGGGCGGCCACCGCGGCCAGCCGCCCGACGGCGGCGGGGGCGGCCGCGGCGGGCACGGTGAGCGGGATCCGGATGTGGTGCTCGAAGGCGCCGTCCGAGCCGAACCGGTTGCCGGCCGCGATCCGGACCCCGGCGGGCTCCCCGGCCCGGGCCAGCGCCGCACCGGACAGGCCGCCGGTGGAGACCCAGAGCGAGAGGCCGCCGGGCGGCAGCGGGAAGCTCCAGTCGGGCAGTTGCTCGGCCAGCGCGGCGGCGAAGGCGTGCGCGGTGGCCCGCAGCCGGTCCAGCTGGTGGGCGCGGATGGCCTGGAGCGGCTCGCCCAGCAGCTCGGCGGCGATCAGTTGGTCCAGCACCGGGGTGCCGACGTCGCTGTAGACCCGCTCGGTGGCCAGGCGCCGGACCAGCGCGGGCGCGGCCCGGACCCAGCCGATCCGCAGGCCGCCCCAGAGCAGCTTGCCGGCCGAGCCGACGGTGACCACCTGGGCGGAGCGGTCCAGTGCCGCCATCGGGCGCGGCAGCGGCGTGGACTCCGGGACGCCCCAGCCGAGTTCGGCGGTGGTCTCGTCCACCAGCACGATGCTCCCGGCGGCCCGGGCGGCGGCCAGCAGCCGGCGGCGCTGCTCCTCGTCGATCAGCGCGCCGGTCGGGTTGTGGAAGTCCGGGATGACGTACGCGACCTTGGGGGCCGCTCCGCGCAGCACCCGCTGCCACTCCTCCAGGTCCCACTGCCATTCGCCCGCTCGCCTCCGGGGCGCTCCGACCCGGTGCCGACGTTCTCCCCCAGCCTGGCGGCCGGGAGGTGCCCCCACGCTCCGGCGCTCCTTCGTCGCCTGTCGCTCGTCACTTTCGGCACCGGCGCGCCCCTTCGGCTCGGGGCGGGTTCCAACGGCGTACGGGACCGGCACCAGGCGGGCCCCGGTGAGGCGCAGGGCCTGCAGGGTGTGGGCGTAGCTGGGGGCCTCGACGGCGACCCGGTCGCCGCGGCCGACCAGGACCCGCTGGAGCAGGTGCAGGCCGCCCATCGCGCCGGTGGTGATCAGGATCTGGTCGGGGGTGGTGGGCAGTCCGCGCTCGGTGTAGCGGCGGGCGACGGCCTCGCGCAGCACCGGGACGCCGGTGGGGTAGTGGCCGTGTCCCGCGGCGTAGTGCGGCAGCAGTTCGACGGCCCGGGCGGCCGCCTGACCGAGCCAGGGCTGCGGGGCGGGCAGGGCGGCGACGCCGAGGTCCAGGATCCGGCCCTGCTCGTCCGGCGGGACGGGGTGCAGGGCGTCGCTGGGCGGCGGGGCGCCCTCGGGCAGGGAGGTCCAGCTGCCGGCGCCGCGTCGGCTGTGCAGGTAGCCGTCGCCACGCAGGGTCTCGTACGCGGTGGCGACGGTGGTGCGGCTGAGCTCCAGGGCGGAGGCGAGTTCGCGTTCGGCGGGCAGCCGGGCGCCGACCGGCAGCCTGCCCTCGGTGACCAGCAGCCGGATCTGCCCGGCCAGGGTGCGGTAGGCCGGGCGGCGCGCGGTGGCCGGCTCGGGGAGCCGGGCGGTGGCGAGCAGCCGGGCCAGTGCGGGCGGGGTGACGGTGGTGTGCCAGTCGGCCATGACGCATCAGTCCACTTGCTCGGGATTGGCCCTGTCAAGGGCGGCTTTGGCCTGCTCATCATGACAGGGCGGCCACCGAGCCGCCACCACCGGGGCCGCCCGGCGGTGCGGAACCGCCCGCAGGAGCACCATTGGCCACCACCACCGCCCCCACGTCCACCGCCCCGACGGCCACCGCCCCTGAGGAGCCCGCCCGACCGGGCCCCGCCGTGCGGGTCCTCGGCGACACCCACGCGCTGGGCCGCCGCCTCCCGCAGCTCGCAGTCGGCCTCGTCCTGTACGGGGTGAGCATGGCGCTGATGCTCCGCTCCGGCCTCGGCCTCGATCCCTGGGACGTCTTCCACCAGGGCCTGCAGCGGGTGCTCGGCCTCACCGTGGGCGCCTGGGTGACCATCTGCGGCGCCCTCGTCCTGCTGCTGTGGATCCCGCTGCGCCAGTGCCCGGGGGTGGGCACCGTCGCCAACGTGCTGGTGATCGGCGCGGCGATGGACCTCTCCCTGGGGCTGGTCGGCAGCCCGCACGGCCTGCTCGCGCGGGTGGCGCTGATGGCCGCCGCGGTGCTGCTCAACGGTGTGGCCACGGGCCTGTACATCGGCGCCCGCCTCGGGCCCGGCCCGCGCGACGGCCTGATGACCGGCCTGCACCGGCGCACCGGGCGTTCGCTGCGGCTGATCCGCACCGGCATCGAGCTGACCGTGCTGGTCGCCGGACTGCTGCTCGGCGGCACCGCCGGGCTCGGCACGGTCGTGTACGCGCTGCTCATCGGCCCGCTGGTGCAGGTCTTCCTGCCGTGGTGCACGGTGCCCACCGCCGCCGAAACCTCCCGGAAGGGGTGAACTCGGCGGCCTCGAGTTGCCGCGCGCCGTTGCCGCTCGTCGCGCTCCGGGGGCGGAACCTCGTAAGGTCGTCTCCGTGTTGGACGAGATGCGGATACGGGATCTTGGGGTCATCGACGACGCGGTGGTCGAGCTGGCCCCCGGCTTCACCGCCGTGACCGGTGAGACCGGCGCCGGCAAGACCATGGTCGTGACCAGCCTCGGCCTGCTGCTCGGCGGACGCGCCGACCCCGGCCTGGTGCGCCACGGCGCCGGACGCGCGGTGGTGGAGGGCCGACTGGAACTGCCCGCCGACTCCCCGGTGGCGGCCCGCGCCGTCGAGGCCGGGGCCGAGCTGGACGACGGCGCCCTGCTGGTCAGCCGCACGGTCTCCGCCGAGGGGCGCTCCCGGGCGCACGTCGGCGGGCGGGCCGTCCCGGTCGGGCTGCTCACCGAGCTCGGCGAGGACCTGATCGCCGTGCACGGCCAGACCGACCAGCAGCGGCTGCTGCGCCCGGCCCGCCAGCGCGGCGCGCTGGACCGCTACGCGGGCGAGTCGGTGGCCGAGCCGCTGGCCCGCTACCGGGAGACCTACCGCGTCCTGCGGGAGGTCTCGGCCACCCTGGAGGAGCTGACCACCCGGGCCCGCGAGCGCGCCCAGGAGGCCGACCTGCTGCGCTTCGGCCTGGACGAGATCGCCGCCGCCGAGCCGGTGGCCGGGGAGGACCTCGAACTGGCCGCCGAGGCCGAGCGGCTCGGCCACGCCGACGCGCTGTCCTCCGCGGCGACCCTCGCCCACGCCGCCCTGGCCGGTGACCCGACCGACCCGGAGGCGCTGGACGCGGGCACCCTGCTCGCCCAGTCCCGGCGCGCCCTGGACGCCGTGCGCCACCACGACGAGCGGCTGGCCGCCCTCGCCGACCGGCTGAACGAGGTCGGCTACCTGCTGGCCGACGTCGCCGGGGACCTCGCCGGCTACGCCGACGACCTGGACGCCGACCCGGTGCGGCTGGCCGCGGTCGAGGACCGCCGGGCCGTGCTGGCCCAGCTGCTGCGCAAGTACGGCGGCGCGGACAACACCCTCGCCGAGGTGATCGCCTGGGCCGAGGCCGGCTCCGCCCGGCTCGCCGAACTCGACGGCGACGACGAGCGGATCGACCAGCTCGGCGCCCAGGAGACCGAGCTGCGGGCCGAGTTGGCCGAGCTCGCGGCCGAGGTTTCGGCCGCCCGGCAGGCCGCCGCCGGGCGCTTCGCCGAGGCCGTCTCCGCCGAGCTCGCCGAACTGGCCATGCCGCACGCCCGGGTGACCTTCGCGATCACCCGGATCGACGACCTGGCCGGGATCGAGGTGGACGGCCGCACCGTCGCGTACGGACCGCACGGCGTGGACGAGGTCGAGGTGCTGCTCGCCCCGCACCCCGGCGCCCAGCCGCGCCCGATCGCCAAGGGCGCCTCGGGCGGTGAGCTGTCCCGGGTGATGCTCGCCGTCGAGGTGGTCTTCGCGGGCGCCGACCCCGTCCCCACCTACCTGTTCGACGAGGTGGACGCGGGCGTCGGCGGCAAGGCCGCGGTCGAGATCGGCCGCCGGCTGGCCAAACTGGCCGAAACCGCCCAGGTCGTGGTGGTCACCCACCTCCCGCAGGTCGCCGCGTTCGCGGACCGGCACTTGGTGGTGGAGAAGACCAACGACGGCACCGTGACCCGTTCCGGCGTCAAGGTGTTGAACGACGAGGAGCGGGTGCGCGAACTCTCCCGGATGCTGGCCGGCCTCGAGGACTCGGAGCTGGGCCGGGCCCATGCCGAGGAGCTGCTGGCCGCCGCCCGGTCCCCCCGCCACCGGTAGGCCCGGGCCCCCGTCACCAGGAGGACGGGACCGGCGGCCCTCACCGCAGGACGACGACGCGCCCCCGTGGCGCCGACTGTCCAAGAGGGCCGCCGACCTGGCATGGTGGCGGCTGGACACTGGCTTTCCAGTCCCGAGCGCCGCCGGGCGGGCAACCCTCGCGAAGCGGTGCGCGAACCTGATCGAGTCGGATGCGAGACGACGTGGACCATTCCGCCGCCCGGGCCACCGCGGCCGCCCCGGAACCGGGGCAGCTGCACGTGGTACTCGTCCTGGCCGCCAGCACCGGCGGCATCGGTGCGCACGTGCGTTCCCTGGCCCAGGGCCTGGTCGCGCACGGGGTGATCGTGACGGTCTGCGCACCGGCCGGTACGGACGCGCTGTTCGGCTTCTCCCGCACGGGCGCGCGGTTCCACACGGTCGACATCACCCCCACCGCGGGCGCCCGCAGTGACGCCACCGCGATCGGCGAGCTGCGCCGGGCCTTCACCGGCGCCGACGTGG
The DNA here is from genome assembly GCF_027627435.1 of Kitasatospora cathayae. GTDB lineage: Bacteria > Actinomycetota > Actinomycetes > Streptomycetales > Streptomycetaceae > Kitasatospora > Kitasatospora cathayae. Next base: position 2,592,851 of record NZ_CP115450.1, on the reverse strand, counting down.
TGCACGCCCACGGGCTGCGCGCGGGGCTGCTGTCCGACCTCGCGCTGCGCACCGCCGGCCGCTTCCCGGGCCTGCGCCCGGAGACCCCGCTGGTGGTCACCTCGCACCACGCGCTGCTGGCCACCGGCATGGAGCGGCGCCTGCAGCGGCTGATGGAACGCCGGGTGGCGCGCGCCGCCGACCTGGTCCTCGGCGCCTCCTCCGACCTGGTCGCCCGGGCCCGCGAACTGGGCGCCACCGACGCCCGGCTGGGCCCGGTGGCGGCCCCGCCGATGCCCGAGGGCCGGCTCGGCCGGGCCGAGGCGCGCGCGGCGCTGCTCGGCGACGGCCCGGACCGCCCGCTGGTGCTGGCGGTCGGCCGGCTCGTCCCGCAGAAGGCCTTCGGGCTGCTGCTGGACGCCGTGGGGGAGCTGTCCGCGCTGGACCCGGAGCCGCTGCTGCTGCTCGCCGGGGACGGCCCGGAGGCGGGCCCGCTGCGCGAGCGGGTGGCCGCGGAGAAGCTGCCGGTGCGGCTGCTCGGCCACCGCACCGACGTGCCCGACCTGTTGGCCGCCGCCGACGTGGTGGTGGTCTCCAGCCGCTGGGAGGCCCGCTCACTGGTGGTCCAGGAGGCGATGCGGGCCGGCGTTGCGGTGGTCGCCACCGCCGTCGGCGGCATTCCCGAACTGGTCGGCGACGCCGCCGTGCTGGTGGCACCGGGTGACCCGGGGGCGCTCGGACGGGCGGTGCGCGAGCTGCTGGCCGACCCGGCCCGCCGCGAGCAGCTGGTGGCGGCGGGCCGGCAGCAGGCCGAGACCTGGCCGGACGAGGCCGCCACCGTCGCCCAGGTGCTCAGCACCTACGACGAGTTGGTCCAGCGCGTCTGAGGCGTGTCAGACACGCCTAGACGGTGGCCTGCTCGATCCGGTCGGCGGCCGGGCCGTCCGGCTGGGCCGACAGGTAGGCGGCGCCGCAGGCGGTCAGCCGCAGGGCGGTGTCGATCAGCGGTACGTGGCTGAAGGCCTGCGGGAAGTTTCCGACCTGGCGCTTCTGGCGCGGGTCCCACTCCTCGGCGAGCAGCCCGATGTCGTTGCGCAGCGAGAGCAGCTTCTCGAACAGCTCGCGGGCCTCCTGCACCCGGCCGATCATGGCGAGGTCGTCGGCCAGCCAGAACGAGCAGGCCAGGAAGGCGCCCTCGTGGCCGGACAGGCCGTCGACGTTGTTGCCGCTCTCGTCGTGGGTCGGGTAGCGCAGCACGAAGCCGTCCTCGGTGGACAGTTCGCGCTGGATCGCCTCGATGGTGCCGATCACCCGCTTGTCGTCCGGCGGCAGGAAGCCGACCTGGGGGATCAGCAGCAGCGAGGCGTCCAGCTCCTGGCCGCCGTAGTACTGGGTGAAGGTGTTGCGCTCCGGGTCGTAGCCCTTCTCGCAGACGTCCCGGTGGATGGTCTCGCGCAGTTCGCGCCAGCGGTCCAGGTGGCCGTCGGCTGGGGCGTCCTCGGGGGTCTGCTCCAGCAGCTTGATGGTGCGGTCGACGGCGACCCAGGCCATCACCTTGGAGTGGACGAAGTGCCGGCGCGGGCCGCGGACCTCCCAGATGCCCTCGTCCGGGTTCTGCCAGTGGTCCTCCAGGTACTCGATCAGGCGCAGCTGGAGGTGGTGGGCGTGGTCGTTGCGGACCAGGCCGGTCATGTGGGCCAGGTGCAGGGCCTCCACCACCTCGCCGTAGACGTCGAGTTGGAGCTGTCCGGCGGCGCCGTTGCCGACCCGGACGGGCTGGGAGCCCTCGTAGCCGGGCAGCCAGTCCAGCGAGGTCTCGTTGAGCTCGCGCTCGCCGGCGATGCCGTACATGATCTGCAGGTTCTCCGGGTCCCCGGCGACGGCCCGAAGCAGCCACTCGCGCCAGGCCCGGGCCTCCTCGCGGTAGCCGGTGCGCAGCAGCGAGGAGAGGGTGATCGCGGCGTCGCGCAGCCAGGTGTAGCGGTAGTCCCAGTTGCGCTCGCCGCCGATGTCCTCCGGCAGGGAGGTGGTGGGGGCGGCGACGATGCCGCCGGTGGGGGCGTAGGTGAGGCCCTTGAGGGTGATCAGCGAGCGGATCACGGCCTCGCGGTAGGGGCCCTGGTAGGTGCACTGGTCGGCCCAGTCGTGCCAGAAGTCGGCGGTGGCGTCGAGCATCGCCTCGGCGTCCGGGACGGTCGGCGGGTCCAGGTGGGAGGCCTGCCAGGTGAGGGCGAAGGCGATCCGTTCGCCGGCCCGGACGGTGAAGTCGGCGTAGGTGGTGAGGTCGCGGCCGTAGGTCTCGGCCTCGCCGTCCAGCCAGACCGAGTCGGGGCCGGCCATGGCGACGGTGCGGTGGCCGCCGTCGGCCTGCGGGACCCGGTGCACCCAGGGGACGATCCGGCCGTAGGAGAAGCGCATCCGCAGCGCCGAGCGCATCCGGACGGCGCCGGCCACGCCCTCGACGATCCGGATCACCTGGGGGACGGCGTCCCGGCCCGCCAGCGGGCGGGGCGGCATGAAGTCGATCACCCGGACGGTGCCGCCCTGGGCGTCCCACTCCTGTTCCAGGATCAGCGAGTCGCCCCGGTAGCGACGCCGGTCGGCGGGCACGGCGGGGGCGGCGGCGGTGGGCGGGGGGACGCGCAGGTCGCCGGTGTCGGCGAAGCGGGTGCGGCCAGCGGCCGTGATGGGTGTGATGGCCGTCGCCGGGGCGGGGACCTCGGTCAGGACGGCCTCGGCCGGGCCGATCCGCCAGAAGCCGTGTTCATCGGTGCCGAGCAGGCCGGCGAACACCGCCGGCGAGTCGAAGCGGGGCAGGCAGAGCCAGTCCACCGCCCCGTCCCTGCTGACCAGGGCAGCGGTCTGCATGTCCCCGATGAGTGCGTAGTCCTCGATACGGCCGGCCACGTGGATCTCCAGTTCGCAATGTGGTCAGGGCATCGGCGAACCAGGGAGCGAGCGGTCTGCGGGGCCGGAGGTTCACCCCGGGACGTCCGGCCCGCCGGGGTGGTGGCGGGCCTTGCTGGAGTGTCCGCGCGGGGCTCGGTCGAGCCCCTGAGGGTGGGTGGGGAGGAGCTGCATATACGGGGAGGTCCGGTCGCGCATCGGGGACCGGGAGTGTCCTGACGCTCCCACGCCCTCCGCGTGCTCGTGCTGTCGCGATGCGTCCGTGCAGCTTACGACGGACGAAAGGGGCGAAGCACGCGGACGCAGCCTCGTGTGGCGCCGCAATTCGGCGGAAATGCCGTGCATCGCGAGGGCGTGGCGCAGGATGGTCCGGAAGGATCAGCTCCGGCTGGCCGTAACGGAGGGGCTGGCATGGCCCGGACGGAGCGCTCCGGCTGGCCCGGTCCGGCGGGTTGTGCGACCGGTGTGACTCGTGCGGCGCATGGTGCGCCGGTGGTGCGCCCGGCGCACGCTCCCGGAGCGCCGCGCGCGGGCCGAAGGGCGTCCCGGTCAGGTCACTGATACCCTGGTATCCCGTGGACCGGCGGGAATCAAACGCCCAGGACCAGCCGAACCGACGACCCTACGAGCGCCGAGCACTCGCCGGCCTCCGTCGCCCGGCGAGCCGCGCGCCTCCCGCCCACGTCACCTTCGACACGCGACCCACGGGAGCCCCCTCTTGGCACAGCCCCATTCCGGCAAGGCAGCGAACGGCCGCGCCGTGACGACCAAGCACCTCTTCGTCACCGGGGGTGTCGCCTCTTCGCTCGGCAAGGGGCTGACCGCCTCCAGCCTCGGCGCGCTGCTCAAGGCCCGCGGCCTGCGCGTGACGATGCAGAAGCTGGACCCGTACCTCAACGTGGACCCGGGCACCATGAACCCGTTCCAGCACGGTGAGGTCTTCGTCACCGACGACGGCGCCGAGACCGACCTGGACATCGGTCACTACGAGCGCTTCCTCGACACCAACCTGCACGGCTCCGCGAACGTCACCACCGGCCAGGTGTACTCGACGGTCATCGCCAAGGAGCGCCGCGGCGAGTACCTGGGCGACACCGTCCAGGTCATCCCGCACATCACCAACGAGATCAAGTCCCGGATCCGCCGCATGGCGACCGAGGACGTCGACGTGGTGATCACCGAGGTCGGTGGCACCGTGGGCGACATCGAGTCGCTGCCGTTCCTGGAGGCCGTCCGCCAGGTCCGCCACGAGGTCGGCCGGGACAACGTGTTCTTCGTGCACGTCTCCCTGCTGCCGTACATCGGCCCCTCGGGCGAGCTCAAGACCAAGCCCACCCAGCACTCCGTCGCCGCGCTGCGCAACATCGGCATCCAGCCCGACGCGATCGTGCTGCGCGCCGACCGCGAGGTCCCGCAGGCGATCAAGCGCAAGATCTCGCTGATGTGCGACGTGGACGAGGAGGCCGTGGTCGCGGCCATCGACGCCAAGTCGATCTACGACATCCCCAAGGTGCTGCACGGCGAGGGCCTGGACGCCTACGTGGTGCGCCGCCTCGACCTGCCGTTCCGCGACGTGGACTGGACCACCTGGGACGACCTGCTGCGCCGGGTCCACGAGCCGCAGCACATCGTCAAGGTCGCCCTGGTCGGCAAGTACATCGACCTGCCGGACGCCTACCTGTCGGTGACCGAGGCGCTGCGCGCCGGCGGCTTCGCCAACAACGCCCGGGTCGAGATCAAGTGGGTCACCTCGGACGACTGCGAGACCCCCGAGGGCGCCCAGGCGCAGCTCGGTGACGTCGACGCGATCTGCATCCCCGGCGGGTTCGGCGACCGCGGCGTCAACGGCAAGGTCGGCGCCATCACTTACGCCCGTGAGAACAAGGTCCCGCTGCTGGGCCTGTGCCTGGGCCTGCAGTGCGTGGTCATCGAGGCCGCCCGCAACCTGGCCGGCCTGCCCGAGGCCAACTCCACCGAGTTCGACGCCGCCGCCAAGCACCCGGTCATCTCCACCATGGCCGAGCAGCTGGCCATCGTCGACGGCAAGGGCGACCTGGGCGGCACCATGCGCCTGGGCCTGTACCCGGCCAAGCTCGCCGAGGGCTCGATCGTCCGCGAGGTCTACGGCGGCGAGCAGTACGTCGAGGAGCGCCACCGCCACCGCTACGAGGTCAACAACGCGTACCGCGCGGACCTCGAGAAGACCGGCCTGCAGTTCTCCGGCCTCTCGCCCAAGGGCGACCTGGTCGAGTACGTCGAGTACCCGCGCGAGGTGCACCCCTACCTGGTGGCCACCCAGGCCCACCCGGAGCTGAAGTCCCGCCCGACCCGCCCGCACCCGCTGTTCGCGGGCCTGGTCAAGGCCGCCATCGAGATCAAGACCGCGGCCTCCGAGTAGTCATCCCCTGTTCGGCCGTGGTCGTTCACCGGACGGCGGCCCCGCGATTCCCGCGGGGCCGCCGTTCGGCGTTAGATTGTGTCGTACTGACGAAAAGGGGAGAGCGATGGACGAGCAGCGCGACGTGGTGATCGCCGATACGGCCGAGACGTGGGAGGTCCGGGGCAGCGCGACGCCGTTCCAGGGCAGGGTGACCGGGGTGCGCACCGAGGAGGTCCGGATGCCCGACGGCAGCTGGGCCCGGCGCGACTACCAGACCCACCCCGGCTCGGTCTCCGTGCTCGCCCTGGACGACCAGCAGCGGGTGCTGGTGCTGCGCCAGTACCGCCACCCGGTCCGCCAGCGGCTGTGGGAGCTGCCGGCCGGTCTGCTCGACGTGCCCGGCGAGAACCCGTGGCGCGCCGCGCAGCGCGAGCTGTACGAGGAGGCCCACTGCAAGGCCGACACCTGGCGGATCCTCGTCGACTTCTACACCTCCCCGGGCGGCACCGACGAGGCGCTGCGGATGTTCCTGGCGACCGACCTGTCGGACGCCGAGGGCGAGCGCTACGCCGCCGAGGGGGAGGAGCAGGAGATCGAGCTCGCCTGGGTGCCGGTGCCCGAACTGATCCGGCTGATCCACGCCGGGCAGCTGCACAACCCGACCCTGATCACCGGCACCCTCGCCGTGCACGCCGCGCTGACCTCCCCGGACGGCCTGGACGGGCTGCGCCGTCCGGACGCGCCGTGGCCGGCGCGCCCCTTCGAGGTGTGAACGAACCCACCGGTTGATTCGCCCGGGTGATCTGCCGGTTCGTACGACCGGATGTCACCTCGGCTCAGCCGGACGGTCGAACTACGCTTCGCTGACAGGGCGCCCGTCCCGGGCCGCCTCCGCCGAGCGCCGGACGCTGACCAGTCGGACGCCGGGCGCGGGATGACGTCGGGAGTGGCACGGGTGGCGAGGAAGACGGCGACGATGGACCCCGGCCCCGACATGCCCGCGAGCGCCGTCCCGGGGCTCGACCGGCTGCCCGCCGGGCCCGCGCTGTTCGCCGGGCGGCGCGCCGAGCTGGCCGCGCTGCGGGCGGGCGCCGCCCGGCGGGTGAGCGGCCGTTGCCCCCTGCTGGTGCTGGCCGGGCGGCCCGGTTCGGGCCGGACCGCGCTGGCCGTCCGGTTCGCCCGGACCGTGGCCGCCGACTACCCGGACGGCGTGCTGTTCACCCGGCTGTCCGCCCCCGACGGCGGACGGGTGCCGCCGGGCCGGGCCGCCCGGCTGCTGCTGGAGCAGCTCGACCCGCAGGCCGCCGTGCCACTGCCCGGGGCGGTCGAGGACGGGCGGGACGAGCCGGGCTGCGTGGCGCTGCGGGAGGCGCTGGCGGGGCTCAAGGTGCTGCTGGTGCTGGACGACGTGCGGGACGCCGGACAGGTGTGGCCGCTGCTCGCCGACGAGCCCGGCTGCCTGGTGATCGCCACCACCGCCGGGCCGCTCACCGGGATCGAGGACATCGACCCGGTGATCCTCGGCGGTCTGGACCGGCAGGCCTCCGGGGAACTGCTGGCCGACCTGGTGGGCGGCACCCGGATCTCCTGCGACCCGGTCGGCGGCGCCGACCTCGCCGAGGCCTGCGCGGCCCGGCCGGCCGCGCTGCGGCTGATGGCGGGGTGGCTGCGCGGCGACCCGAAGATCGCGGTCACCGACGCGGCGCGCGCGCTCAACCGGGTGGTGGGGGAGGAGTCGGAGCCGGCGGCCCAACCGGACGAGGGCACGGCCAAGCCGACCGAGGCCGCCCGGTCGGGGCGGCAGCGGCCCCGGGACAAGAAGGCGGGGGAGAAGGGCGCCGAGCCCGCGTCCGCTGCCGAGTCGGCCACCCCCGAACTGGCCGGCAGCAGCCCGGCGAGCTGGGTGAAGCCCGAGCCGGAGCCCGCAGCGCCGGTGCCCGTCCCCGACAACGACCCGCTGCTGGGCGCGTTCACGTTGTTGTACCGGGGGCTGCCGGCCGCCCAGGCGCGGATGCTGCGCACCCTCACCCTGGCCCCGGCACAGACCGCCGACTGGCGCACCGCCTCCGCCCTGGTGGGCTGCCCGGCGCCGGAGGCCGCCGCGACGCTGGCCGCGCTGGCCGAGCGGGAGCTGCTCGGCGAGGAGGCGCCGGCCGCCGACGGCGCCCCGCGCTACCGGGTGCCCGGGCGGCTCTACCCGCGGCTGGTCCGGCTGCGGGAAGAGGAGGACCGGCCCGCCGAGACCGAACTCGCCCGGGCCCGGCTGCTGGAGCGGCTGGTCCGGCTCACCGAGTCGGCCCGCGCCCTGCTCGACCCGGCCGACGGTCCGGCGCCCGACCCGCTGCCGGCCGTGCTGCGGCTGCGCTCGGCCGGGCACGCCCGGGACTGGCTGCTCGGCGAGCGGGAGCTGCTGCTCGGCGCGGTGGCCGACGCGATCGGCCAGGGCGACCTGGACGGCTCGGCCGGTCGGCTGGTCACCGCGCTGCTGCGGGCCCTGCCGCTGACCGGCGCGGCCGCCCCCGCCGACCTCTACCGGCTGCACGAGCTGGTGCTCACCGTCGCCGAGCGCAACGGCCGCCCCCGCCGGGCCTCGGCCGCGCTGCTCAACCTGGGCGACCTGCAGGCGGCGGCGGGCCGCTGGGAGCAGGCCGGCGCGCACTACCGGGCCGCCCTGGAGCACGCCCGTACGGTCGGGGACGAACCGCTCTGCGCCCGGGCCCTGGAGGGCGCGGCGGGCTGCCACCGGGCACTCGGCGACGCGGTGCGCGCCGCCGACTGGTACGGGCGGGCGCTCGGCCTGCGGCAGTCACTGGGGGACCACGCGGCGGAGGCCCGGCTGCTGGCCCGGGTGGCCGAGGCGCACACCGCGCAGCGCCGCTTCGAGGAGGCCGACCGGGAGTACCGGGCCGCGCTCGCGGTGCTGCGCCGGATCGGCGACGAACGGGGCCGGGAGGCCGTCGCGGCCGCCCTCGCGGACCTGCGGGAACGCGTCGACGGCGGGTGGTGAGGGCGGTTTCGGGGGTATCGTCGAAAGTGCCCGGTTGCAACGTTTTTGGCAGGTAAGTTCCAGCGGAAGCCTACGAACCTGCCAATGTGTTCGGCGAAATTATTCGATTTGGAAGGCTGACACGCCGCCTGGGCTTCATTACACTCGAACTCAGTCGCGCAGCGATCCCCTGCCCCGGCCTGCCCGGAGGCTTCCCCACGTGCGCGTCGCCCACCGGTCTTCTCCGGTCGGGACCCCCATGGCAAGAGGACGTGTTTAGCCGTGAAGGTCGGCATCCCCCGCGAGGTCAAGAACCACGAGTACCGCGTGGCCATCACGCCCGCCGGCGTGCATGAGCTGGTCCGCAACGGACACGAGGTCTACATCGAGGACAACGCCGGTCTCGGCTCCTCGATCCCCAACGAGGAGTACGTGGCCGCCGGCGCCACCATCCTCCCCACCGCCGACGAGGTGTGGGCCACCGCCGACCTGCTGCTGAAGGTCAAGGAGCCCATCGCCTCCGAGTACCACCGGCTGCGGAAGGGTCAGACCCTCTTCACGTACCTCCACCTGGCGGCCGACCGGGCCGGTACCGACGCGCTGGTCGCCTCCGGCACCACCGCGATCGCGTACGAGACCGTGCAGCTGGGCAACGGCGCGCTGCCGCTGCTCGCCCCGATGTCCGAGGTCGCGGGCCGCCTGGCCCCGCAGGTCGGCTCGTACCACCTGATGCGTCCGGCCGGCGGCCGCGGCACGCTGCCCGGTGGCGTGCCCGGCACCCACCCGGCCAAGGCCGTCGTCATCGGCGGTGGCGTCTCCGGCTGGCACGCGGCCACCATCGCCATCGGCATGGGCTACGACGTGACCCTGCTGGACCGCGACATCAACAAGCTGCGCGAGGCCGACCGCATCTTCGGCACCAAGATCAAGGCCATCATGTCCAACTCCTTCGAGCTGGAGAAGGCCGTCCTGGACGCCGACCTGGTCATCGGCGCGGTGCTGATCCCGGGCGCCAAGGCCCCGAAGCTGGTCACCAACGAGCTGGTCTCCCGGATGAAGCCGGGCTCCGTGCTCGTCGACATCGCCATCGACCAGGGTGGCTGCTTCGAGGACTCGCACCCGACCACGCACGACGAGCCGACCTTCCAGGTCCACAACTCCGTCTTCTACTGCGTGGCCAACATGCCGGGCGCCGTCCCGAACACCTCCACCTACGCGCTGACCAACGCCACCCTGCCGTACGTGCTGGAGCTGGCCAACCGCGGTTGGAAGGAGGCGCTGCGCCGCGACGCGGCGCTCGCCAAGGGCCTGAACGTGCACGAGGGCCAGATCACCTTCCCGGCCGTGGCCGAGGCCTTCGGCCTGGAGTCGGTCACGCTGGAGAGCGTGCTCGCCTGAACTCCCTGACCGCACGGCGGTCGTTCGCCCCCGACCCGATCCGTTCGGGTCGGGGGCTTCGCCGTGCCCGTGAACGCCGGATGGACCGGGCGGGTCGCTCTGTCGTCAATTTCGGTCGGTCGTGTCACCCGACCCGCACCGGCCCGCAGAAACGTTAGGGTCATAGGCCCGCTGATCCCTTGACAGCGGCCCGCCTGATAGTCGACACATCGTGCCCACTACCGTGGATTGTGTTGCTGCGAACGCCTTGAACGGCCTAGAGTCGCAAACCGTCGGCATGCTGCCACGCTGACGAATCGACATAGAGTCCTGGATCCCCAAGGAGGTAAGACGACTTGTGAATGAGTCGACAATTGCTCCCGGGGGTGGTCAGCCAGGACTGGCGGAGCTCACCGCCGGCCAGCCGAGTGAGGAGCCCGGGGCCCGGCAGCCCTCCGTGGGCTCGGCCGAGGTCGGCTCGGTCGCACTCCGTACCTTCGAAGCACGCCAGAACACAGCGCAGGTGACCACGGTGACCGACCACGACGCCGACTTGGCGGCCTACGGCCTGGCCTACGGCGAGTTCGCCTACGGCGCCTACGACGACCCGGACGCCGAGTACGAGCCGGACCCGGAGTACGCCGCCACGCTGGCCCCCGACGCCGCGCGCCAGCGCCGCGAGCGGGTCGGCCCGACCGGCCGTCCGCTGCCCTACTTCCCGATCCCCGCGCCGGTCGCCGAGCACGGCCCCGCCCAGATCATCGCCATGTGCAACCAGAAGGGCGGCGTCGGCAAGACCACGTCGACCATCAACCTGGGCGCGGCGCTGGCCGAGTACGGCCGCCGGGTGCTGCTCGTCGACTTCGACCCGCAGGGCGCGCTCTCGGTCGGCCTCGGGGTCAACCCGATGGAGCTCGACGTCACCGTCTACAACCTGCTCATGGAGCGGGGCCTGACGGCCGATGAGGTGCTGCTCAAGACGGCGGTCCCCGGCATGGACCTGCTGCCCTCCAACATCGACCTCTCCGCCGCCGAGGTGCAGCTGGTCAGCGAGGTGGCCCGGGAGTCCGCGCTGGCGCGCGCCCTGAAGCCGCTGCTGCCGGACTACGACTACGTCATCATCGACTGCCAGCCCTCGCTGGGCCTGCTGACGGTCAATGCGCTGACTGCCGCTCACAGCGTGATCGTCCCGCTGGAGTGCGAGTTCTTCGCGCTGCGCGGCGTCGCGCTGCTGACCGAGACCATCGAGAAGGTGTGCGAACGGCTCAACCCCGAGCTGCGCCTGGACGGCATCCTCGCCACCATGTACGACTCGCGCACCGTGCACAGCCGTGAGGTGCTGGCGCGGGTCGTCGAGGCGTTCGGCGAGCACGTCTTCCACACCGTCATCGGGCGGACCGTGCGCTTCCCGGAGACCACCGTCGCCGGCGAGCCCATCACGACGTACGCCACCAACTCGGTCGGTGCCGCCGCCTACCGCCAGCTCGCCAGGGAGGTGCTCGACCGGTGCCGCCCCGCCGAGTGAGTCTCCCGGGTGCCGACGAGCTGTTCCGGACCACCGGCGGGATGGCGCTGTCGCCGTCCCTCGCGCCGCGTCCGGCCGCCGAGGCATCCAGACCGGAGACCGCGCGGACCGTCAACGGCACGGACGGCGCCGAGGCCGCCCAGGACGACCGGCGGGGGCCGCAGGAGCAGCAGCCGGCCGCCACGGTGCCCGGGCAGCCGCCCGGCCAGCGGACGCCCGGGGGCCAGGGCGCCGCGCCGGGCGAGGCCCAGGCCGGGAAGACCGTGACCGGCGGTCGCGGTGCCGGCGCCGCCGCGGCGGGCCGCACCCACGCGGGTGCCGCCGAGGAGCAGGCCGCCGCCGGACGCGCCCGCCCGCGCGGCCGCGCGCCGCGCCGCCCGAGCGGGCGCGAGCGGCACGACGAGAAGATCACCGTGTACGTGTCCGCCGAGGAGCTCATGGACCTGGAGCACACCCGGCTGGTGCTGCGCGGCGAGCACGGCCTGGCCGTGGACCGCGGACGGATCGTCCGGGAGGCCATCGCGGTCGTCCTGGCGGACCTGGAGCAGCGCGGCGAGGCCTCGATCCTGGTCCGGCGGCTGCGCGGCCGGTAGGGCGCCCGCGGCGGGCCGGCCGGGTGCCCCGGGCGCGCCGGTGGCCGGCGGCGTGTCGGCGGGACCCGTGGCGGGGCGGGCGGTGCGGACGGGCGAAGATGGACCGTCATGCCGAGCACCGTCGAACCAGCCGCCAGCGCCGTGAACGCCACCGAGGAGGAGCCGCGGGGCGGCTTCCGGGTACGGCTGGACAACTTCGAGGGCCCCTTCGACCTGTTGCTCAGCCTGATCGCCAAGCACAAGCTGGACGTCACCGAGGTGGCGCTGGCCACCGTGACGGACGAGTTCCTGGCCCACATCCGGGCGATGGGCCCGGACTGGGACCTGGACGCGGCGACCGAGTTCCTGGTGGTCGCGGCCACCCTGCTCGACCTCAAGGCCGCCCGGCTGCTGCCGGTGGCCGAGGTCGAGGACGAGGCGGACCTCGCCCTGCTGGAGGCGCGTGACCTGCTGTTCGCCCGGCTGTTGCAGTACCGGGCGTACAAGCGGGTGGCGGCGCTGTTCGGCGAGCGCTGGGCGGCCGAGCTGCTGCGGCGGCCGCGGACCGTCGGCCTGGAGCCCCGGCACGCGGAGCTGCTGCCCGAGGTGGTCATCACCGTCGGGCCGGAGCGGCTCGCCCAGCTGGCGGCCAAGGCCATGGAGCCCAAGCCGAAGCCGGTGGTGTACGTGGACCACATCCACACCCCGCCGGTCAGCGTGCGCGAGCAGGCCTCCCTGGTGGTCGGGCTGCTCACCGGCCTCGGCGAGGCCTCCTTCCAGCAGTTGGTCGCGGACGCGCCGGACACCCTGGTGGTGGTCGCCCGCTTCCTGGCGCTGCTGGAGCTGTACCGGGAGCGGGTGCTGGACTTCGAGCAGCCGGAGGCGCTCGGCGAGCTGCGGGTGCGCTGGGTGGCCGAGGAGGGCCGCGGCGCGGTCGAGGTGACCGACGAGTTCGACCGGCCGGCCGGTGAGCCGGAGCGGTCCCGGGAGGAGGACGGGCGGCGATGAGTGGCGCGAACGAGGGCGGGCGGCCGGTGCGGCGCCCGCTCGGACTGCCGGGGCGGCCACGGGCCGAGGAGTGGCTGGAGCCGGCCTTCGAGCTGCTGCCGGAGCCGGTGGCGGTTCCGGTGGCCACGTCGGCTCCGGTGGACGGCGAGCCCCGGGTGGTGCACCAGAAGTCGGCTCCGTCCGGTGCGTCCGCTGCGGAGGAGCCGGCCGGCGCCCCCGAGGAGCCCGTCGGGCCGGGGCTGAAGGCCGAACTGGAGGCGATCCTGATGGTCGTCGACGAGCCGGTCGGGGAGGAGCGGCTGGCCGGGGCGCTGGAGCGGCCGCGGGCCGAGGTGGCGCGGGCGCTGCGCGAGCTGGCCGCCGAGTACGCCGCCCAGCGGCGCGGGTTCGACCTGCGGCTGGTGGCCGGTGGCTGGCGGTTCTACAGCCGGGACACCTGTGCCGCGGCCGTCGACCGCTTCCTGCTGGACGGCCAGCAGGCCCGGCTGACCCAGGCCGCGCTGGAGACCCTGGCGGTGGTCGCCTACCGGCAGCCGGTGTCCAGATCGCGGGTTTCCGCCGTCCGTGGTGTGAACTGTGACGGCGTGATGCGTACCCTGGTACAGCGAGGACTGGTGGAAGAGGCCGGATCCGAGCCCGAAACAGGTGCGATCCTGTATCGGACGACGAACTACTTCCTGGAACGGATGGGGCTCCGCGGCTTGGACGAGCTGCCGGAGCTCGCTCCCTTCCTGCCCGAGGTCGACGACGTGGAAGCGGAGTCCCTGGAGGGCACGATGATCGCGGAGGCGGTCGCCGCCGCTGCCGTGCAGGCCGCGGACGGCAGTGGCGAGGCCGGTCGGGCAACGCACGATCGGTAGGGGGAGGTGAGGTCGGCCGAGACGACCGCACATCCCAGACGGAACGACGTACGGACACTTTGATGCGTAGCAGTGGCAACGGCAGGAACGGCAGCGGCGGCGGCAGCGGTCGCGGCGGACAGGGCGGGGGCCGGGGTGGCTCCTACGGCGGTGGCAGCGGCAGCGGTCGCGGCGGCTCGGGGTCGGGCTCGCGCGGCGGTTCGTACGGCAGCGGCGGCGGCCGCGGCGGTTCGTACGGCGGCGGCTCGGGCTCCGGCTCGGGCTCGCGCGGCGGTTCGTACGGGCGCGACGGCGGGCGCCGGGACGACCGGCGCGACGACCGCCGCTACCCGGACCGCCCGCTGCGGCCCGAGGAGCGCAAGTACGACCGCCCCGAGTACGGTGGCGGCCCGAACGCCACCCCGGCGCGCGGCGGCTTCGCCGGCCGGCGCCCCGGTCCGGCTCCGCGCCCGCGCCGGGAGGGCCAGGGCGCCCCGGGCGACCCGCGCCGCCAGCCGCAGCGCTCGCGCGAGCTGCAGGCCAAGATCGAGGACGCCGTCCTCGCCCGGCACGACAAGCCGGCCGTCAAGCTGCCCAAGACCTTCGGCGAGCCCGAGGGCGAGCGCCTGCAGAAGGTTCTGGCCCGGGCCGGCGTCGGCAGCCGGCGCGCCTGCGAGGAGCTGATCGAGCAGGGCCGGGTCGAGGTCAACGGCAAGCTGGTCACCGAGCAGGGCAAGCGGGTCGACCCGCAGAAGGACGAGATCAAGGTGGACGGCCTGACCGTCGCCACCCAGTCCTACCTGTTCTTCGCGCTGAACAAGCCGGCCGGCGTGGTCTCCACCATGGAGGACCCGGACGGGCGCCAGTGCCTGGGCGACTACGTGACCAACCGGGAGACCCGGCTGTTCCACGTGGGCCGGCTGGACACCGAGACCGAGGGCATCATCCTGCTCACCAACCACGGCGAGCTGGCCCACCGCCTCACCCACCCCAAGTACGGCGTGACCAAGACCTACCTGGCCGCCATCCAGGGCCCGATCCCGCGCGACCTGGGCAAGCAGCTGGCCCAGGGCGTGGAGCTGGAGGACGGCTTCGCGCGCGCCGACAGCTTCAAGGTGGTCTCCAACGTCGGCAAGAACTACCTGGTCGAGGTGACCCTGCACGAGGGTCGCAAGCACATCGTCCGCCGGATGCTGTCCGAGGTCGGCTTCCCGGTCGAGAAGCTGGTGCGCACCCACTTCGGTCCGATCGCGCTCGGCGACCAGAAGTCGGGCTGGCTGCGCCGCCTGACCAACCCGGAGGTCGGCCAGCTGATGCGCGAGGTCGGCCTGTAACGGCAGGTTCACCCGGAGTTCATCGGAGGGTCCCCCGCCCGTGGTGGCGGGGGACCCTCCGGCGTTCGCTGTGAGCCGGGACGCAACCGCTGGTCACGGCCTTGTCAGCGCCATGATCCGTGGCCGAGGATGGCCACCGGAGCACCGGCCCGTCGAGTGGCGGGACTGCGCCAGCACGGGCGCCGGAGGGGGTGTTCCGGGGCGAACAGGGGGAGACGGCGTCGTGTCCGATGCAGCACTGGGGCGGTCCGCCGGGCACGCGCTCGGCCCGTTGGGACTGGCCGAGCCGGACGGGCGGGTGTACGCGGCGCTGGTGGCCAATCCGCAGTCCACCGCGGAGGAGCTGGCCGAGGGCTGCGGCCTGATGTTCCAGCAGTGCGTGCGCGCGCTGGACCGGCTGGCGCAGCAGGGCATGGCCACCCGGGCGCCGGTGGACCGGGAGCGCTACCTGCCGGTCGCCCCGGACGTGGCGATAGGGACCCTGATCGGCCACCGGGAGTCCGAACTGCGGCACGCCCGGGCCGAGATGCACCGGCTGATGGACGCCTTCCGGGAGGCCTCGCGCTACACCGACCCGGCGCACTCGGTGGAGGTGCTGACCGGCGGCGAGGCGATCGCCCAGCGGCTGGAGCACATCACCGAGACCAGCCGGTACCAGGTGCGCGGCTTCGACCGCCCGCCGTACATCCAGGACCCGGTGGCGGAGATGCCGCTGCAGCGGCGGCGGCTGCGGGAGGGGCTGAGGTTCCGGACCGTCTACGACCGGGAGGCGGTGGCCTGGCCCGGCCGGCTGGAGAAGAACATCCTGGTCGGCGTGGCGGACGGGGAGGAGGCGCGGGTACGGCCGACGCTGCCGATGAAGATGATCATCTCGGATGATCGGATGGCGATCATCCCGATCAGCGTCGGCGACAGCGTGCTGGACGCGGCCTACGTGATCCACCCCTCGGCGCTGCTGCAGGCGCTGGACACGCTGTTCGAGGCGGAGTGGGAGCGGGCCGTGCAGTTGCAGGCCGCGCTCGGCACCGGCGACGGCTCGCCGGAGCCGGACGCCGACCACCGCAAGCTGCTCGGCCTGCTCGCCGCCGGACTGACCGACGAGTCGATCGCCCGCTCGCTGGGCTGGAGCGCCCGGACCACCCAGCGGCGGCTGCAGGCCCTGATGCGCTCGCTGGGCGCCACCACCCGCTTCCAGGCCGGGATGGCGGCCCGGGAGCGGGGGTGGCTGTGAGCGGGCCCGAGGGATTGCCGGGGGTTTCGGTCGGCTCCGGCGCTTCGGCCGGCTCGAGGGCTTCGGTCAGCTCCAGGGGCTGAGGGAGGCCCAGCGGCCGTCCGGGCCGCGCTCGACCTTCTCCAGGCCGACCACGGCGGTGCGGTTCAGCCGCCCGTAGATGTGCGGGAACAGCACGCCGGGGGTGGCGCCGGGCGGCGGGGCGCCGTGCGGCGCCTCCCACTTGACCATCGGCTCCACCAGTGCCTCCTCGATCAGCAGCACCATCAGCGGGTCCGGGGTGTCGGCGAAGAAGGCGTTGGCCACCGCGAGCGCCGTCTGCTCGTCCGCCGAGCAGTGGATGAACCCGTCGGTGAGCAGCGACGCGGTGGCGTACGGGCGGCCGGGGTCTGCCAGCCAGTCGTCCAGGGGGGTGAGGTGGAGGATCATGTTCCTTTTGTACCCGCTTTCCGGTCCCGATTCCGGTCCTGAGCGGTCGTCACGGGCGCTCCCGCGTCACAGCCCGGCCACCTTGGCCGAGGCGGAGACCTCGTACACCAGGGTGATGCTGCGGCGGGCGCCCGGGCCGAGCGGGACGTCCCAGCGCACGATGCCCTCGGCGTCGAAGGAGTCCGGCGCCGGGGAGCACTCCTCCTTGCGCAGCCGCACCTCGACCGCGGCCACCTCGGAGACCGGCACCCGTTCGCGCACCGTGACCAGCTGCTCGTCGTGCTCCTCCGGGCCGGAGAAGCGGGACAGGTGCAGCCGGACGGTGCGGGTGGTGGTCTGGCGGCCGCTCAGGGCGGCGGTGGCCTGGAGCTCGTCGGTCTCGCGGACCACCCGGTAGCCGTCCGTGCTACCGAAGGACAGCTCGGCGTCGGCGCCGGTGGCGGTGAAGCGCAGCTCGCCGCGGCCGGTGAAGCCGCTGCCGCGCACCAGCTCGACCGGGCCCGCCAGCAGCGGGTGCCCGGCCGTGTTGCGGAACCGGACCACCCGGGTGACCAGCGGGGACAGCTCGGGGGCGCAGGCGTACTCGGTCCTCGCCTCACCGGTGAAGGCGCCCAGCGGGACCCGGTGCGCCCGGCCGTCGGAGGGGACGGTGGCCGGGGCGGGGGCGGGCAGCACCCGCACCTCGCCGCCGTCGTCCAGCCCGGGGACGGCGGCTCCCGGGCCGAGGGTGCTGACCTGCTCCTCGCGCAGCTCGACCTCGACCGTGCGGCGCTCCTCGTCGGTGCGCTCGCGCAGCGTCAGCCGGTCCTCGGCGAGCGCGGGCGGGTCGGTGGCGAGGGCGGAACGGGCGGTGGAGAAGGTCAGCCGGGCGCCGGTCCAGTCCTCGCCGGTGCGCTGCCAGACCACCGCCTCCGACTCCAGGCGCAGGCTGCCGCCGTCCAGGGTGGCGCGGTAGGAGGGGCGCCACAGGGCGCAGGGCACCAGGTGGTGGACGGTCAGCAAGGTGGGGCCGGGCCGCTCGGCCTCGACGGTCAGCTCCAGGTGGGCGAGCAGCTCGGCGGGCTCCTCCTCGGCCCGGTCCAGGGCCAGCAGGGCCTGGGACCGCTCCTGGTCCAGGCGGCGCAGCCGGGAGTGGGCGGCGCGCAGCTCCTCGGCGTAGCGCTCGCGCTCGGCGTCCACCCGGTCCAGCTCGCGGGCCCAGCGGGTGCGTTCGATCTCGCCGACGCCGGCGCCCTCGCCGACCTCGCGCAGCAGGTCGGTGCTCAGCTGGGCGAGCAGGGCGAGACGGGCCTCCAGACGGGAGCGGGTCTGGTCGGCGAGGCGTGACTCGGCCTCCAGCTCGTGCAGCCGGTGGCGCAGCGCGGAGTCCTCCGGGCCGGGCGGCAGCGGGGCGCGCGGAGTCCAGCTGCGCACCAGCCGGGCCTCCAGCACCCGGGTGCCGGGGGCGGCGGATTCGGCGCGCAGGGTGCGGTCGACGGCGAGGGCGGTGAGCGGGCCCAGCCGCAGCCGTTGGACACCCCCGGCGAGCTCGACGGTCACCGCGCGCTCGACCTGGGCACGGTCCTCCAGACAGGTGACGGCGGTGACGGGGAGGGGGACGGTCTCTTCGGTCATCGGTCAGTTCCTCCGGTTTCCGCCGACGATGGCCTTTCCGGCCGGGATCTTGATCTGGTAGCCGCCGTCCAGCTCGGTGCGGCCGCCCGGCGGCAGTTCGATCCGCCAGAGCCGGGTGCCGGCCGGGCACTCCGGGGTGGGGACGGCCGGCGCCTGCCAGTCGGCGCGCTCCTCGATCCGGATCTCGGCGTCGGAGGCGACCGGTACGCGCTCGCGGACCTCGACCGTGGCGGCGCGGCCGAGCCGGTTCGCCAGCTGGACGTGCACCCGGTGGTCGAGCACCGTGCTGTTGCCCTTCAGCATGCCCGTGGCGGACTCGTGCAGCTCGGTGCGGCGCGCCACCTCGATGCTCTCGGTGACGCCGATGCCCAGGCGGCGGGTCTCGCCGGGGGCGAGCGTCGGCAGCGCGGCGGTGAGCAGGAACTCGTCGTCCACGGTGACCTCGACCGGGCCGGCCAGCACGGCGCGGTCGGTGCGGTTGGCGAGCACCAGGGTCGCGTACACCTTCTGCTCGACGGCGGGGACGGTGACGTACTCGGGGCTGACGGAGAGCGGGATCGCGTCCACCGTGACGGAGTGCCAGGTGCCGTCGGAGGGGATGTCGGCGGGGGCGGCGGCGTCGAAGCGGTGGTCGAAGGAGCCGGCCGACCGGCGGGGCGGGACGGCGTGGCGGGGGAGGGGGAGGTCGCGGAGCCGGGCGCCCTCGGGGCCGCCGGGAGCGAAGCGTGCCAGCTCGGCGCGCTCGACCCTGGCGGGGTCCGGGCGCAGGGTGCCGCGGCGGTCGGTGGTGTCGTCGGGGCCGGCCAGCCGGAGGTCGGGGTAGTCGAGCAGGACGGTGTCGGGGGTGAGGGCGGTGGGCGGGGGCGGCGCGGTGGCGCGGCGGCGGGCCGTTCGCGGCGGGGCGCCGCCGTAGGACTGGGGCATCGGGGTGCCGCCGGGGGCCTGGGGCATCGGGGCGGGGGCGGTCGGTGCGGACGGGGTGCTCGGCGTGGGCGGGGCGCTCGTCACGGGTGGCGCGCCGTAGCCGGCGAAGCCGGGCGGCGGGGGCGAGGGCACCGGCTCCTGGACGCTCAGTGAGCCGCCGCCACCACCGCCGCCGGACGGGCCGGCGGGGCCGGCGGGTGCGGCGGGTGCGGCCTCGTCCGGCCGGAAGTCGGGTTGGGCGCCTGCTGGGCGGGCGCCGCCGACGCGGGGCGCGCGGCGCAGGGCGGGCTCGGGTGCGGAGAGGGCCGCGACCGGGATCGGGGCGCCGGGCCGGGTGGTGGCGGGGCGGTCGGCCGCGGCCGCGTCGTAGCCGGTGAAGAGGTCGGACAGGCCGGCCGGCGGTTCGCGCCAGCCGGAGGGCGGCGGGGCGGGCTGGCTGCGGCCGATCCGCAGCGAGGCGAGCCGGGGCAGGTCGGTGCGGCGATCGAGGTCGGCGGTGGACAGGGCGAGCCGCACGCCCGTCCAGTCCTCGCCGGTGTGCTGGGCGACGGCGGCGCGCAGCACCAGGTGGGCGGTGTCGGAGCCGGTGCGGTGGCTGAGGCGGTAGGCGGGCACCCAGCGGGCGGCGGGGACGCCGTACTCCAGCTCCAGTTCGATCTGCTCGGTGCCGGTTCCCGTGGTGGTCAGGGTGAGCACGACGGTGTCGGTGGCCTCGATCGGCTCGGCCCGCCCGGCGGTGGACGCGCGCTCCAGCCGGTCGGCGGCCAACTGTCGCTCGTGGTCGGCGAGTTCGATCTCCTGGGTGAGTTGCTCGGCGCGCTCCTGGAGACGGGCCAGCCGCTCGTCGACGAAGTCCGCGAGCTCCAGCCAGGCGTCGGCCGGAGTGCGGCGCAGCGGCTCGTCGCGGCGGCGCTGGGGCGGGACGGCGCGCAGCGCGGCAGTCTCGGCGATCGCGCTCCGGACCAGCCGGTGGCGCTCGTTCAGTGCGCCCTGGCGCTCCATGGCCTCGTCCAACTCGCGGCGCAGCTGCGGGAGTTCGTCGGGTTCGCGGAGCTCGGCGACGGCTTCCAGGCGGGCCTCGACGACCGCCGTGCCGGCCGGGCCGGCGAGCACCCGGGCGCGCAGCGAGTCGGCGTCCAGCGAGTCGGGCAGGCCGGTCAGTCGCAGCCGTCGGCCGGGCGGGACCGGGACGGTGGCCCGGCGGCGGCACACCGCGCCCTCGGCGTACACCACGACGGAGTCCAGGACCGAGGGGTGGGCCGGTACGGCCGGCGGTTTCGACGGCCCGGTGTGACTGCTGTGCTGATCGTCCATGCGCAACCCCTTCGTTCGCGTCCGGTGTGCCGCGGCTCGCCCCGCCGTCCCCCGGCGGCCAGTCTGCCCCGCTCGGGGCCGGGCGTCGCCGGATTTCCCGGGGCGCGGCGTGTGCACTGTGTGGGACGGGGGTCGGGCGGTCGCGGTTGCCGGGCCGGGGTTGGGTGGGGTTGGCGGGGTCGGGGGTTTTCGGGGGTCGTCGGATGGGAGGATGGGGCGCGGGTGCGCCCGGCCGACTCTGGCGGCACCGGCACCCGTTGGGACCGTGGCACCTGTTGAGCACCGCCAGCTTGAGCACCGCCAGCGAGAACCGTCCAGTCGAGAACCGTGATCGAGGAGAGCCACCCGCCATGCGCACTGCCGTCGTCGTCGGCACCGGACTGATCGGCACCTCCGCAGCCCTGGCCCTGGCCGCACGCGGGCTGACCGTCCATCTGGAGGACGCCGACCCGGACGCCGCCCGCACCGCCGAGTCGCTCGGCGCCGGCATCACCGAACCGGCCGAGGGCCCGGTCGACCTGGCGATCATCGCCGTCCCGCCGGCGCTGGTCGGCAAGGTGCTCGCGGACTGCCAGCGCCGCAACCTGGCGCACTGGTACACCGACGTGGCCAGCGTGAAGTCCGGCCCGGGCAGCGAGATCGCCGCGCTCGGCCTCGACACCGTCCACTACATCGGTAGTCACCCGATGGCCGGTCGCGAGCGCTCCGGGCCGCTCGCCGCCCGCGCCGACCTGTTCGAGGGCCGCCCCTGGGTGCTCACCCCGACCCCCGACACCGACACCGACACGCTCAACGCCGCGCTGGAGTTGGTCGCGCTGTGCGGCGCGATGCCGATCGTGATGGACGCGGACGCGCACGACCGGGCCGTGGCCCTGGTCTCGCACGCCCCGCAGCTGGTCTCCTCGCTGGTCGCGGCCCGGCTGGAGAACGCCGACGAGACGGCCATAAGGCTCTCCGGCCAGGGTGTGCGCGACGTGACCCGGATCGCCGCCTCCAACCCCGGGCTGTGGGTCGACATCCTGTCCGCCAACGCGGCCGCGGTCGCCGACGTGCTGGAGGACGTCGCCAGCGACCTCGGCGAGACCGTCACCGCGCTGCGCGCCCTGGCGGCCACCGAGGAGGGCGAGCGCCGGGCCGGTGCCGAGGGCATCGAGGCGGTCATGCGGCGCGGCAACACCGGGCAGGCCCGCATCCCCGGCAAGCACGGCGCCCCGCCCACCCGGTACGAGACGGTCGCGGTGGTGCTCGGCGACCAGCCGGGCGAGCTGGGCCGGCTGTTCGGGGAGGTCGGCGAGGCCGGGGTCAACATCGAGGACGTCCTCATCGAGCACTCGGACGGGCAGCAGGTCGGCTTCGTCCAGCTGTCGGTGGCGCCGATGGAGGTCAAGCGGCTCACGGCGGCGCTGCGCGCTTCGGGCTGGAGCGTCCGGGACTGACCTTCGTCGGATGGCGGGGGGAGTGGGTGTGATCATCGACTTGCCGTTGGGTGAGACCCGGCACGGGGTCGCCGGTGAGCCGGTGAGCCGGTGAGCCGGTGGACGTCGGGAACGAGCGCTTTCCTGCGAGCGGTGGTGGGCGGGGAGTTCCTGATCCGCCACCGCAGCGTGACGGCGTTGGTCGAGCGGCCCCGGCCGATTCTCACGGAGCTCGGCGTACCACCGGGTCGCCTTCGCGGTGAACGACTTCCCTTCGCACCTGTCGGCCGGGCCGTTCGTGTGGGAGTGCCCGGGCGCCGAGCGGCAGATGGCCTTCGTCGCCGGGGTGCTCGGCATCGAGCGGGACGGCGAGTACGTGCGGCCCAGGCTAGGGGACGCGGTGCTGGAGGTGGCACGGGAGGCCGTGGACCCGGCGGCCGGGCGGGCGGAGCCGGTGCCACCGGCCTTGCGGTGACCGGGCCGGGACGGGGGTCGGCGGCGGTCCATTAACCTTGAGGGAGACAATCCCCGGCCGTCCGCCCGCGCAGGCGCCGGCTTCCATGCTCAGAGAGAGGTTCGCCCCCGTGGACACTGCCGACCGAGCGCACGCCCCGGTCGTCGTCGCCATCGACGGACCCTCCGGCTCCGGCAAGTCGACCGTCTCGCGGGCGGTCGCCGCCCGGCTGGGCCTGAGCTTCCTGGACACCGGCGCCATGTACCGGGCGATGACCTGGTGGATGCTGGCCAACGACGTCGACGTGACCGACCCGGAGGCGGTGGCCGTCGCGTGCGGCAAGCCCGTCATCGTGTCCGGTACGGACGCCGGCGGACCGACCATCACCGTGGACGGTCAGGACGTCTCCGGTCCGATCCGGGGTCCCGAGGTGACGGCGCAGGTCAGCGCCGTGGCCGCGGTGCCGGCGGTGCGGGCCCGGCTGGTGGAGCTGCAGCGCGGCTGCGCCGAGGTCGCCGAGCGCGGCATCGTCGCCGAGGGTCGGGACATGGGGACCGTGGTGTTCCCGCAGGCCACCGTCAAGGTGTTCCTGACCGCCTCCGAGGCGGCCCGGGCCGAGCGCCGGGCGGCCGAACTGCGCGCCAAGGGCGTGGACGAGGCGACCATCACCGCGATGGCCGCCGACCTCGCCCGCCGCGACGCCGCCGACTCCTCGCGCGAGACGGCGCCACTGGCCCAGGCCGCGGACGCCGTGCTGGTGGACACCAGCGAGCTCACCCTGGAGCAGGTGATCGGCCGGATCGCCGCGCTGGTGGAGGAGCGGGCCGGGCTGTCGTCGGTCTGATCGGTCCACCATCTGGTGATCTGACCCCTGAGCCCTGACCTCCGACCACCGACCTCTGACCTCTGACCACTGAACGAACCGCGGGCCGTCGAGGCGCCGCGGCGGAAACCATCGCGCTGCCCCAGCGGGGCAGGTACGCACGGCACGCCCCTGGGAAGGGCCGCGCCGGGAAACGGAACAGACGAACATGACCGCAGAGCACTCCGCCACCGGCCCCGGTGAGCTGGACGCCGCCGACTACGCCGAGTTCATGGCCCTCGCCGCCGAGGAGGGCTTCGACCTCGACGGCTTCGACGCCGTGGACGGCGCCGAGCACGTCCGGCTGCCGGTGCTGGCCGTCGTCGGCCGCCCGAACGTCGGCAAGTCGACCCTGGTGAACCGCATCATCGGCCGCCGCGAGGCCGTCGTCGAGGACAAGCCGGGCGTCACCCGCGACCGGGTCACCTACGAGGCCAGCTGGAACGGCCGGCGCTTCAAGGTGGTCGACACCGGCGGCTGGGAGATCGACGTCCTCGGTATCGACGCCATGGTCGCCGCGCAGGCCGAGCTGGGCATCGAGCAGGCCGACGCGGTGCTGTTCGTCGTGGACGCCACCGTCGGCGCCACCGACACCGACGAGGCCCTGATCAAGCTCATCCGCCGGGCCGGCAAGCCGACCGTCCTGTGCGCCAACAAGGTCGACGGCCCGTCCACCGAGGCCGAGGCCGCCTACCTGTGGTCGCTGGGCCTGGGCGAGCCGTACCCCGTCTCCGCGCTGCACGGCCGAGGCTCCGGCGACCTGCTGGACGCCGTCATGGACGCGCTGCCCGAGGCCCCGCCGCAGACCTTCGGCGACGCCGCCCCCGGCGGCCCGCGCCGGGTCGCGCTGATCGGCCGGCCCAACGTCGGCAAGTCCAGCCTGCTGAACAAGGTCGCCGGCGAGGAGCGGGTGGTCGTCAACGAGCTGGCCGGCACCACCCGTGACCCGGTCGACGAGATGATCGAACTCGGTGGCAAGACCTGGAAGTTCGTGGACACCGCAGGCATCCGCCGCCGGGTCCACCTGACCGCCGGCGCCGACTTCTACGCCTCGCTGCGCACCGCCTCCGCGCTCGAGAAGGCCGAGGTCGCGGTCGTCCTGATCGACGCCAGCGAGACCCTCGCCGAGCAGGACACCCGGATCATCTCGATGGCCGTCGAGGCCGGGCGCGCCGTCGTCATCGCCTACAACAAGTGGGACCAGCTGGACGAGGAGCGCCGCTACTACCTGGAGCGCGAGATCGAGCGCGACCTCGTCCAGGTGCAGTGGGCCCCGCGGGTCAACGTCTCGGCCAAGACCGGCCGGCACATGGAGAAGCTCGTCCCGGCGATCGAGACCGCGCTGGAGGGCTGGGAGACCCGCATCCCGACCGCGCGCCTGAACGCCTTCCTCGGCGAGCTGGTGGCCGCCCACCCGCACCCGATCCGGGGCGGCAAGCAGCCGCGCATCCTGTTCGGCACCCAGGCGGGCATCCGTCCGCCGCGCTTCGTGCTGTTCGCCTCGGGCTTCCTGGAGGCGGGCTACCGGCGCTTCATCGAGCGCCGGCTGCGGGAGGAGTTCGGGTTCGTGGGGACTCCGATCTCGATCTCGGTGCGGGTCCGGGAGAAGCGCAAGAAGAAGTAGGCGGTACGCAGTACGGGTCGAGGGCTCCGTCACCGGTGGTGGCGGGGCCCTCGGGCTTTCCGGCTCCTGCCGCTCGGGGCAGTGGTGGTCGCCGGCGCGGGTCAGTGGTGGTCGCCGGCGCGGCCCGGGGGGAGCGAGAGCATCTGGCGGTGGCGGCCGCCGGTGGGCGCGGCGGTGGCGAGGCCGGTGGCCGTGCCCAGCACCGGGGCGGCGGTCGGGGGCGGGGCGGGGGTCGCGTGCGGGAGCGGGCCGAGGTAGCCGGCGGCGACCCAGCCCTGGCCGTTGGTGAACTGGGGGGCGGTCTGGCCGTGGCCCTGGCTCTGGCCATGGGTGGTGGCGGTGGGGGTGGTAGTGGCGGTGGTGGGTTCGGGGTGGGTGTGCTGTGACTGCGCCGGCGTGAACTGGGGGAGGCCGGACGGCTGGCCCGCGTGGGTGTGGAAGGCCTGCTGCTGCGGCAGGTACTGGCGCTGCTCGCCGAGCAGCGGGTAACCGTCGCGGACGGCGAAGCCGGTGAACCTCAGGTCCTCCTCGCCCGAGCGGTCGCCGGGCAGGGCGCGGAACAGCCGTCGGTACTCGGAGTACAGCTCGTCGTAGATCGGGGTCGTCGAGTGCGGGTGCTCCGCGTCGTACGACGGGCGCATGCCCGGGATCGAGCGGGAGGAGGTCGCGGACCGTCCGGCGGGTGCGGAGACGTCGTAGCTGTACACGTAGGGGCCAACGAGTGAGAGGCGGTGGGGATGCGGGGGCGTTCGGTGGGCGGGGGACCCGGGGTGGGTGTCGGACGCTTCGGACGGTGGTCGCTGACCGCGGTCGGTCAGCGACCACCGTCCGAAGCGCCGGGGCGAATCAGGTGCCGGCCAGCGGGAGGGAGGCGGCGACCACCTGGCCCAGTGCCACCGCCCGCTCCAGCGCCTGGCGCAGCAGATCCTCGCGGGGCTGACGGCCGACCAAGCCGGCCGGCACGGCGTACATGGTCACCTCGGAGAGCTGGCTGGCGGCCATCCGCCAGGCGTCGGTGACCTGGAGCGGCTGGTGGGCCTGCCACCAGCCGGTGCTGCCGCCGGCCGCGGCGGGCTGCAGGATCGCGTGCAGCTTGCCCATGGCGACCAGGACCGACCAGCCGGGCAGCTGCTCCGGGGTCTCGTCGAGGTCGACGATCCGCTGGAAGCCCGCGTCCTGGAGCAGGTCGAGGAACTCGTCCTCGCCGGAGGTGCTGCCGGGGCGGCCGACCGGGCCGGTGGGCTCGACCACCAGCGAGGCGTGGCCGACCTTGCCGTGCAGGACGAGCCCGCAGGTGATGCCGAGGATCGCGGCCTGGCCGGGGGCGGGCGGCTGGGGCCGGGCCCAGGCGGAGTCCTGGGCGGGGACGGCGAAGTCCGGGCCGGGAGCGACCGGGGCCGGGGCGGCGGGCTGGGACTGGCTGATGCTGCGCACGGCGCCGGCCAGTTGTTCCTCGGCGACCGGCACCACCTGGGAGGGGATGCAGCGGGCGTGGGCGAAGGCCAGGACGGCGGTCTCGTCGCCGACGAACAGCACGGTGCTGGTGGGCTCCGCATGGGTGTCGCCGGGGGTGCGGCAGGAGGTGCATTCGTAGCTGTCGGGGGCGCGGTCGCCGCCGAGCAGGCGGTCGGCCTCGTCGTCGCCGATTTCGAGCCGGACCTCGTCGCTGACGTCGAGCATGCGCGGCACAGGGTCTCCTCGGATGGGTGCGGTTGGAGTCATGGGGGCGGACTCGGGGAGGTCGCCATGCCCAACGGGCCCTTGTGTCAGGCGTCACGGGTGCCCGTCGAGGCTGACGGGAATTGCCTCGGATCCGATCGCGGCACGTGGTCTCTTGCTCGCAATCTGTCGATGTCGGTGACAGGACTGCCGGAATGAAACCGTGAGGTGGGTCACGCGGCCTCGGTGTTTGATCTAGGAATCGACGGCCAAATCGGGCATTTCGGGCATGTTTGTGTGGGTCTTACCGTCGGTAACCCTTCGCTGAGCTGGGCAGACCCGTGGCGTTTTGGTTCCCCGTCGACCGGCTCGTAGCTTCTTGGGCGGCGCAACGAGCGCCACCCGGGCTCACCCCCGACGCATCGCCCCCCGGTCCCGGCCGGGCGCGGCAGGTGCCCGCCGACGCGATCGCTCGAACAGGTCACCGGCGAGCGGCTGGGTGGCCGGGGCGGCAGCGGCACGTCCGACACGTGCACGGCCGTCCGACGGACGCGGCAAGCGAATGCGGCCCTCTCCAGGGTCTGGTTCCGCATGCCCGCCCGGGGCTGTCGAGAGGAACCCCATGACCTTCCGTAACGAGAACGCCGCTGCCACCAACACCGTCGCCACCAAGCGCAACCGCGTGCGGATGGCCGTCGTGGCGGGCGCCGCTGTCGCGGCCCTGCCGGTGGCCGGCCTCGTCACGGCCACCTCGGCCTCCGCCGCCCCCGTCGCCACCTGGGACGCCGTCGCCCAGTGCGAGAGCGGTGGCAACTGGGCCATCAACACCGGCAACGGCTTCTACGGCGGTCTGCAGTTCACCTCCAGCACCTGGGCCGCGTACGGCGGTACCGCCTACGCCTCGCAGGCCAACCTCGCCACCAAGGCGCAGCAGATCTCCGTCGCCGAGAAGGTCCTCGCCTCGCAGGGCCCCGGCGCCTGGCCGGTCTGTTCCGTCAAGGCGGGTCTGACCAAGGGCGGCGCCCCGGCCGCCGTCGACACCACGGCCGGCTCCTCCGCCGCCAAGCCGGCGCAGACCCCCGCGCCGAAGACCGCCGCCCCGAAGGCCGCTGCCGCTCCCAAGGCCGCTGCTGCGCCGAAGGCTGACGCCGCGCCGAAGAAGGACGCCGCGAAGGCTGACGCCGCCAAGTCCTGGAACGGCGGCAAGTCGTGGACCGCCTCCGACGACGCCAAGCCGGCCAAGGGCGACTACACCGTCAAGTCCGGTGACACCCTGAGCTCCATCGCCGCCGCGCAGGGCCTGGACTGGCACGACCTGTACAAGAACAACGCCAAGGTCGTCGGTGGCAACCCCGACCTGATCTTCCCGGGCCAGGTCCTGAGCATCTGAAGTCCGATGAGCTGACCTCCCGTCGGCTCGTACAGGGCCGTGGCTCCCGGTGGCCGCTCCCCCGTGTGGGGGAGCGGCTGTCGGCGTTCCCGGCGTGGCTGGGCGGGTGGCGGCCCGGACGGGAGCGGGCTCTCTAGGGTCGGCTGCCGTGCCGTATTCGTGCTCGCGTTCGTGTTCGTGTTCGTGTCCCTGCTCGTGTTCGTGTTCGCGTTCGTGTGAAGGACGGACGTCCCGGGCCGTGATCCGGATCGGTGCCGCCGTGGCGGTGGTGATGGCCGTGGTCTCGGGCGGCGCCCGGGCCGGCGCGGCGCCGCGGGTCGCGGACCTGGTCTGGGACCAGCTCGCGGACTGCGAGAGCGGTGGCGACTGGCGGGCGGACATCGGCAACGGCTACTACGGCGGGCTGCAGATCCACCACCTGGACGGAGTCCGGCGGCCTGCACTTCGCCGACCGGGCCGACCACGCGAGCCGGCGGGAGCAGACCACCGTCGGGGAGGAGATCGTGCGGCAGCAGGGGTGGGAGGCCTGGCCGTCCTGCGCGCGGGAGCTGGGGTTGCTGAGGTAGGAGGGCCGGGGCCTGATTCGTCGGTCCTGCGCAGTCGGCTGCTGCTGTGCCCAGCCTTACGCACTCAGCCTGTTCGCTCACCCGTGTTCACTCAGCCGTATTCGCTCACCCCTACGCGCTCAGCCCTGTTCGCTCAGCCCTGACTGCCGCACCGTGACGTTGAGCCGCCCCACCAGCCCGAGCGCCGGGTCCGCCGTCCCCGGCAGCGTCCGCACCACCCCGTGGTACGCGAACCGGGTCGGCCCGCCGAACACCAGCAAGTCCCCGCTGCGCAGCTCCAGGTCGGTCCACGGCCGGGTCCTGGTCTCGGTGTTCCCGAGCCGGAAGACGCAGTCGTCGCCCAGCGATAGCGAGACCACCGGTGCGTCCACGCGCTCGTCGCGGTCCTGGTGCAGGCCCATCTTGGCGCCGTGCGGGTAGTGGTTGACGATCGCGGTGTCCGGTGCGTACGAGGTCGCGCCCGCGATCTCCCCGGCCCGGTCCCCGTACGCCTCCACCACCGCACGCCGGGCCAGCTCCCCGAGCAGCTCCGGGAACGGCTTGACGGGCGCGCCGTCCTCGGCGACCCGGGTGTACCCGTACGGGTACCAGTGCCAGCCGAGGCTCACCATCCGCACCGACATCACCCCGCCGGTGGGCATCCGCACGCGGTGCAGCCCGGCGGGTGGCCGGGCCCACTCCCGGCAGGCGGCGACCAGCTGCAGTTGCGCGGCGGGCTCCAGCCAGCCGGGCAGCAGGACGGCGCCGGGCGCGGGCTCGGACCGCATCCGCGCGCCCGGACCGTCGGGCTGGTCGCCGAACAGGTCCTCCTGGATCACCTCACCACCCGCCTCACCACTCACCTCACCATCCTCCCGCTCCGCTCCGCCGCGCGGGGGCGGGAGCTTCGAGGGTGCTCGGCCGTTCGTCGGCCTGTCCACTCGTTTACACGTTCGAGTGAATCGGTCGCCGGGGCCGGTGAGCGGGAATGACCCGGGCCGCCGGAGAATTCGAGTGAGCTGGAGAACTCGATCGAAACAACGAGAGGGAGCGCGCGCATGGGTACCCCCGTCGACGACCTCGTCGATCTGCTCGACCTGGAGCAGATCGAACTGAACATCTTCCGCGGGCGCAGCCCCGAGGAAGCGCTGCAGCGGACCTTCGGCGGCCAGGTCGCCGGGCAGGCGCTGGTCGCGGCGGGGCGCACGGTCGAGGGCGAGCGCCCCGTGCACTCGCTGCACGCGTACTTCCTGCGCCCCGGGGTGCCCGGCGTGCCGATCGTCTACCAGGTCGACCGGATCCGCGACGGCCGCACCTTCACCACCCGCCGGGTGCTCGCCATCCAGGGCGGCCGGTCGATCTTCTCGCTCACCGCCGACTTCCACAGACCGGAGGAGGGCAGCATCGAGCACCAGTACCCGATGCCGCCGGTCCCGGCACCCGAGGAGCTGCCCAGCGCCCTGGACGAGGTCGGCTCCCGGCTCGGTGAGCTGCCCCCGTTCATCAGCCGCCGCCAGCCCTTCGACATCCGCTACGTCGAGCGGCTGCGCTGGAACAAGGAGGAGCTGGTGGACGTCGAGGCGCGCAGTGGCGTGTGGCTGCGCACCAACGGCCCGCTGCCGGACGATCCGCTGATCCACGTCTGTGCCCTCACCTACGCCAGCGACATGACGCTGTTGGACGCCGTCCGCGCCCCCGTCGAGCCGCTGTGGGGCACCCGGCACTTCGACATGGCCTCCCTGGACCACGCGATGTGGTTCCACCGGCCGTTCCGGACCGACGACTGGCTGCTCTACCAGCAGGAGTCCCCGATCGCCCACGGCGCGCGCGGCCTGGCGCGCGGGCAGATCTTCGACCGGGACGGGCAGCTGGTGGTGTCGGTGGTGCAGGAGGGCCTGTTCCGGCCCCTGAGGGGCTGAGGGCCGGTGTCCGGATCCCGGCCGCCGGGTGTTGCCGCCGCATTGCGCTGTCTTGCAGTCTCTTTGCGGTTCGGCGGCTTGCCGGGGCCGGGGAATGATCCGTACCGGCGGGTGGTGTTGTGCAGGATGACCGAGACGGACGGCTCGAACAGCGGGCCGTCCGCGGACCGGACCGGGAGGGTTGACCGATGACGGCGACGGCCGCAGAGGACTGGAAGCACTGGAGTGACCAGCGGGCGGCGTCGGTGAGCGCCCCGCACGGCCAGCTCGCACTCACCGGCACCCACTGGCTGGGGCCCGAGCCGGTCGAGGTCCCGGGCCTGCCCGGGCACTGGTGGGCCGACGCCGAGGGCGTCCGGCTGCGGGCCACGGCCGCCGACGGCATCACCGTCGACGGCGCCGACGCGCCGGTGGACGGCGAGGCGCTGCTGCGCCCCGACACCGACCCGGCAGCCGATACGGCCACCCTGGGCGAGCTGCTGCTCGTCCCGATCGAGCGGGAGGGCGAGCTCGCCCTCCGGGTCTTCGACCCGGCCTCGCCCGGACGGGTCGGCTTCGCCGGCATCTCCGCCTACCCCTACGCGCCCGAGTGGGCCGTACCCGCCGTCTACACCCCCTTCGAGGAGGAGGGGCAGTCGGTGCTGGTCCCGAACGCGGACGGCAAGGACCGGCCGCTGGCGGTCACCGGGACGATCGAGTTCACGGTGGCGGGCGAGCACCGCACGCTGACCGTGGGCCGCTCCGGTCAGCGCCTCACCGGCGTGATCGCGGACGCCACCAGCGGCATCGACACCTACCGCTTCCGCTTCATCACCCTGCCGGCCCCCGACGGGGGCGGCCGGACGGTCCTCGACTTCAACCGGGCCTACCTGCCGCCCTGCGCCTTCGCGGACCACTTCATCTGCCCGTTCCCGCCGCCGGGCAACCGGCTGGACTTCGCGGTGGAGGCGGGGGAGAAGCAGGTGCTGAGCAGGTAGGCGGCGGGCCTCCTGGCCCGTCGGCCGGGCTGGGTTCGGCGGCTCGTCGGCCGGGCTGGGCTCGTCGGCTCGGCTGGGCACAGCTTGGTTCGTCGGCCCGGCGGGTTCGGGCGGCGGGGAAGGAACAGGGCGGCCCCCGGTGTCGGGTGCGGCGGGGTCCGGAGCAACTATGGACCGTTGTGACGACCAACCAATCCCTTGACGCCCCGACCGCCGAGTCCGTCCCCGCCGTCCCCGCCTCCCCTGCCCCGCCGGGACTTCCCTGGTACCGACGGGCCTTCGCCGATCTCAGCCCGCTGCGCGAGCACCCCGATTACCGCCGGGTCTGGTCGGGCCAGGCGGTGTCCTCCGTGGGCCAGCAGATGACCGCCGTGGCCGTCTCCGTCCAGGTCTACGACCTGACCGGCTCCGCCTTCGCGACCGGCTTGGTGGGCCTGTTCTCGCTCGTCCCGCTGGTCGCCTTCGGCCTGTACGGCGGCGCGATCGCCGACACCGTCGACCGGCGCAAGCTCGGCCTGATCGGCTCGGCCGGCCTGGCCGCCGTCTCCGCCGTACTCGCCGCCCAGGCCCTGGCCGGGCTCGGCCTGGTGGCCGTCCTCTACGCCGCCGTCGCCGTCCAGGCCGGGTTCTTCGCGCTCAGCTCGCCGGCTCGCTCGGCGATGATCCCCCGGCTGGTCCCCGCCCGCCAGCTCCCGGCGGCGAACGCACTGAACACCGTCAGCATGAACCTCGGCCTCACCGTGGGCCCGATGCTCGGCGGCGTCCTGATCGGCGCCTTCGGCGCCCAGGCCGCCTATCTCGTCGACACCGTCGCCTTCACCGGCACCCTCTATGCCATGTGGCGCCTGCCCGCCATGCGGCCGCACGGCGAACGCAAGGGCCGCGCCTCCGTCCTGGACGGCCTGCGCTTCCTGCGCGAGCAGCCCAACCTGCGCACCAGCTTCCTCGCCGACCTGGCCGCGATGATCTTCGGCATGCCACGCGCCCTCTTCCCGGCCATCGCCGTCACCTTCTACGCCGGCGACGCCCGCACCGTCGGCCTGCTCGTCTCCGCCCCGGCCGTCGGCGCCCTGATCGGCGCGCTCTTCTCCGGCTGGGTCGGCCGGGTCCACCGCCAGGGCGTCGCGATCCTCGCCGCCGTCTCCGCCTGGGGCCTCGCGATCGCCGCCTTCGGCGCCCTCCACAACCTCTGGCTCGGCCTCCTGCTGCTCGCGGTGGCCGGCTGCGCCGACACCGTCAGCATGATCTTCCGCAACACGATGATGCAGGTCGCGGCCCCCGACGAGATGCGCGGCCGCCTCCAGGGCATCTTCATCGTCGTCGTGGCCGGCGGCCCCCGCCTCGGCGACTTCGAGTCCGGCGCCGTCGCCGCCCTCTCCAACCCCGCCACCTCCGTGATCACCGGCGGCCTCGCCTGCGTCGCCTGCGTCCTCCTGCTCGCCGCCCGCCGCCCCGCCTTCCTCACCTACGACGCCCGCCGCCCGACCCCCTGAGCTCCCCCGACCCACCCCACCCCCGAAACCTGGCAGCGAGCACCCCCCGACGTGCTGTATTGTTTTCCACGTCGCCGGGAAACCGGAGACAAGGTCGAGAAGCCAACCGGCAGAGCCCCCCAGGCCCCGCCGCACGGCACCGAGACCACGGGACGTGGCGCAGCTTGGTAGCGCACTTGACTGGGGGTCAAGGGGTCGCAGGTTCAAATCCTGTCGTCCCGACTTGCAGAACTGCAGGTCGTAGGCCGTTTCCGCTTCTGGCGGGAGCGGCCTTTTTGATGTCCCGTCGGCTGGTGGTCGCAGTGTGGTCGCCGGGCCACATCGGCCAGGCGGTGGTCGGTTCGATCTCTTGTGGCGTCTGATGGGCGGCCAGGCGGTGGTGGGGGCGCGGGTTCTGGTGCCATGGGCGCCGGGCGCGGCATGCGGGCCGGCCGAGGTCGGCGCGGTCGGCGGTGTTGAGGGTCCAGGCGATGGCGTCGACGGCCGCCCGCTCCGCGAGGCGGGTGAGTTCGGCGTAGATGTTCGCGGTGGTGGACAGGGTGCGGTGGCGCAGGGTCTTGGAGACGATCGGGAGCGGGACGCCTGCGGCCATGGCGAAGCTGGCGGCGAGGTGGCGCAGGTCGTGCAGGGCGATGCGGGGGACGCCGGCCTTGTCGCAGAGCAGGTGGAAGCGGTCGAGGACCGTCTTGGGGTGCAGGGGGCGGCCGTGGCGGTGGAAGACGTAGCCGCCGACGGGGGTGATGTGGCCGAAGGCGCGTGAGCCGGCGCGGTCGTCCAGGGCGTCGGCGACGCGGTCGGACAGGGCGACCCAGGCGCGGCTGCCCTTGGTCTTGGGGGCGGTGAGCAGGAGCCGAGTGTTGTCGATGACGGAGAGAGTGGCGCGGACGAAGAGGGTGCGCTCGGGCAGGTGGACGTCGTTCCAGCGCAGGCCGAGGACCTCGCCCTTGCGCAGGCCGGTTCCGATCATCAGTTCGGCGATGTCGGCGTAGAGCGGGTCGGTGAGGTGGGTGAAGCGCAGGAAGCGGGCCGCCTCTTCTTCGGTCCACAGGTGCCGTTCGGCTGCGGCGGGCCTGGAGATGAGCGGAGGCTTCGCGGGGTTGCGGGGGAGGCGTTCGCCGGTGACGGCGTCGCTGAGGGCGCTGGAGAGGGTGGACATGATCCGGTGGACGGTGACTCTGCCGCGGTGGTGGCGCAGTTGGTTGGTGACGAATGCGCGCAGGTGCGGGCGGGTGAGGTCGTCGAGGGGGATGGCGCCGAGGGCGGGGATGAGGTCCTGTTCGATGTAGTCGCGGTAGCGGGCGATGGTGGTGGGTTTGAGGTGGAGCTCCTTCTCGGCGAGCCAGCCGGTCAGGTAGTCGGCGGTGCTCTGCCTCGGGTCGGTGACGACACCGATGGGCAGGGACTCGTTGAAGCGGCGCAGGGCGATGCGAGCGTCTGTCTCGTCCGGGAAACCGGCACGGCGGATGGTTCGGCGGTGTCCGTCGGTGGAGGGGGCGTCGACGGCGAAGGCCCAGCTGCCGTGCCGGGGGTCGGTGGCGAGGTGCGGGCAGCGGGTGCCGAGCTGGCGGCGGTGGTCGTCGCGGCAGCCGCAGCGCCGGTAGACGCGTCCGCGGTCGCCGGTGGTGCGTGAGCTGCGCATGGTGATCGCCTCGAAGGGGTGCGCGGATCGTTCTCTTCCAGTCTGGGCGTCGCAGGCGACCACCATGCGACCACCAGCCCCGGAAAGTGAGGATGAGCTGGGGGTCTCCCGTGAGCGGGCGCCAAGGGAAGAACCCTGAGTGGGTTTGTCGATTCCGCGTGTGACCGTGCCGGTCGGGCTCTCTCGGGTACCGGGCGCCTCAGATCAGCCGGTCGTGGTTGCGTGTGGCGGCTGCGCGTACGAGCTGGGCGAAGCGCGCGGGGCTGTGGTGCTGGTGCGCTTCGGCCTCGCGTTCCTCGTCGTTCTCGGTGTCGTCCTCCTCCTTGTTGTCGAGTTCGTCGTACTCGCTGTGGAGGAGCCAGCAGCCGTGGATGCCGGCGAGGAGGTCTTCGAGAAGATCGCGGGCCGGGCGCTTGGGGTCGAGCGGGGTCAGGCGCAGTGCGACGTCCTCGATGTCCGGTTCGTCGCCGGCGTACTCGGCGAGGGTCTCCTCGAAGTCGTCGAGTTGCTCGCGAAGGGCGGTGGGGTCGGGCAGGAGGCCGTCGGCGACGTGCATGGCGTGGCGGACGAGGGTGGTGACGGCGTCGTTGGGGGAGGCGCCGGAGTCGAGGAGTTCGAGGACGAGGGTGGGTGTCTCGTGGGGGAGGGCCTCGATGTCGTCGGCTTCGAGGAGGACCGCGGTGGGGTTCTGGCCGGAGGCGTCGGCGGCGACCTCGGCCGCGGCGGCCAGCCAGTGTGCGGCGGCGACCGAGGCGGCGGTCGGGTCGACATCGGAGAACAGGGCCGCGGGGCCGAAGGGGTCCTGTTCGAGGAGGTGGTCGGCGGCGGCGACCTGGACGGGGGAGACGTCCTCGCGGCTGAGCAGCACGGCCTGCTGCGCGCGGCCGGTGAGGTTGCCGAGTTCGGCGCTCTCCACGGCGGCGAGTTCGATGGCGGTCTCCGCGAGGACGGCCTTCGTCAGGTCGGGATTGTCGAGGGTGTGCAGGGCGCGGCCGACCTGGTGGGCGGACTCGATCAGGGGGCTGTAGGAGACGATCACCGGGCCGGTCTGTGGCAGGTTCGGCTGGGTGATGGCCTTGGTGACCTCGCTGAAGGCTTGGCGTTCTTGTTCGCGTCGCCAGCCCTCGCTGTTGGGTTCCAGGGAGTCGGCGGCGCTGGCGGGGTGGGTGTAGGTGTGCCAGGCGGCTTCCGACAGTTGCGTCAG
Organism: Kitasatospora cathayae; assembly: GCF_027627435.1. GTDB lineage: Bacteria > Actinomycetota > Actinomycetes > Streptomycetales > Streptomycetaceae > Kitasatospora > Kitasatospora cathayae. The sequence continues at coordinate 2,557,251 of NZ_CP115450.1, read as the reverse complement.
AGCGCGGGCCAGACGCAGGGATGCGGCGATGTCCGTGCCACCGGGGAGGACGGCGATACGGGTGGTGAGGTCGCCTTCGCCAGTGCCCCAGGCGGCGGTCAGCTCGTTCCGGTCGGGGTCGACGCAGTAGCGGGTCATGAAGCCCTACTTCCGGGATGTGCTCTGAAGGCGCTCGGCACTCGGCACCCGTCTCGGTCCATTCTGACGCATCGCCATATAGCTGGCGGACGGCCGCGAGGGCCGTCCTGGCGGATGTCTTGGGACCTCAGGGCGCGAGCGCAGGTCGACCAGTGTTCTCATCGGTTCCTCGATGCACGGTGGCGCGGTGTTGGCTCGAACAGCGCGTGCCTGTGATCGTGCGAGTGGTCATTGCGGTCTGTCCAGTAAGACGACTGGTTTGGCGAACGTACCGCTGCGGCTGGTTGCCAAGCGGGTGCAACGTCTCCGCCGACGGTGTCGGTGTACGAGTTCATCTGCAGAGCGAAGTACGGGCTCGAGTGCAGAGTTGAGAGGAAGGCTGCTTGACTGCGGCAGGGCGGTATGCATGTCGCCCGCATGGGTGCCGGGTCGAAGCCGTCGGGCTTCGACCCGGCAGTGATCAGTGAGCATTTGGGGCATGGGGCTGACGGCGCGTGTCCGCACCCCCTGCCGATGCCGAGCGCTTGGCCGTGGACCACGCTGGCGCAGCTCGCCCTGGCACAGCAACGGGCGAGCCGGAGCTCCGCCGAGGCCGACGCGGACCTGTCCGCCATCGTCGCAAAGGCCTGCCCGGCCGCCAAGTCCTGCGGGATCCACCTGGCACAGGCGACGTCATCGCTGGCATCCGGCTCCGAGACCGTCGGAACAGGGCAGGCAGGTCACCAACAGGCCCAGGACGAGGCCGTGTTCAGGAGCGGTGTGGCCGACGCGGACGCCTCCTCCACCGAACGCCTGGCGCTGCTCCTGCTGCTGACTGTAACCGGAACTGCCGCAGCCGCTTTCGCGTTGAATCCGCGCATCGACGAGTACCGGTTCGGGAGCCGATGATGCGACACGAGCGCCGGACAGCTCTCCGGCTCCTGCTGGTCCTCACCCTGCTGGCGGCCTCCGCGTCCTGCCTCGGCGGCTCGTTTGACCGACGCGTCCTGACCATCCTGACGCCCTGGACCGGCGACGTCGAGAAGGACTCCTTCCAGGCGGTGCTCACGGCCTTCGAGGCCAAGACCGGCATCACCATCAACGCCTCCCCCACTCGGGCACTCGATCAGGTCCTGCGGACCGACGTGCAGAAGGGCGAGGCACCGGACCTGTCGGTCATGGCGAACCCCGGAACGCTGCGTTCCTACGCGCAGCAGGGCGACCTCGTCCCGCTGGACCGCTTCCAGGACAAGACGCTCGGCAGGAGACTCGTGGATCAGCTGAAGTCCGACTACGGCCCCCAGTGGTACCGCCTCGGTGAGGCCGGCACCAGCGATCCGTACGCCGTCGTGGTCAAAGCCTCCGTCAAGAGCCTCATCTGGTACGGCCCCCAGCGGCTCGGCACCCAGCCACCCGACAGCTGGGCCGGCTTGGTCGGCGCCAGCCAGTCGATAGTCAAGCGGGGCGAGACGCCCTGGTGCCTGGCCGTGGCTGACCCGCCCAACTCGGGCTGGCCGGGAACCGACTGGATCGAGGACATCCTGCTGCACCAGTCGGGTCCCGACGCGTACACGTCCTGGGTCGACGGCAAGCTCAACTGGAGCTCACCGCAGGTCAGCTCGGCCTGGGAGACCTGGGGCCAGACCGTCACCGCACCGGGCGCGGTCCATGGCGACCGGCTGACCGCGCTCCTGACCAACTACGGCGAGGGGGCCCATCCGCTGTTCACCGCACTGCCAGGCTGCTACCTCGAGCACGGCGCCCTCGTCACCGCGGACGCCGCGGCGCCGTCCAAGCCCGTCCCGGGAAAGGACTACGACTTCGCCCCGTTCCCCGATCTCCAGCCGATGCGGACGCCCGCTTGCGAGGTGTCGGGCGACCTCGTCTCGATGTTCCGCGACTCGCCGGAGGCCGAGCAGTTCATGGCCTTCCCGGCGAGCCCGCAGGCCCAGCAGATCTGGCCGGCCCGGCAGTTGGAGTCAGCCTTCTCGGCCAACCGCACCGTCACCACGCAGATGGCGTCCAGCTACGCCACCGACAGCGTCGCCCGCCGGATCGACGAGTTGCTGACCTCGCCCGCCACCCTGTGCTTCGACGCCTCGGACAGCATGCCCAGCACCATGGCGGCCGCGTTCAACCACGCGGTGCTCGACTATCTGAACGACCCGACCCAACTGCCGGCGATTCTCACCGGGCTGGACAAAGTCCAGGCCGACGCCTATCCGCAGCCGACGCAGAGCTCCGTCTGTGCGTCCGGATCCCCAGGCCAGGAGGCCCAGTGACAACACGTACCGAATTCACCCTCGCATCCGGCGGGACACTGGTGGTTGAGACCGAGGGCCCCGGCACAGGAGTCGCGCCCGCCGGCTGGGGAAGTCTCGAGAGAGCGGGCGCCACGGTGCGGGACTCGCTGCATACCGTGGTCAACACCGCATCCGACGTGATCGACGCGTTCCGCGCCCTACCGCGCCGACCCGATGAGATCGAGGTCAAGTTCGGCGTCAAGCTCGACGGGAACGTCGGCGTCATCCTGGCCGGCGGCTCCGCCGGCGTCCGCTTCGATGTGACGCTCCGCTGGTCTCCCGAGAACGCCGCCGGCAGAGACGGCGACGACGAGGAGTAACCGAGGCCGCCCGGTGCGAGCTGCTCGGCTTGGTCTCCTGCAGCTCGCACCGGGCGAAGCCCACCTCGTCCGAGAACCACGTGCCAAAGCCACCGCGCCCAGCGCGGGTCCCGGTTCTTCTACCCGCCCTCGAAGCGTTCCACGGCTTGCAGCCGGATCCGCTCCCACGCGGCCCTCTCGGCGTCGGTCAACCCGCCGCCCTGTGCGCACTCACGGTCACAGGGGTAGCGGAGCCGCCCGACGGCTGTCAGACGAACAGCTCCGAGATCATGCTTGCAGGTTCAGTAGCGGAGTTGACGCACCTGCCAGGTCGATCAACCAGCGCGGGTAGACACGTTCGGAAGGTCGTCGCGCCAGGGGTGTCGATGACGGCGAGAGTGCCCCCGTGGATGGCGGCGATGTCGCGGGCGATCGGGAGGCCGAGGCCGGCCCCGCCGTCGTCGCGGCTGCGGGCGTCGTCGAGGCGGGCGAACCGTTCGGAGATCCTCTCACGGTCGGCGGGCTCGATCGGGGGCAGCCTGCAGCCCACGTTCCGGGGGTCACCTCCTACGGCTCACCGCGCGTGACCTCCGAACTGCGGGAGGCCGGCGTTCGGGTCAACGAGAAGAAGATCGCCCGCGTGTCCCCTGTCCTTGTTCGGTGTGTGAACCGCGCCCTAGGGTTGACGGTCATGGAGCTCACCCCTCGCCTGCTGGAGCAGTTCGTGGTACTCGCCGAGGAGCAGCATTTCGGGCATGCCGCCCGGCGCTTGTCGATGAGTCAGCCACCACTCAGTCAGGCGATCCAGCGCCTGGAACGCGGCCTTGGAGTGCTGTTGCTCGAGCGCACCAGCAGGGGAGTGCGGCTGACGGTGGCCGGGGCGGCCTTCGCGGCCGACGCCAAGCGGGTGCTGGAGGCGCAGGAGGCCGCGGTGGCTCGGGTCCGTCGGATATCCAAGGGCGTCGAGGGCACGGTTCGGCTCGGCTACGTGAGCAGCCTGGGGTACTGGCACCTGCCCCGGTTGCTCGCGGTGGCCGCCCGGGAGTTGCCGGGCGTGCGGTTGGATGTCCGTCAGCGGTCGTCCGCCGAGCTGTGCGAGCAGGTCCGGCAAGGGGTGGCGGACCTGGCGCTGGTCCGGCTGCCGGTCTCCGACCTGGCGGGTCTGGAGGTGCGGGAGGCGGCCGAGGAGAGCACCGTGCTGGCCGTCCCGTGCGACCATCCACTCGCCGGGGCCGGTTCGGTTCCGCTTGCCCGGCTGCGGGACGAGGAGTTCGTGACCGCCGCGCAGCCGGCCATGCCCCGGATCGGTGCGCTGATCGAGGACGCCTGTCGCAAGGCCGGTTTCGAGTTGCGCACCCGTGCCCAGGCCGAGGACCTGACCAGTATGCTCGGCTACACCGCGGCCGGGGTGTGCGTCTGCTTCGTCCCGGAGCGGGTCGCGGCGCTCGGTCACCCGATGATCCGCTTCGTCGCGATCGAGGGCGGCGACCGGTTGGTGACCACGGTCGCGGCGCTGAGCCGTCCGAACGCCGATCCGGCCGTCGCCACCCTGCTGGAGCTGATGGAGCGCCACCGCCCCGAGATCGAGGGCCCCGCAACGGTGCACCCGCGGGGGACGCCAACGCGCCGGACTGTGGTCACCAGATGAGCTCCGATGCGCCCAGCGGCTCGGCGGTGCGGGACAGGCGCGGTGCCAGCGTGGAGTAGCGCACCTGGGTCGGCAGGTAGCACACTTCTCCGAACGGTCCCCGCACGGTGACCAGTTCGGCCTTGTCGTGCGCCGGGTCGGGGGCGGGCAGCTCGACCACGCCCGCGCGCTGGAGCAGCCCGAGGTCCTGCACCCACATGCAGACCTTCGCCAGGTCGACGTGCACCCGGTAGCTGCCGCCCTCCCGGGCCCGGCGGCGCAGCGCTTCCAGCGCGCCCGCGGCCCCGAGCACTGCGGCTAGGTAGTCGTTCAGCAGGTAGGTCGGGGGCAGCCGGGGAGCGTCGAACGAGCCCTCCTCGGCTGCCAAACCCGTGGCGGCGGAGGCCAGTTGGTCGAAGCCGCCGCGTGCCGCCCACGGCCCTTCGGTTCCCCAGCCGAGGAAGTCCAGCACGACCAGTCCGGGCCGCTGCTCGGCCAGTGCCGCCGGGCCGAAGCCCTTGGCGTCCAGACCCAGGTAGTTGCAGACGTAGAGGTCGGTGCCGGCCAGCACGGACCGGAAGGCGGCGGCCTGGGCCGGGTCGAGCAGGTCGCAGAAGGCGGCCCGCTTGCCGATGCCGGTCTCGACGATCATCCCGGTCGGGTCCGGATGGTCGGGCGAGGACATGTGCAGCACGTCGGCGCCCAGTTCGGCGGCGATCCGCGCGCCGATCGGGCCGGCGATCACATGGGTGTTGTCCAACACCCGCACCCCGGCCAGCGGCAGGTCCCGGTCCGCCGCGCCGGACAGCTTCGGTGGGAACGCCGAGAACGGCTCCGGCGCGCTCTCCCCGATCTTCTCGATCCGGATCAGTGGGCCGTCCTGCAGCAGCCGCCCCTGTGGATGCCGCTGCCATTCCTCCCGGGTGCGCACTGCGATCGCGGTGCCGCCCCGGGTGCAGATGGCCTCCTCCAGTTCCAGCGCGTCCCACTGGGCGATGGCGGCGGCGATCCGCTCGCGGTCCGGCGGGCAGTCCAGTACCCGGCAGGCGGTGTCACGCAGGTGCGGGTAGGAGAGGAGCACGTAGACGAACCGGCCGTCGGCTGCCCGGTAGAAGTCACTGTTGCCGAGCAGGTTGGGGTCCTCCTGCAAGCGATGGACCGGCACGCCCCGCATCCGGGTGAAGAACACCGCCATCAGCTGGCGCACCGCCGCCGTCACCGAGACGGTCACGTCCTGCGCCGCGCCGCCGCGCTCCCGGTGGAGCACGGCGGCCTCGGTGCCCAGGGCGACCAGGGCAGCCGCCGCGGCGTCGCCGATCCGGTGCACCGAAGGCGTCACCGGGTCAGCCCCCTGGATCCTCACGGTGCCGCCCGTGTCCGCCGCCATGATCCCCAACTCGCGGTACAGGCCCTCCAGGGCCCGGTACGCCGCACTGGTCCGCTGCGCCTGATCGATTGCCATGTCCGACTCTCCTTCCGGAGATGACGAGCCGCGTGTGCCGCGGCGGCCGACCCGGTCGGGCGGCCTCCACCAGAACAGCCGGTCCGGCGCCGCACCGTCCAATACGGATTCCCCGAATCACCGATATCCGCGCCCATATGACCCGAGCCGGCGCCGCGTGAATATCCTCCGCCCTATCGATCCGGCGCCCAACTCGTATTGGACGGTGCCGATTCCCCGCGGGTTTCCTGGATTGCGGAACGAGGCAACGCGGCGCCGGCCGCCCGCCCTTCACCCGACATTTCAGGAGGTACCAGCAGATGACCCAGGAGCCCAGCGGTCCGTCCGGGCGAGGACTCCTCGCCGGAGTCCGCGTCGTCGAACTGGCCAGCGTGATCATGGCCCCGTACGCCGCCCAGCAGCTCGGCGACCTGGGCGCGGACGTGATCAAGGTTGAGCCGCCGACCGGTGACATGACCCGCCACTACCCGCCGCTGCGCCACCCCGGTATGGGCGGCGCCGCGCTCAACCTGAACCGCAACAAGCGCAGCGTCGCCATCGACCTCAAGGCCCCGCACGGCCGCGACGCCCTGCTCGCCCTGCTGCGGACCGCCGACGTCTTCATCACCAACCTGCGCCCGCAGGCCCTGACCCGGCTGCGCCTGGACTACGCCGAGGTCGCGGCCGTCAATCCCGGCCTGATCTACGCCAACGCACAGGGCTTCCGCAGCGACAGCAGCCACGGCACCCACGCCGCCTACGACGACATCATCCAGGCGACCAGCGGTCTGGTCTGGCTCAACCACCAGGTCTCCGGCCAGCCGCATTACGTGCCGACCGTGCTGGCCGACAAGATCTGCGGCATGCAGATCGCCCAGTCGGTGCTGGCCGCGCTGCACTACCGGGAACACGGCGGCACCGGTCAGCACATCGAGGTCCCGATGGTCGACACCATGCTCGCCTTCAACCTGGTCGAGCACCTGGGCGCGGCCAGCCTGGAGCCCGACGGCGCGTTCGGCTCGACCCGCTCGCTCAGCCCCGAGCGCCGTGCCCAGCGCACTGCCGACGGCTGGATGTGCATCCTGCCGCAGAGCGACCGCAACTGGCGGGACTTCACCGCCTTCGTCGCCCGTCCCGAACTGGCCGACGACCCTCGCTTCGCGACCGGCCCCGACCGGGCCCACCACGCCGACGACCTCTACCGGCTGATGGCGGAACTGACGCCGAACCACACCAGCGCCCAATGGCAGGAATTCTGCGATCGGGTCGGCATCGCCGCCGCCCCGGTGCTCGACCTGGAGTCCGCCGCCACCACCGCCTACGCCCGAGAGGGGGGCCTGCTCTACGAGGCCGACCACCCCACCGAGGGCCGCTACCGGGTCATCGGTCGCCCGGTCCGCTACTCGGCCGACCCCGAACCGCCGCTGCGGCCCTGCCCGGCCATCGGCCAGCACACCGACGAGGTCCTCGGCCAGGCCGGCTTCGACCCCGCGCTGCTGCACTCCGCCAACTGACCCGATCCACTGGATTTCCCGAGACCGAATCCCCATCGACCATTCCGGAGCGAACCATGCCCACGGCGACAATTTCCCCGCTCGGATTTCCCGAGGCCGTCCTGCCCGAATCGGCCCGGCAGCTGCGCCTCGATGTACGCGACTTCCTCGACGAGGAGCGCGCCCGGGGTACCGTGCTCGGCCGCCCCGACTCCTGGCTGGCCGGCTGGGACCCCGCGTTCACCCGCCGCCTCGCCGAACGCGGCTGGGTCGGCATGGCGCTGCCCACCGAGTACGGCGGTGCCGGGCGCGGTTTCCTGGAGCGCTACGTGGTGATCGAGGAACTCCTGGCCGCCGGCGCCCCGGTCAGCGCGCACTGGGTATCGGACCGGCAGGCCGGCCCGTCCATCCTGCAGCACGGCACCGAGGAGCAGCGCCGCTTCTTCCTGCCCCGGATCGCCGCCGGTAAGTGCTTCTTCTCCATCGGGATGAGCGAGAAGAGCAGCGGCTCCGACCTCGCCTCCGTCCGCACCTGCGCCGAACGCACCGCAGACGGGTGGCGGCTGACCGGCACCAAGATGTGGACCGGCGGCGCCCACGCCAACGACTACGCCATCGTGCTGGCCCGCACCGAGGAAGCCGAGGACAAGCACGCCGGCCTGAGCCAGTTCATCGTGGACCTGCGCGCCCCGGGCGTGCGGATCGAGCCGATCCACCTGATGAGCGGAGAGCACCGCTTCAACGCCTTCCACCTGGAGGGCGTCCACGTCCCGGAGGCCATGCTCCTCGGACAGCAGGGCGACGGCTGGAAGCAGGTCACCGGCGAACTCGCCTTCGAACGCAGCGGGCCGGAGCGCTACCTGTCCACCTTCCCCCTGCTGGTCTCCCTGCTGCGCGAGCTCGACCAGCGCGCCATGACCGCCGAACAGCTCACCCAGGTCGGCATCCTGACCGCCCGCCTGCACAGCATCCGCCAGCTCTCCCTCGGCGTTGCCGCTGCACTGGACGCCGGCGCCTCGCTCGATACCCAGGCCGCCCTGGTCAAGGACCTCGGCACCCGCCTGGAGGGCGCGCTGGTCGATTCCGTCCGCAGCATCCTGCCCACCCCGGCCGACCCGCACGCCACCCCCGGCAGCCACGCCGAACTGCTCGCCTTCGCCCTGCTGCACAGCCCCGGCTACACCCTGCGCGGCGGCACCAACGAAATCCTTCGCGGCATCATCACTCGTGGACTGGAGCAGCACTGATGAACACCCACACCATCGACACCAGCACCCCCGCCATCCCCGCCGACGACTACGACACCACCGCCTTCTTCGCCGACCCGGGCGCCATCGCCACCGTCACCAACACCACCGACTCCCAGACCGTGCCCCTCCCCACCCCGGACGCCAGCACCGCCGAACTCCTCGCCGCCGTCCATGAAGCCGGCCGCCGCACCGTCCCCGCCCCGTTCGCCGAGACCGCCCTGGTCGCCCGCCCACTGCTGCGCCGTGCCGGCCTGTCGGTGCCCGAGGGCCCGCTCACCTACGCCATCGCCCCCCAGCTGACGGTCCGCCACGCGCACCCGGCCGCCTCGGCCGTCGGCTCGGCCGGCAGCGCGGGCGAGGACGACACCCTGCTGGTCGCCGGGACCCTGCGCCGCGTCCCCTGGGCCCGCACCGCGACCGCCGTGGTGGTGCTCGCCAACGCCCCCTTCGGCCCGGTCCTGTTCACCCTCACCCCGGACCAGGCAGTCCTCGCCCCAGGCGCCAACTTGGCCGAGGAAGCGCGCGACGACCTGCACCTCGCCAGCGTCGAGATCCCCGCCGCGCAGGTCCGCCGGATTCCCCGCGAGCTCCTCGAGGAGGCCGAGTTGCGGGCGGCCCTGGCCCGGGCGGCCCTGATCGCCGGAGCCGGCCAGCGCTGTGTCGAGCTGACGGTCGCGCACACCACCGCGCGCACCCAGTTCGGCCGCCCGCTCAGCCGCTTCCAGGCCGTCAAGCAGGAGGAAGCGAAGCTGATCGAGGAAGCCGCGCTGGTCCGCGCCGCCGTCCAGGCCGCCGCCGCCCCGCTGGACGCTGGCACTGCGGCCGCCCGGTTCGCCATCGCCGGCGCGAAGACCCAGGCATCCGCCTCGGCTGCCGAGATCGCCCGGATCGCCCACCAGTTGCACGGTGCCATCGGCATCACCAAGCTCCACCCGCTCCACCTCGCCACCACCCGCCTGTGGTCCTGGCGCGACGAGGACGGCGACGAGACCACCTGGGCCGCTGGTCTGGCCCGCACCCTCACCGCCGACACCCTCTGGGCCGCGCTCACCAGCACCCCCTGACCCGATGTCAGCGGCCGTCTATCGCCGCGCCGGCGAGATGGACCGCGCCACCTGGCCCGGTCCGTCAAAGCCACCGCCCTCACCGCCGAGCCCTGCTCCCTCGTCCCATCGCCTCCGCCGCCGACCGGCCCGACCTGGTCGGTGACGGAGCAGCGCGGTATCCGTACGGTTCGACGTCCCGATCCCCAGTAGCCCTCGGAAGATAGGGTTCCGTCCATGGAGTTCCAGGTCCTCGGCCCCGTGTCGGTCAGCGGGAGCGATGGGCCGTTGCCGCTCGGGCCCGCCAAGCGGCGCAGCCTGCTCGCGATGCTGTTGCTGCGGGCCAATGTCGCGGTCTCCGTCGACACACTCACCGAGGCGCTATGGGACGACGAACCCCCCCTGCACGCCCGTACCGTGATCCAAGGCCATGTCTCGCGCCTGCGGGCACTGTTGGCGGCCGTCGACGCATCGGCGTACGGCGTCGAGCTGAGCACGCGCGGCGCCGCGTACCACCTGGAACTGCCGGAGACGCTGCTCGACGCCCACCGCTTCGAGGGTCTGGTGGCGCTCGCCCGCCGCGCCACCGACCCCGGTGACAGGGCCGCGCTGCTCACCGAGGCGCTCGCCCTGTGGCAGGGCCCCGCGCTGGCCGGCGCCTACCCGTCGCCGCTGCTGCGCTCCGCCGCGCACACCTTGGACGAGGCGCGGCTCGCCGCGGTCGAGCTGCTCGCCGACACGTACGTCCTGGGTGGTGAACACGAGCGCGCTGTCCAGCTGTTGCGGCCGGAGACCGGGGCCCATCCGCTGCGCGAGCCGCTGGCCGCCCGGCTGGTCGAGGCGCTGCACCGCGCGGGGCGTTCCTCGGAGGCCCTGGACGCCTACCACCGCGCCCGCCAGGTTCTCGCCGACGAGCTCGGCGTCCGTCCGGGCGCCGAGCTGACCGCCGCCTTCACCCTCGCCCTCGGCCCCGACAGTGTCCCCGCGGTCCGGGCCGATACACCCCAACCCGCCCCGGACCCGGTGCAGGTCCGGCCCAACCTGCTGCCTCGTACCCCGCGCGGATTCCACGGCCGCACCGCCGAGAGCGCCGCGCTGACCGCGGCCGCGGCCGGACCTGACGGGCCGGTCGTCGTGGTCACCGGGCCCGCCGGGGTCGGCAAGACCGCACTGACCGTGCACTGGGCGGCCGGCCGGCACTCCGACTTCCCCGACGGGACGCTCTACGCCGATCTGCGCGGGTTCAGCGACACCTCGGACCCCGAACCGGCCGAGCTGCTGCGGGAGTTCCTCGTCGCTCTCGACGTTCCACCGCGCCGGATGCCCGAGTCGGCGGACGCCGCCGGTGCCCTGTTCCGCTCGCTCACCGCCGAACTGCGTCTGCTCGTCGTCCTCGACAACGCCCGTACCTCCGCCCAGGTGCGCCCGCTGCTGCCCACGGGACCCGGCTGCGTCACCGTCGTCACCAGCCGTGCCCGCCTCGCCGGTCTCGTCGCCTCCGACGCCGCCCGCGTCCTCGCCCTCGACGTCCTCGCCACCGACGACAGCGTGGCCCTGCTCACCCGTCTCCTCGGCGAGCGCCGCACCGCCGCCGAGCCCCAAGCGGCCCGCCGTACAGCCGAGTTGTGCGGTGGGCTGCCGCTCGCGCTGCGGGTCGCCGCCGCTCGGCTCGTGGAACTCCCCGCCCTCGGCCTCGCCTCCCTCGCCGACCGGCTCGCCGACGAGCGCCAGCGGCTCGCGCTGCTCGCCGTCGAGGACATCGGCGTCGCCTCCGCGCTGCGGCTCACCACCGCCCACCTCCCCGCCGACGCAGCGCAGCTGTTCACCGCGCTCGGCCATCACCCGGGCACACACGTCGACCGGTTCAGCGCCGCCGCGCTCGCCGGCACGACCCCGCCGGATGCGGCCCGCGCCCTCGACTGCCTGGTCGCCGCCCACCTGCTCACCGAGACCGCCCCCGGCTGCTACGTCCTGCACGATCTGGTCCGGCTCTACGCGCGTGGCCAGAGCCATGACCCGGCCGCCCGCACCGCGGCCCGGCTGCGCCTGTACGACCACTGCGTGGCGACCGCGCTGTCCGCGTCCGAGGCCGCGGAACCGGGCGGGGAGCCCGCCTTCATGCAGCCTCATGACTTTCAACAGCCGCCCGCAGTACGGGACTTCACCAGCCGCGAGGAGGCGCTCGGCTGGTTCGCCGCCGAACGCGACGACCTCGCCCTGATCGCCGCTGCGGCCCGCGCCGAGGACCGGCCCGAGCGGGCCTGGCGGATCGCCGTGACCCAGTGGCCGCTCGTGGTCTGGCGGGTCCTCGCCGACTGGGCGCCCACCCTGGAGGCCGCCCTCGCCGACGCCCGCGCCTGCGCCGACCCCTATGCAGAGGCCCGCGTCCTGACCCTGCTCGGCTGGGTGCTCGCCGAGGAGGGCCGCACCGCCGAGGCCGTCCGGCACCTGCGCGTCGCGCCCGAACTCGCGGCCCGCGCAGGCGACGTACTCGGCGAGGCCACCGCCCTGGTCAACCTCGCCGCGGCCCTCCCCGACGACGAACCCGGCGCCGCCGAAACGGCCTGCACCCGAGCCCTCGCCCTCGCCACCGAGGCCGACGACGCGCACACCCGGATGCTCGCGCTCCAGCACCTGGCCCGCATCCACCTCGGCGCGGGCCGCCACCGGCAGGCGTACGAGGCGGCCGAGGTGGCGCTCGGCCTCGGCCCCGAGCACGAGGCGGTCGCCCGGCGCGTGCTCCTGCGTACCTGGCAGGGCGAGGCGCTGGCCGGGCTCGGCGACACCGTGGCCGGGCGGCGCTGCCTCGCGCAGGCCGCGCTTGAGGCCGAGCAGACCGGCTACGACGCGGGCGCCGTCACCGCGCTCGATGCCCTGCTGCGCATCGCCGACCAGGACGAACTGCCCGAACTGCGGCGTCGGCACGCGGCGGCACACGCCAGGATCCGGGAGCGTTAGCCGGGCGTTAGCGCCGCCGCCGCGCTCGTTAGTGATCTGCCAGCGCGCCGCAACACCCTAGTTCGTGTAAGGGGAAACGACCTCGTGCAGGATCGCGACCCACGAACGAGAACCGGGGGAACCAGCCATGCGCACCACCACCCGTCCCGCCCTGCTCGCCGTCGGCGCCGTCGCGACGCTCGCCCTGTCCCTGACCGCCTGCAACGACGGCAGCGGCACGCAGGACAGCGCCGTCGGCACCAGCGCATCATCAGCCGCCCCGTCGGGTGCAACCTCGGCCCCGGCCTCGGCGCCGGCCGCGCACTCGGCCTCGGCGCCGGCCGCGGGCTCGGCCTCGGCGCCGTCCGGGGGCAGGACGAGCACGAGCGGTGGTGGCAGCTCGTCCTCCGGCACTGGCGGGGGCGGCGTCACCGCGGCCTGCACGACCAAGAACACCTCGGTGACGTTCCTCCAGTCCTCGGGCCACGCCAGTGACGCGCAGCCCGCCGCCGCGACCCTCAAGATCACCAACAGCTCGGGTGCCCCCTGCACCATCGTCGGCCCGACGACCGTGGTCGCCGACGACGACCAGGGCAAGGCGAGCCCGGTCTCGGGGGACAACTCCAAGGACGGCTCGGACGCGGTCGACGTCCCGGCGGGCGCCGCGGTGGTGGCGGACGTGCTGTACAACGACGTGAACAGCAAGGGCACCACGTCGGCCCGTTACACCTGCCCGGTGCAGGCGTCCCACGTCAAGGTCGCGCTGCCCAAGGACGTGGGCACCACGGTGAACGTGATGAAGGCGAACGGCTCGCCGGGCGGCGTCTTCAGCGTCTGCGGCACCGACTTCAAGGTCGGAGCGTTCGCGGCACGGTAGTGTCCAGCAGGTGCGCTCTTCGGAGCGGGGCCTGGGCGGGACGGAGCGCTTGGCGGGGTTGTAGCGCAGCCGCCACGAGCGGACAGCAGCGTTCAAGGCATTGCGCAGGGTCGAGACGGCCCGGTATACGGTGACTCGGCCCCGACCGGCCTTCTGCTGGGCGGTGATCTACGCGTCGATGTGCTTGGGACGCAGGTCCAGCAGTAGGTAGCGGCCGAAGGCGGGGATCAGGTCCCGCTCGACGCACGCCTCGTAGCCGGCGTAGGTGTTCGGTGCAAGTTCCAACTTCTTCGCGGCGAGCCATTCGCGCAGGTAGTCGGCAACGGTGGTGCGGCGGTCCTCGTAGACACCGCGCAGCTCGCCGTCCAGAACTCGAGTCATCTCGCGAGCGGCTTCGGCACGGCTGGCGAAGCCACCCCGTCAGCGGGTGCGACGCCGGCCGTCCTCCGGAGCGAGGTCGACGGCATAGGTCCACTTGCCGTGCTTGACGTCCGCAATCAGCTGCGGACGCCACGGGCCGATCTGCTTCCGGTTCTCGTCCTGGCAACCGCACCGATAGACCCGGCCCCTGCTCGTACGCTGCGCCACGGGTGTCTCCTTCTTGGACTTGGTGATTCCGGGTCCAAGATTCGCCGGGTGGTCGGGCGTGTTGGCAGAGCGTGCGGGGCAGTGCGCGAGGCACGGCGAGGCCAGTCGGGCAGGACACGCTCCAGACGACACACCGCCCGGAAGATCACGATCCGTAGCCGATGGGTAAGCGACCGTGATCCGCCCGCACGAGCCAATCCGGCACGCTGGCCTGCGCCGTGGCCACCGGGACTGACGGGCGCTCGCGAAGACCGCCTCTGAATGATCATCAGGTTCCCGTCGCTGGCAGTAACTGGGGAGAGGTGGCGCTGGTGGTCAAGGGAAACCAGCCCGAACTACATCGCAGGCTCCGGACGTTGCCGTGGAAGGAGGTCACCGCGCGCCACTACGACCGCGAGACCGGCCACGGCCGCAAGGAGACCCGCGTGACCAGAGCCCTCACCGTCACCGACCTCGGCCTGGACTTCCCCCACGCCGTCCAGGCCGCACGCATCCTGCGCTACCGCGCCGACCTCAAGACCGGCACCGTCAGCCGCCAGACCATCTACGCGATCACAGACCTGACCTCACACCAGGCCTCGCCCCAGCGACTCGGCCAACTCGCCAGATCGCAGTGGACCATCGAAAACCGGCTGCACTTCGTCCGCGACACCACCTTCGCCGAGGACGCCTCGAAGATCCACACCGGCCACGGCCCCGAGAACATGGCAACCCTCCGCAACTGGCGATCAACACGCTGCGGCAGCGCGGACTCCGCAACATTGCCGCCGGCCTCCGGCACGCCTCCTACGAGCCCTTCACCCGCCCGCTCGACCTCCTCGGCATCGCCTGACCAGGCACACTCACAAGATCACCGGACTTTGCAACGGCCCTGCGCGGAGGTACCGCTCGATGGCCAGTCTGTGTTCGGTGCCGGTGAACTTGCATTCAATGATGTTGCGGAAGAACGCGCACTCGGTCTATGTCCTCGACGTAGACGTTGCGTGCCCGATCACCGTGGCCGCGGGGGTATCGGCAGCCCGGCCGAGGCAGATCGTGGTGCCAATGGTGGCGGCTGCGACGGACGATCGGGGCTGGTCGGATGCGCTCCCTCAAGGTCAGGGGGAGAGAAGGTCGTGCATGCGGGTCCGTTCGGCCCGGGAAGCCGCGGCGGGGCGTCCGGCCGTCATACCACCGTCGACTGCGAGATCCTGCCCGGTCACCAGGCGGCTGGCGTCTCCGGCGAGCCACAGTACTGCCGCGGCGATGTCGTCGGTGAGGACGGTGCCGGGGAGCGGTTGGCTGGAGTCCAGCAGTGGCTTGAACGCTTCGGCCACTGACGTGGCCGTGGCGTCAGCAGCCGATGCGTCGGCTCCGGAACCCTTGGCGAAGATGCCCGTCGGCACGAAACCGGGGGACACGCTGTTCACGCGGACCTCGTGCTCACCCAGGTCCACTGCCGCGCACCGGGTGAGGTGGAGTGCCGCGGCTTTGGCGGTCGAATAGTCCAGGCCGGACCAGCCGGCGATCTTTCCTGCCAGGCTCGCCACGTTGATGATGCTTCCCGAGCGCTGGGCCACCATCTGCCGTCCGGCGTGCTTGATGCCGTGCATGACGCCCGCGACATGGACCGCCAGTGTCCGTGTGAAAACGGCCGAGTCGAAGTCGGTCACCGACGCCATGTTCCCTGGCCCGCCCGCGTTGTTGACCATGACGTCGAGCCGCCCGTAGCGCTCGACTGCGTGGCCGACCAGTGCCTCGACATCCGCCTCGACCGACACGTCGCAGCGCACGAAGGTCGCTGACTCGCCCAGTGCCGCGGCCCGCTGGTGTCCTTCCTGCTCGCGGCGGCCGGCGAGGACGACGTGGGCGCCCTCGGCGGCGAACACCTCCGCAATACGGGCTCCGATGCCGCTTGTCGCCCCGGTGACGACGGCGACCTTGCGGTGCAGACTCTTCATAGCGCAACTCCGGTGTCGGGTCCGAGGCACATGCGATAAGGACCGGGTACGGCAAAGGTTGATCATTATCATTGGCCATCAGGGACCCCTGAACAAGTCACGCCGTCCAGCGAACGGGATCGCGCTCGGCTGGGCCAGTGTGGACTGGCGTTCGACGGCAGCGTGATCGCCTGCGACATGATCCAGCGGTGAGATCTCGGTCGCGAGAGAGGGCGGCGTGCGGGCGTTCATCACCTGCGGCTCGCCACTGGGCTGGCTGGTCGTTCGGGATGGGATTGCCGCAGCCGCATCCCCACACAGCGTGCCCGCCGGGACCGTGTGGGACGGATTGCATACTCCCGCCGCGACGTCGTCGCACGCGGTACAGGCCTCGGCCGCATCGCCGCCGGAGTCACGGACGTACGCATCAGCACGGGCAACTACCTCTGCCCCAAGGTATCCGTGAATACTTGACCAAGAGGCCCGTCGCCGACGCCGTCACCGCCGGACCCTGACGGCCCAGCCCACCTCCCACTACCGGCGCCGCGCTCTCACAGGGCCTATGCGGCCAAGCGAACGGTAGAGCCAGCTTCGCGGCTCACGTTGCCCCGGCGAGCGTCCGCTTGATCGAGAGCGGAGGCAAGAGCCTTGACGGCTTCGTCGGCCGAGTCCTTGAGGAGGTGTCCATAGAGGTCAACGGTGATGGCGAGGTTGGCGTGGCGCAGAGTCTTGGAGACGACGGCCAGAGGGATACCGGCAGCGATCATGATGCTGGCCGCGGTGTGGCGCAAGTCGTGCAGACCGATCTTCGGCAGGTCGAGTTCGGCGCTGCGCTTGCGGACCTGGTCGAGGACCCACTGGGGGCGCAGCGGCTCGCCGTCGGGACGGGTGAAGACGAGGCCTTCCAGGCGCCCGTCTGGGTGTGCCGCCATCTGGAGGTCCGCTTGGCGGTGGAGGGCAGCCATGACCCTGGCGGAGAGGCTGACCCAGGCGCGACTGGCTTCGGTCTTGGGTTCACCGAGGTGGATCTTCCCGTTGTTCACGGCGGTCAGGGTCCAGCGGATGTAGAGCTGGCGGTCCATGAGGTGGACGTCGGACCAGTGGAGGGCGAGGATCTCGCCGCGGCGCATGCCGGTGCCGAGCATGACCTCGAACAGGTCGGTGAGCCGGTCGGCGTAGTGCTCGGCGTTGTGGCGTAGAAACGCCGCGGCTTGGTCGGGGGTCCAGCAGACGCGTACGGCGGCGCGGGGCTTGGCGGGTACGGAGTGCTTGGCCGGGTTGTAGCGCAGCCGCCAGGTCCGTACCGCGTGGTTCAGGGCGTTGCGAAGCATGGCCACCGCGTGGTGGACGGTGGTGGGCCCGCGGCCGGCGGCGAGCTGCGTGCTGACCCAGGCGTCGATGTGCTTGGGACGCAGGTCGATGAGCAGCATGCCGCCGAACGCGGGGACCAGGTCGCGCTCGATGCACGCCCGATAGCCCGCCCAGGTGTTGGGAGCCAGCGCCGCCCGCTTCGCCTCCAGCCACTCATACAGGAACAACCCGACGCGCAGCGTCCGGTCCTCGTACACGCCCCGGTACTCGGCATCCAGCACCCGCGCCATCTCCCGGGCCGCCTCCGCCCGACTGGCGAACCCGCCCCGCCGCCGCGGGAAGGTATACGTCGCCTGGCAGGACTGCCGTTTCCGCTCCGGCTGCCCGGCCAACGACATCGTGTACGCCACCTCGACCGACGGCACCACCTGGTCCGCCGTCACCCGGGTTCCGATCGACGCCACCACCAGCACCGTCGACCACTTCATCCCGGGCTTCGGCGTCGACCACGCCACCTCCGGCGCGACGGCCAAGATCGGGCTGTACTACTACTTCTACCCGAACGCCAACTGCACGGCCAGCAGCTGCCAGTTGGAGGTCGGCTACGTCTCCTCCGCCAACGGCGGCACCAGCTGGAGCGCCCCGCAGGCGGTTGCCGGGCCGATGGCGCTCTCCCAGATCGCCTCGACGACCCAGGGCAGCATGGTCGGCGACTACCTCTCCACCTCGGTGGTGAACGGCAAAGCGGTCGCGATCTTCGCCGTCGGCAAGGCGCCCACAGGCGGGCAGGCCTTCGACGAGGCGATGTATGCCGTCCAGGGCGGTCTGCCGGTGACCGGCGGCGCAGTGCGGGCGGTGACCGGCCCGGTGCTGTCCGCCGCGGGTGACCACGCCTTGAGCCTCCGGCCGCCCGTGCGGAACTGACCGACGGCGGCCGGCCCACCATGGGGGTGGGCTGGCCGCCGTGTCAGTGCGCGGGGCGGGTGGGAGCGCCGGGGGCGCCGTGGTCCAGGTCGGTCGGGTTCTCGACGTCGACGGACTGCGTCGGTGCGGGCGACGGGATGGTGGCGGCTGCGGGCGGGGGCGTGGCTGCGTGGGTCGCGGGCGGGGGCGTGTCGACCGGGCTGGTTCGTGGCGGAGCGGGGGTGGCTGCGCCAGGGGCCGCCGGGACGGTCGGTGAAACGGTCGCTGTGCTGGTGCCCGGGGCCGCCGGAGTGGTCGTCGGGCCCGCCGTCGAAGGTGGTGCCGTGACGGCGGTGGTGGCCGGGGGCGGGCTGGAGGGCTGGTTGCTGTCGCCCTTGTCCGCATCGCAGGCTGAGGCGGTGCCGAGCGCGATGAGGACGAGGACGGCGATCCCCACGGCTCTGGGTCGGTGCATGAGGTGAGGTCTCCCGGTTCTGGCGGACGATGCGGTCATGGGACGACAGCGGCGCCCGTCCGGTTCCGCAGGTGTGCGCGCGGCCCACCAGCCGACGATGGCTGGTGGGCCGCACGTGGGACATACCGTCAGCCGGTGATCTTCCACAGGCCGCGGCCGTGGGTGGCGGCCATCAGGTAGCTGCCGTCGGGGGAGACGGTCAGGTCGGAGACGGAGGCGTTCGGCAGGCCGGTGCCGAGGCGGCGCCAGCAGCCGGAGCCGTCGGCCACGAACACGCCGACGTCGCCGCCGACGACGACCTGGCCCTTCCAGAGCTTCACCACGCTGAACGGTGCGTCCGGCAGGTTGCCGCTGATGTCCGTCCAGTGTGCGCCGCCGTCGCGGGACTCGAAGACGTGGCCCACGCCGGCGCCGTCGATCCAGTGGCGGCTGTACGAACCGTAGACCGCGTAGACGTGGCCGGCGTCGGCCGGGTCGACGGTCAGGCCGGTGACGAAGCGGTTCGGCAGCTCGGGGGCGCTGATCCGGTGCCAGGTGCCGCCGTAGTTGGTGTCGATGCCGGAGGTGAACGGCGTGGCCGCGCCGGGGTTGCAGCCGTTGCCGGTGCCGCACCAGCCGACGTAGGTGGTCGAACCGGAGACGGCGACGGCGGTGGAGGCGTTGCCCGCGCCGAGGTCGCGGACGGGCTTCCAGTCGCAGACCTGCTGCCAGCAGGTGGTGTCCCAGCCCTTGCCCTGGTTGTCCCAGACGTAGCGGCCACCGGCGACCCAGTGGTCGGCGTTGCCGGGGTCGGCGGAGAACGGCGCGTTGAAGCGGCCGTCGGTCTCGCACGGGCTGGTCTTGTTCTGCTTGCAGTTGGGCGTCACGTAGTACCAGCTGTGGCCGCCGTCATCGGACTTGGCCATCGCGAGGTTGGTGTACTCGGCGACCACCCGGTTGCCGTTCTTCGGGTCGACGACGACGTCGAAGCCGTCGCCGCCCTTGGGCTCGGCCATGTGGTCGCTGCCCGGGGTGAGGACGGAGTAGCCGTTGTCCTGCAGGCCGCCCCAGGCGATGTCGCCCTTGCCGTCGGGGGAGGCGCCGAGGCCGCCGTAGAAGTACTGCAGGGTGCGCAGGGTGGCGTTGCGGTCAGTCCACTGGACGACCTTGCGCAGGGCGGCCGGGCGGGACCAGACGCCGCCGTCGTTGCCGAAGTACGCGGTGCCGTCGGGGGCGACGACGGCCGCGTGCTGGTCGGGGTGGGTGGTGTTCGGGCAGGTGTTCTTGGCCGGGTCGTCGTCGTAGCAGGGCAGGTCGTAGTTCCAGTACGGCCCGATGGTGTCCCAGCTCTTGCCGCCGTCGGAGGTCTCGTAGATGTCCTCCAGGCCGAGGTAGACGTGGTTCGGGTCGGCCGGGTCGACGGTGACGTACTGGTCGTACCAGGCCTGCGCGCCCGGGGTGCCGGCGCGGCCGCCGGAGGCCTTGAGCTTGGCGGCGTCGGCGAGCTTGGTCCAGGAGCCGTTGATGTCACCGGAGTCGGCAGAGAAGACGCCGCCCAGGCTGACGTTGGTCGGGTCCTCCACGACGGCGTAGAGCTTGCTGCCGTCCGGGGTCCAGTCGAAGGTGGTGCGGCCGAAACGGCTCGCGTCGAGGTCGCCGCCGGGGGTGGCCTTGGTCCAGGTCGCGCCCGCGTCGTTGGAGACGTAGAAGCCGTTGTACTGCAGGTCGTCGGCCTTGGTGCCGCCGCGCCAGCCGAGGGCGGCGACGACCGTCTGGCCGTGGCTGCCGGGCCGCACGCGCACGTCGGTGACGAAGGAGGTGCGGTACGGCGAGCCGGTCGGGTTGGGGTCCGGCTTGAGCACCGTCTGCCAGGGGCTGCGGATCTGCTTCGACGGGTGCTTCAGCAGGCCCTGATTGGTGGCGACGTAGACCTGGTTGTTCTCGGCGAAGGAGATCCGGAACACCATGCTGTTGGCGACCCGGTTGCCGACCAGCTGGAAGGTCTGTCCGTGGTCCGTGGAACGGTAGATGCCGCCGCCCGCGATGCCGTCGGCGTTACTGTTCGCCTCGCCGGTGCCGACCCACAGCGAGTGGTCGGCCGGGTTGACCGCGACCGCGCCGATGGAGAGCGTGTCCTGCTGGTCGAAGACCGGGCTCCAGTGGGCGCCCTGGTCGGTCGAACGCCAGACACCGCCCCCGGCGGCACCGGCGTACAGGTACTGCCCGTCCACGGCCAGCGAGGTGATCCGGCCGGAGGCGACCCCGTGGCCGGCCATGTGCGGGCCTAGCTCGTACGAGTGGTCCGCGGTGTTGTACGGCGCGCTGGAGAACTCGCTCCAGCGGCCGGCGCTGGTGGGCATGCCGTTGGCGCTCTGGCGGCCGGCGGCGAGGGCCTCCGAACTGACCGTCGTACCGGGGGCGGTGCGGACGGCGCTGTACGCGGCGTCGGCGGCCAGGATGTCGGCGCTCTCACTGCCCCCTTCGCCGCCGTCCTCGTCGCCGAACGCCTCGGGGCCGAACGGCGGCAGGGCGGAGCCGTCGGTGATGACGGCGCCGGGGGTGGGGTCGGCCGGGGCGGCGTGGCCGGGTATCGCGTTGAACAGCAGCAGAGCGGGCAGGGCCGCGCTCAGGGCTACGCGGGTTGCGCGGCGCCTGGCTGAACTCATCGGGGCTCCTCACGGATGACGCGGAAGTGCGGCCCTAACCTGCCGTCTTTGATCATGTCAAGGAAGAGCTGTGCAGGAGTATTTGCAGATGCGTTAGATATCGGATGCGAACGATGCGCGAGTTTGAACCCCAGCCGGTTGAGGACCGGTTGCGACCTCGGGGTATTCCGTTGCTTTTAACCGATTTCACAGAATTGAGTTTTAATCATTCGTTACGCGAACCCCCTTCACGCAGTGCCATTGCACCAGCCAGGCTTCGCACTGATCCGCCGGGAGTGCGACCGCGCGCCCCGGCCGCCCAGGGGAGGACGCACCGTGCCGAACAGGCAACGACGACGGC
Source organism: Kitasatospora cathayae (assembly GCF_027627435.1). Taxonomy (GTDB): domain Bacteria; phylum Actinomycetota; class Actinomycetes; order Streptomycetales; family Streptomycetaceae; genus Kitasatospora; species Kitasatospora cathayae. The sequence goes on along the minus strand of NZ_CP115450.1, from coordinate 2,535,683 downwards.
TGCTGCTGAGCGCCGTCACGCTCACCGCGCTCGGCCTGACCGCCACTCAGGCCATGGCCGCACCCGTCGCACAGCCCGGAACCCAGCCGAACCCGGTGCAGCGCCTGACCGAGGCCGGCCAGAGGCACGCCCAGAAGGTCACGGGCAAGCCGGCGGGCGGCCACACCTTCTCCGCCAAGGCCGAGACCGGTGGCGACGGCGGCAGCGACGAGGCGGAGAACTCAGCCGAGGGCACCGCGCAGTACACCGAGGCCCGCACCGCCCCCGGCGTCGTCGCGCCGGGCGCGTACGGCGCGGCCTGGGCCCAGCTCCAGTCGCTGCCGCACACCGGCGGTTCCTGGGACCACGTGACGAACAAGCCGTACAACGGCGACGACCCGCGCTACCGCGACGTCAACTCCAACTCCAGCGGCGGCGCCGGCTTCGTCACGGGCCGGATCACCGGCATCGCGGCCGACTCCGACGGCTACGTCTACGCGGGCGGCGCCAACGGCGGCGTGTTCCGCTCCCGCACCGGCGGCGGCCACTGGGAGCCGATCGCCGACAAGTTGCCCACGCTGTCCACCGGCACCCTGAACCTGGACGGCGGCGGGCGGCTCTGGTACGCCACCGGTGAGTCCAACACCGGCGCGACCTCGTACGTCGGCACCGGTGTGTACGTGCTGTCCGACCCGAAGCACGGCAAGTTCCAGCCCGGGAACCGGGTCGGCGGCGCCGAGCTGGAGTCCACCACGATCCACCAGCTGCGCTTCGCCGGGGACAAGGTGTGGGCGGCAACCAACCGGGGCGTGTGGAGCCACTCCACCACCGATCTGTCCGGCCCGTGGACCATGGAGTTCGCGCCCAACCCCGATTACCTGCCCGGCGGTGCGAAGGCGAGCGACCCGAGCGCGCCGTACAAGAACATCGCCAACGACATCGCCATCGACTCCAAGGACCCGTCCAAGGTGATCCTGGCGGTCGGCTGGCGTGGCGGCGACACCTACAACGGCTTCTACAGCAAGGCGGCCGACGGCAGTTGGCAGCGGGTGGCCTCGCTGGGTGACCTGCCGACGGACGCTGCCAACGTCGGCAACGTGACCTTCGCGCGCTCGGCGGACGGCTCGCGCTACTACGCGATCGACCAGTCGCCGGACGTCATGGCGCACAACCCGGACACCGGCCTCAAGGGGATCTACGTCTCCAAGTCCGGTTCCCCGGCCGGCCCGTGGGCCCTGATCGCGGACAAGGACAAGCTCAAGGGCTCCGGCTCGGCGCTCCAGGACGCGGGCTACCAGCCCGGCATCCAGTCCTGGTACAACCAGTTCCTCCAGGTCGACCCGGCCAACCCGGACCACGTCTGGGCGGGCCTGGAAGAGGTCTTCGAGACCACCGACGGCGGCGCCAAGTGGGCCACTGTCGCCCCGTACTGGAACAACCCGTTCCCGTGCTGGAGCATCGACCCCGCCAAGCAGACCGGCGACTGCTCGCCGACGACGCACTCGGACCAGCACGCCGTCGCCATCGGCAGCTACCAGGGCAAGACGAGCGTCTACGTCGGCAACGACGGCGGCATCTACACCCGCCCGGTCAACGGGCAGTTGGACGCGGGCGGTCACGCCAAGGACTGGAAGTCCCTCAACGACGGGACGATCGACACCCTGCAGTACTACTCGGTGGGCATCGGCAAGGACCTGGCGGACCGCTCCGGCCGGGGCGTGATCGTCAGCGGCGGGCTCCAGGACAACGGCGAATCGATCCTGCGCGCCCACGACAAGGTGATGGGCTCCAATTTCGGCGGCGACGGCGGAGACACCCTGGTCGACCCGGCCAACGGCTGCAACATCGGCGAGGAGTACGTCTACCTGGACATGTGGGTCACCCAGAACTGCGCGGTGAACGACGGAAGTTGGACGAGGGACCCGAGCAAGGCCACCTCCTACGAGGTCGCACCGCCCGACAAGGCCACCAGCGCCGCCCGCTTCATCGCCCCGATCACCACCGACCCCAAGGACACCAACACCTGGATCGCGGGCGGCCAGCACGTCTGGGTGCAGCACAAGGGCTACGCGATCCGCAGCGGCAGCGAGTGGACCTCCGCCTACGACCTGGGCGCCGGCCACGTCGCCACGGCCGTGGCCACCGTCAACGGCACGGTGTACGCGGGCTGGTGCGGCCCCTGCAACAACCAGGGCTTCACCCGCGGTATCGCGGTCGGGAACACCGACGGCACCGGCTGGCACCAGCTCAACCTGCCCGTCGACGGCACCCTGCCCAACCGGTACGTCTCCTCCTTCGCGGTCGACGAGAACGACGCCCAGCACGTCTTCGTCGCGTTCAGCGGCTTCTCCCGCAGCTGGACCGAGGGCCCGGGCGCCGGGATCGGCCACCTCTTCGAGACCCGTGACGGCGGTGCGAGCTGGACGGACGTCTCGGCCAACCTGCCAGACGTCCCCGCCACCTCGATCAAGCTGTTGCCGAACGGCGGCCTCGCCCTCGGTACCGACCTCGCCGCGTTCTACCGCGCGCCCGGTGCCACCGACTTCAGGGTGCTCGGCCGCAACCTGCCCACCACCTCGGTGCAGCAGCTCAAGATCGGCCCCGACGGCAAGCTCTACGCCGCCACCTTCGGCCGCGGCATCTGGTCCTTCGACCTGCGCCGCCTCGGCCACGGTCGGTACGACGAGACGGACGACTGATCCTTCTCGCTGACCCGAGTGACACCGCCGGTGTGCGGACTGGTCGAATGACCGGTCCGCACACCGGCGGTCCGTTATGGCGGCGACGTCACCGGCGGCGACGATGCCCTCCAGCGCACGGCCGTCGGGGCCGATGACGTGACAGGTCGGGTCGCAGGAGACGCCGTCCGCCAGCTGAACGCCGGCCGCGACGGCTTCGCGGATGGTGGTCAGGTCGTCGCGACCTGTCCCGACCGCAGAGCTTCCCCGCTCACTGCCCGCCGCCCTCGGCCACGGTGGTGGCCCGCGCCTGTAGCGCGTCCAGCACCTTCTCGTACGCCGGGGCGACCTCGACGTCCAAACGAACGTGACTTCGGCTTGTCAGGGTGAGGCGGGGGTGTCGAGGGTCAGGCCGGTGCCGGCTATGAAGCCGTCGAGGGTGTCGGGCCGGTACTGCAGGCGTTTGAGCCGGTTTCGCACGAGGGCTTCGAGTCGGTCGAGGGCGACCACGGCGAGGTTGGCGAGGCTGCGTTCGACGTGGGCCCAGACCCATTCGACGGGGTTGAGGTCGGGTGAATAGGCGGGGAGCAGGAACACCGTCAGCCAGGCACGCTCGGCGATCAAGTCGCGCATGGCATGGGAAATGTGGGTGTTCAGGCGGTCCCAGACCAGCACGATCGGTGCCTTGACCAGCTGGTGGACGCCGTCGATCAGTGCGATGAAGTCGCGCTCGCCCATGCTCCGGCGCTTGCCTCTGCCTGCGGGGTGGGTGTGTAGGCGGTGGCACAGTCGGGTGCGCGAGCCCGGCCGCATGGCGATTACCCCGGCCACGGATAGGCGTCCCGAGCGGCGGCCGCTGACGGTCACAACCGGCGTGCGGCCTCGTCGGCCCCAGGTGCGTCCTTTGGGCGGTCTGCGGGTGAATCCTGCCTCGTCCTCGAAGCAGATGTAGCCCCCGCAGGCCGCCCGCGCTCTTTTACCTCCGCCCAGGTCGCCTCCTTCCACGCGGTGACGGCCTGCTCGTCGCGCTCGGCCACCCGGCGCGCGGGGACCTGCGGGCTGAAGCCGAGCCGGTGCATCAGCCTCGTGGCACCCGAGACGCTGTAGGAGACGTGGAACTTCCTCCCGATCAGCGTGGCCACCCTCGCGGCGGTCCACACCTGGTCCTCCACCCAGCCGTGCGCAGCCGGACCCTGCTCCAGATACGCGGCCAGTTTCTCCAGGCAGCGCGGTGACAGACGACACCGCGACCCGCTCGGGCCGCGAGAAGCCAGAGCCTGCACACCGCCCTCACACCACAATTGGTGCCACTGGTAAGCCGACTTCGGGCTCACCCGCAGACGTCGAGCCACCTCCGGCGGCTTGACGTCCTGCTCGAACAGCTCGGCAGCCTGCATCCGCACTGACTCCCGGCGCAGCCGTCCCGCGGCGGTCAGCCCGCCCCCATCCGCATATCTCACACACCATCGGATACAGCCACCGCACCGAGCCCGTCAGGCAATTCGGGGTCATTCACCCTGGCGCGCCGAAGTCAGTACCGACGAGACCGGAGCGCTCGGCTCGGTCGCCCGCGCCACTCTGGGGGAGCTGTGCCACCCTGTGTGACGGCGGACGTTCGACCGAACTCGCCGATCTCGGCGGTACAGGATCCACCGGCGGCCCCGGCTTCACGGAGCATGAGGTCCGTGCAGGTCAGCCGAGTTGATGAACAGCGCCCGGGAGGGCCGCCCGGCGGCACCCGGTAGCGCCCTGCCAACGGTGCGCGGTGCGGCGAACGATCGTTCCGTCTCGATCAAGTCCGATGGGCCTGCTGACATAGCGTCATGTGCGAGGGCGACCGCCGCCCGGTCGCCCAACCCCGTCGGCGGGTTGCGGGGAGCACCGGTCGGCTCGCCCGCTTCCTCCGTCGCTCCGGGCCCGCCCGGTGCGCTCACGCTGACGATCGGACAGACATGCACATGTTGGGTAGACTCCGCCGGACGCTGCGCCAGGCAGTGGGGGGCCTGGTTCTGGCACTGGCGGTCACGGCCGGCCTGCTGTGCCCCGCTGGAACGGCCTCGGCGTCGACCGGCGACGGCTCCGTGAGCCACGTCTGGCTGAACCTGGGCCACGCTCCCAGCCCGAACCTCCGCATCTCCTACTCGACCTTCCTGGCGAGCCTGCGCGCCGCGGTCGGCAACTCCCTGCAGGGGGTGGAGGTCGCCCAGGCCGCCTCGCAGAACGAAGGGGTCGTCCGAGTCTCACTGAGCGCCGTCGACGACCACGGGACCGAGCGGGCGGTCGACCTGTGGATCAACCCGGACAACCTCTACCTGGTGGGATACTCACCCCAGGCGACGCCCGGCGTTTCCTACATCTTCAACGACATCCATGCCAGCGCGGCCATCCCCACCGCACGGCAGAACCTGCCGTTCGGCGGGAACTACAACTCCCTGGTCGGCGCGGCCCACCGCGACCGTTCCAACACCCCCATCTCGTTCTCGAGCATCCGCCAGGCCGTCCTCGACCTGGCCAACCAGCGGTCGGCCGGCAGCAACCAGCAGACGACCGCCCGCGCCCTCCTGCTGCTCATCCAGTTCACCTCCGAAGCCGCCCGCTTCAACGACCTCGAGGGTGTCTTCCGCAACGTCCTGGCCGACTGGGGCAACTCGGGCAGCGGCATTCCCTCCTGGCTCCAGCAGATGGAGAACAACTGGGGCACCCTCTCCAACTTCTTCTGGAACGACCTCGGTTTCGGCAACAACCCCCACCCGGCGCCTCTGACCATCGGTGGCATTCGCATCAACAACGCGAGCGACGTCCGGCGTTACGTCAGGACAGTGCTGACTCCGGTGGTCGGCACCTCGTTCAACCCCGGGCACCAGGAGCTCTGACCCCGCCCCTCCGCACGCGCCGCTCGGAACACCGTCCGGGCGGCGCGTGCAGCAGGGCGAACGGACTACTGGCGAAGGACGACAGCGCCCCCTCACGCCTCCGGCGGTGTGTACCGGGCCCGCGCGGTCACGGCCAGCAGGGTGAGGGGGACCGCGGCCGCCGCGGCGGCCGTGAAGTCGCCACGGTCCGGTCGAGCAGCTCGTCCTGCGCCTGCCAGACGGTACCCATCCCGCCCCGCTCCACCTGGCGCACAAGCCGATATCGACCGCCAATCAGGTCATCATCAAAAGCCTGCGTCACAGCGCCACCATACTGAAGAGGCCGGTTGATTGCGGACAGCAAGCGCAGGCCCGCGCGGTCGGGAGCAGTTCCTTGATCCGGGCTGTACCCAAGGGAGTTGGATGCAAATCTCCTGAAAGCCGCACCCGCCCACCTTCGCGATCCCATAAGGGTGCGGTTCTTCTGAAAGGGAACGGCTGAGCTGGGAGAACGCTGATCGGGGCTGTACCCGGGGCTGTTCGTCTCTACCGTGGTGGCGAGGAGGGCGGCTGGTGGGTTCGTTGATCGAGGAGCTGGAAGCCCGCGAGGCGGCTGCCCGGGTGCGGGTGGAGGAGTTCTCAGCCGAACTCGCGTCGGTGTCCGCCAAGTTGGAGCTGGCCCGGGAGAGGCCGGAGCGTCTGCGGATCGCGCGGGAGACGGTCGCCGAGGTGCTCGCGGAGATGACGTCGGAGATGCCCGCGGTGACGATCAATGCCGGACAGCCGCCTGCGGGCGAGCGGGTGGTGTCGGCGTATGCGGGCGCTGAGCGGCAGGTCATCGGGGCGCTGACCGTGCCGAACGACCCGGTCGAAGGCTCGCTGGCTGATGAAGTCCGAAAGCTGGTTCACGTTCTTGCGTAGGGCGGTCGCGGCTTCGTTCGGTCCGAAGCCGTCGAAGGGAGCCGCTATCGGGAGCACGTGACCAGTACTCAGGAGAAGTCGTGGGCGTAGAAGGCACGCGGGCCATCGAGATCGTAGCCCTCCCGGATCCGGGCCCGAGATCGCGTCCCCACCACCTGGTCCTTGTGAGTTCGCGCCTTCGCCTAGTCGATGAGCGTCTGCAGGTCCCGGTATCCGGGCAGGCCGCCGTGGTGCCCTTGTACGACGGCGGCGAACGGACGCCCGGCGTGCGACGCGGCCAGCCACGCGCCGGCCTCCTTGTGCGGAATGCCGACCTTCCGGCCGCGGGCCTCGTGGTGTGCAGACCGTGCTGCCAGGGACAGGATCCCTTGCCGACGTGTGCACCAATGCCAGGTACTCGGCTAGCTCGCCGGCGCCGAAGGTAGTTGCGAACTGCCCTGCCAGCACGGCGGATCCGCGCAGGTGCTCCTCCAGAGCGTGTCGCCGGCCTGATAGGTTCCGGCTGTGCGCCCACAGCGGCGTCACACTGCTACTTGAGTCCTTCATGCCGATCAGATTCCCCATGGCCGGACCACGCGGCCGTCGGCCGACAGGCAACGGACACGGTTCGGAACCCGAAGTCGACACGCGCTTCGCACCGAAGCGAATGCCCGGATCAAGTGCATTCGGGTCCTTGGAGTACCTCATGGCCGTGCGGTGGAGCACCAGTTATCGCTGGTCAGGCGGCGTGGCGGTCGCCCTCCCGGGCGGCCGAGGATCGCAACAGCCAGCTCTACAACCAGTTGTGCGGCCAGGCACTGGTGGCGGTCGCCCTCCCGGGCGGCCGAGGATCGTAACGAGACCCAAATGACACGCGTGCTCACTGGCGCTGGTGTGGCGGCTGCCTTTCAGGGGGACCGAGGATCGCAGCATCATCTCGATGGAGGCGTCGGCCTCCTCATGAGTGATGGCGGTCTTCCTGCGGGGCGGCTGAGGATCGCAACTGTTACGAGGGAGTCGCGGAGACCGCCAACGCCACGCGTGGCGTTGGCGGTCTGGGGCGCAACCTGTTCGACAACAACGTCGCGGGCGAGCGCATCACCGGTAGCGGGTGCCGGGACCTGCCCGCCCTGCGCGCCGAGGTCCCGGCCTCCCGCGCGTACCTGTTCGACACCCCCGCGGCCTGAGCGCCGCCGTCCGCGGCGGCGTGCTCGGCCGCTCGCCGGGTGGCCGCCACCGGGTCAACTGCCGTCCGGCGACGGCGCATCGGGGCAAGCGATGCGGTACATGCGGTAGCCGGGGCTGTCCAGTAGCCCGGCGTCCACCAGGGACTCGGCGATGTGCTCCGCCTCCTCCCGGTCGGTGCCCAGCAGCCTGCCGACCAGCTCGATCGGGAGGGTCGGCGCTCCGCTGCCGGCGAGCGAGTCCAGGGCGAGGGCGAGGCGGGGCGGCAGCTGCCGGCGGCGATCGGTCGCCGGCCCGGGCCGTGCCGGGAGTGCCAGCTGGGTGGCGCCGGGCAGGACGAAGGCCCGGCTGCGGGCCGTGACCACGGCGGCGCAGCCGGGCGAGCCGGGCAGCAAGGGGGCGACCTGCGCCGCGTCCGCGGCGTCGTCCAGGATGATCAGGATGCGCCGTCCGCCGAGCATGGACCGGTACAGGGCGGCCCGTTGCTCCGTCTCGACGGGGACGTCCTCGGGCGGGACCCCGAGGGAGCGGAGGAGTCGGGCTAGGACGTCGCCCTCGGGGAGCCGTGTGGGGTGCGACCCGCGCAGGTCGACGGACAGCCGTCCGTCGGGGAAGTGGGCGGCGACCCGGTGCGCCACCCGCGTCGCCAGCGTCGTCTTGCCGGTTCCGCCGGCTCCGGTGATCACGGCGACCGGCACCCGGTGGCGTCGGGGGTCGGTGAGCGTCCGTTCCAGCTCGACCGTCGCCCCCTCCCGGCCGGTGGGCCCTCCGCCCGCGGCCGGTGACCGGGGCGTGGCGGGCGGGCCGGAACTGGCCGCTCGCCCGTCGGTGGCCAACCCGTCGCGGACGCGGGTGAGTTCGCGCCCGGGCGGGACGCCGAGTTCCGCGGCGAGCAGCCGGCGGGTGTCGCCGTACACCTTCAGGGCCTCGGCCTGCCGCCCGCAGCTGTCGAGGGCGCGCATCAGCAGGCCCTGGAGGTGCTCGTCGAGCGGGTGCTCCCGGGCGAGCGCGGACAGCTCCGGCAGGACCCGGCCGTGCATGCCCAGGTCGAGGGCGCAATCGAAGTACTGCTCCTGGGCCTCCAACCGCAGGCGGACGAGCCTGGTCCGCTCGCGCTCGGCGTGGGGGCCGGGCACGCCGGTGAACGGCTCCCCGCCCCACAGGGCGAGGGCCTCGCCCAGGGAGCGGTGGGCCGAGGCGAGGTCGCCGTGGGCGCGGGCTTCGCGGGCGACGCCCAGCAGCCGTTCGAAGACCGTGACGTCCAGCGCGTCGTCCGGCACCCGGAGTGCGTAGCCGTCCCCGTCCGAGCGCAGGAGGGTGCTCGGCTCCCGCGGTGAACGGTCCGGCTCCAGCAGTGCGCGCAGCGCCCAGGCGTAGGTGCGTACGGAGCGCAGCGCACGGGCCGGGGCGTCCTGCCCCCAGACGCCGGCGACCAGTTCGCGCGCGGTGACGGTCCGTCCGCCGCGCAGCAGCAGCATGGCGAGCAGTGCCTGTTGCTGCGGCGGGCCCGGGCGTACCGGCTGGTCTCCCAGCCGTACGCCCGTGGCCCCCAGCAGCCGGAATCCGGGCTTCATCGCTCCCCGTCGCTAGATGTTCGGCTCACCCTTCCAGAAGACGGTGACGACGACCCACTGTCCCCTGTTGGCGCCGATGATGACCTCCAGTTGACCACCGGCCATGCCGAGCGAGTAGTGCCAGTTGCCATTCGTCTGGCACCAGGCGTCCTTGGCGTTGATGCGGACGGCGTTCCGGAGCTCGTCCTCGCTCACGTCGCGATCCTTCATCCGCTGCTCGGCGTGCTGGCTGATCCGGTCGAACGAGCCGGGAGCGTGGTCGGAGCCGCAGTCGGCGAAGGTGGGCTCGTGCCCGCCCCGGGTGGGCGGGTTCACGAGCGCGACCTGCCCGGTGGGCTGAGCCGCGAACGCCGGTACGGCCAGTGCCGGCCCGGCGACCGCCGCAACCGCGGCGGTGACGGCGCCGACGGCCATGAGGCGAAGACGCTTCGAACTGTTCACGATGACTCCACTGTCCGTTCGGTGCATGCACGGCCCATCGGCCGCCGTGATCAAGGTGACCGGCGCCGGTCCACGGGCGATCAGCGGGCGGTTAACGGGGTCCGCGGCCGACGCTAACCGGGCGCTCATCGGCGATGGATCGGGCCGTCGCAAGGTGGTGTCCGAGCCCGGCGCTCCGGTGGTCCTCCTCCGGGGACCGCCGACGGCGGCCCTACGCACTCCAGGCCGGACCGCGCTACAGGCCCGACCGCACCTGCGGCCGGACCGCGCTACAGGCCCGACCGCACCTGCGGCCGGACCGCGCTCCACGCCGGACCGCACCTGCGGCCGAACCGCACTCCCGGGGAGGGGGAAGACGATGAACATGGAAGAGATACACGCCTACTGCCTCGCCGACCCGGTGTTCTTCGAGGCACCGCAGCGCCTCCGGGACGGGGGCTCCCGCTGGACACCGCCGCCGGTCGGCGATGGCACCCGCCGGGAGACCGACGAGGACGTGTGGACACGGGTCTCCTTCGGCCGGCCGTTGCCCTTACAGGGGTGGAAGATTCACGTGTCGGCCGCTGTGCCCGCCGCCCAGCAGGTCCTGGACGCGGCCGCCGCCGTCTGCACCGCCCGCCGCGCCGCCTTCAAGTACCTGCGCAGCGCCCAGCTGCTGTCGGCGTTCAATTCCAAGTACTCCCACCGGGGTTCCTCGGGGAAGTTCATCACCGTCTACCCCGCGGACGACGGCGAGTTGAAGGCCCTGCTGGACGAGCTCACGGCCGCGCTGGACGGACAGCAGGGCCCCTACATCCTGTCCGACCTGCGCTGGAGCGAGCGCAGCCCGGTGTTCGTGCGCTACGGGGCCTTCGCCGCGCGGTGGGCCCCCGTCGGGGGCGACGCCCCGGTACCGGCCATCGCCCGGCCGGACGGCACGCCGGTGCACGATCCGCGCACCGCCGCGTTCACCCCGCCCGACTGGGCACCGGTGCCCGACTTCGTCCGGGAACGCATCGACCGGTTCGCCGAGATCAGCCACGTGGACCTGCCGTACGAGATCGTCCGGCCGCTGCACTTCTCCAACGGAGGCGGGGTCTACCTGGCCAAGGACCGGGCCGGCGGCGACCTGGTCGTCCTGAAGGAGGCCCGGCCGCTGGCCGGACTCGACGCGGAGGGGCTCGACGCGGTGGCCCGGCTCCAGCGGGAACACCGGATGCTCACCGCGCTGGCCGGCACCGGCCTCGTACCGCGCGTGCTGGGCTACCGGACCTACTGGGAGCACCACTTCCTGATCCAGGAGTACATCGACGGCGAGCCGCTGGCGAAGGCCGGGGTGCTGCGCCAGCCGCTGGTGCGTCCGGACGCCGATCCGGCCGCGTACGAGGAGTACACCCGCTGGGCGCTGGACGTCCTCGACAGGGTCGCCGCGGCGACGGCCGTCGTCCACCGGGCCGGGATCGTCTTCGGCGACCTCCACCCCAACAACGTCATCGTGCGCCCGGACGGCTCCGTCACCTTCGTCGACCTGGAGGCCGCCCACCGGGTGGGCGAGCCGCGCACGGGCCTGCTGGGCGCACCCGGGTTCGCCGCACCCGCCCATGTCACCGGCACCGACGTCGACGCCTACGGACTGGCCGCCCTGCGGTTGGGGCAGTTCGTCCCGCTGGGAGCGCTGGCAGGCCTCGATCCGGCCAAGCCCGCCCAGCTCGCACGGTGGGCTCACGAACGCTTCCCGTTGCCCGTCGGCCACGCCCGGGACGCCGCGGCGGCCATGGCGGCCATCGCCGGGACCACCGTACCGGCAGCGGTCCGCGCGGCCGGTCCCGCCGACGCGGACGGGGAGGAGAACCGGGCACGGCTCGTCGCGGCGCTCGTCGCCTCGGCCACCCCGGAGCGGACCGACCGGCTCTTCCCCAACGCCCCCGAGGGGTCGCAGGAGGGCGGCGGCACCAGCCTGTCCCACGGAGCCGCGGGCGTCCTGTACGCCCTCCACGCGACGGGCCACGCCGTCGACCCGGCCTGGACCGACTGGCTCACGGCCGCGACCCTGCGCAACCTCGCCACCGCACCGGTCGGCCTGTTCAACGGCTCCTGTGGGGCGGCCACCGTCCTGGACCTCCTCGGACGGCGCGACGAAGCCGCGGACATCATGGGCCGGATCCTCGACCGCACCGTCGAGCCGACCGGCCTCGGCCTGCTGACCGGCCTGCCCGGCACCGGCCTGACCGTCCTCGGGTTCCACCGCCGCAGCGGTGACGGCGGCCACCTCGACCACGCCGCCCGGATCGCCGCCCGGATCGAAGCCGCCCTCGCCCGCCCGGGCGGCGCCCGCCCGGGCGCGGGCCTCACGACCGGGGCGGCCGGATCCGCCCTGTTCCTCGTCCGCCTGCACGAACGCACCGGCGAACCGGGCTACCTCGACCTGGCCGAGAAGGCGCTGCGCCTCGACCTCGCGCAGTGCGAGGACGTCGGCGGATCCCTCCAGGTCAACGACGGCTGGCGGTCCGTCATCTACCTCGGCACCGGCACCACCGGCATCGGGCTCGCCCTCTCCGCCTACCTCGAGCACCGCGCCGATCCCGGCTTCACCGATGCCCTCCGGGCGATCCGCAAGGCGGCGCACTGCGGGTTCACCGTCTTCCCCGGCCTCCTCAACGGCCGTGCCGGCCTGCTGTACTTCCTGGCGGCCGCCGGGCAGGACGGCGCGGACGACACCGCGCTCCAGGGCCACCTGCGCGAGCTGTGGCGGCACTCCGTCCCCCACGGCGAAGGCCTCGGTTTCCCCGGGGACCACCTGGTCCGGCTGTCGATGGACCTCGCCACCGGGTCGGCCGGCGTGCTCCTGGCGATGGACGCCGCCCACCGCCGCACCGACCTTCTTCTTCCCCTGCTCGGCGGAACGGCCCCGGCCTCCGCCGCCTCCTGAGCCCGCTGCGCCTCGACCGGCGCGGCGCAACCCCCACCCACCCGAAGGAGGTGACCACCATGTCCATCCTCAACCTCCAGCAGCTCCAGGGTTCCGAGGACAACGAGCCGTTCCTGGCCAGCGCCCTCAGCTGGGCGTGCCACGGCACCACCATCTGAGCGGGTGACCTGCGCACCCCTCGCCGGCGGTCCGACACCGCGGACCGCCGGCCCCCAGGAGTCCGTCGGCCTCACCAGGCCCGGCGAAATCCCCGACCAACAGAAGGAGTTGTACCCATGTCGATCCTCAGCCTCCAGCAGCTCGACGCCCACGAGGACAACGAGGTGCTGCTCGCGAGCACCGCCAGCTTCCAGTGCCACAACACCAGCTTCGTGGGCTGACGCACCGTACTCACCGGAGACGGTGAGATCGGTCGCGAAGTACCACAGGCCGCGGGGTCCAGCCCCGCGGCCTGTTCTTCCCATTCCGGCCACCGGCAGGCCGACTTGGGGCACCGCACGCTCCCTCCGGAATCCCGACTTTCCGTCAGCTCCCGATCGCACACGGTCCTGATCCGGAACGGCGACTTGTTAAGGTTTCCGTCCCGGCCGTCCGCCATCGCCGGGTACGGGGGAACGAGGGAGTCGACGCCGATGACCGGCATGCCGTCCGGGCCGTGCTACACCGTGCTGGGAACGGTCGGGGTGCTGCGGGGTGAGGATCCGCTTCCCGTCGGGCCCCCCCAACAGCGCGCGCTGCTGGCCATGTTGCTGCTGCGGCGCAACACGACGGTGGGGCTCGACGAACTGATCGACGGCCTGTGGGGCGAGGAGCCGCCCCGCGCCGCGGCGGGCACGGTACGGCTCTATGTCCACCGGCTGCGCCACGCGCTCGGGCCCGAGATCGCCACCCATGGAAAGTCCTACGCCTTGCGCGTCGCACCCGGCGCCCTGGACCTCGACGCGTTCGAGGAGCAGGTGGCCCGGGCCCGCGCCCGGCTCACCACCGACGGGCCGGGCGCCGCGGCAGAACTGCTGGCACGCGCGCTGACCTGGTGGCGGGGCGTCCCCCTGGCGGGGCTGCCGGGCCCGCACGCCCGCATCCACCGCGAGCGCCTGTCCGAGCTGCGCCTGGCCGTTCTGCTGGAGCGGATCGAACTCGACCTGCAACTGGGGCACCACGCCCGGCTGATCCCCGAGCTGACCGCGCTGTGCGAGGAACACCCTGGCGACGGCCGGCTGGACCTGCTGCTCGACACCGCGCGGGCGCACAGCGGCCGGAACGGAACCGTACGGACCGTGGCCGACTCCCCGCCTTCGCGGCGAGCACCGGAGAAGGCTGACGGGCTCGCTGCGGCACTGCCACCTCCGGCGCAACTTCCCTACGTGCCAGGTGACTTCACCGGACGCGACGAGGAGATGCGGACGCTGGTGGAGGCGCTGACGCCGACCAGCGCCGAGGGCCTGATGATCGCTGCCGTCAGCGGCATGGGAGGCGTCGGAAAGACCACGCTCGCCGTCCACGCGGCCCAGCGGCTGCGCGGGCACTTTCCCGACGGACAGCTCTACGCCAACCTCCGGGGCATGCGGGAGGACCCGGCCGACCCCGCCGTGGTCCTGGCCGGCTTCCTTCGGGCGCTCGGTGTGGCGGACTCCGTGATCCCCGACGACCAGGAGGGGCGTGCGGCGCTCTATCGGACCAGGCTGGCGGGGCGCCGGATCCTGGTGGTGCTCGACGACGCCCGGAACTACCCCCAGATCGAGGCGCTGCTGCCGGGCACACCGGACTGTGCGGTGGTGGTGACCAGCCGCACCACGATCCCGGAACTGCCGGCCGCACCGCAGCTGCGGCTCGACGTGCTGCCCACCAACAAGGCGCTGGCCCTGTTCCGCCGGATCGCCGGACTCGAACGTGTCGCGGCGGAGCCGGAAGCGGCCGCGGCACTGGCCACCCGGTGCGGAGGGCTGCCGCTGGCGCTGCGGCTCGCCGGATCCCGCCTGGTGGCCCGGCCCGCGTGGTCGCTGTCCGACATGGTCCGCCTGCTCGACGGGTCCCGCTGGGCCATGGACGCGCCCGCCGGCGGCGCGGACGGGCTGGCCACCTGCTTCCGGCACAGCTACGACCTGCTCGGCGACGAGGAGGCCCGGCTGTTCCGGCTCATGGCGATACCGCGGCAGCCGACCACCGACACCGAAGGCGCGGCAGCGCTCGCCGGGCTGCCGCCGGCCGAGACCGGGCGATGTCTGGAGCGGCTGGCCGACCTCGGACTGCTCGAAACACCGGTCCCCGATACCTACCGCTTCCACGACCTGCTCCGGGAGTTCGCGGCGGCGCGGTCGGAGGAGCAGGACCGGCCCGAGGAACGGGCGGCGGCCCTCACCCGGCTGCTGGACCACTTCCTGACCCTGGCCTGCGCCGCCTACGCCCGGCACCGTCCGGGCCATCCGCTCGTCGGCCTGCTGCTGCCCGCCGCGCCGCCCGGCCCGTCGCACACCGCCCCCGACGACGGACCGCCCCGGGGCCTGCCCGAGCCCTCGACCCTGCTCGCCGTCGCCGAACAGGTGCTGGAAGCCGCGCCCGCGGCCATCGGTCCGGTCGCCAATCTGGTGCTCGCCCTCGAACCGCTCCTGGACCGCTCGTTCCGGTGGGACTGCCTGGTCTCCCCGGCCCGCAGGATCCTGGACGTCGCCGAGGAGCAGGGGCACCTGCGGGCGGCGGGACGCATCGGGCACGCGCTCGGAAGCGCCCTGACCATGGTGGGCCGCTTCGACGAGGCCGAGAAGACGCTCCACCAGGCGGAACAGGCGATGCTCATGGTCGGGGACGAGGCCGTGCGCACCGAGACGCTCACCCGGCAGGCCCTGGTGTGGCAGTGCCAGGGCGACTGGGAACGGGCCGAGGCCGGATTCCGCCGGGCGATCGCCGTCGGCGAGGACTGCGGCAACGCCTGGGGAGTCGGCAACTCGCTGCTGAACAGCGTTAGTTCGCTGCTGCGGCTGGGCCGGCTGGACGACGCGGCGACGACCTGTCGGGCCGCCCTGGAGAGCGTCCGGGCGTCGAAGGACCACTTCGGGCACGCCCACGCCCTGTACCAGCTGGGAGTGGTGACCCGGCACCTCGGGGAGTTCGAGGAGGCCGTCGCCCGGCACCGGCAGAGTGCGGAACTCGGGGCCCGCAACGGGTACCCCGCGTTCGAGGTCCTGAACGGGGTGTCGGAGACCGCCGCCCTCCTGGCCGCGAACCGGGCCTCGGACGCCGCGGAGTGCGGCGAGCGAGCCGTGGCCGTTGCCCGCCGGCTCGGTTGGCGGGCAGCGGAGGCCCGTGCGCTCCGCCTGGTGGGCACCGCGTTCGAGGCGGCAGGTGAACGGGACCTGGCGCGGCAACGGCTGACGGAGGCGGTGGAACTCCTGACCTCGATCGGCCTGCCGGAGTCCGCCCAGGCCAAGGAGATCCTGGCCGGACTGTGACGGCGCGGCCGCGCGGGCCCCGGGGGTGCGTCAGGTCCCCGCCGCCCGGGGCGCGGCGGCGGCCCGGGCGTGGGTGGCGGCGCGGATCGGTGAGGGACCGCAGGCCCGGACCATGACCCGGCCGCCGGCCCGCGCCGGCGGGCGGTCCCAGACCATACGGACCAACGAGGTCCGCCGGAGGGCGAGTTCGGCCCGGGCCCAGGGCGGCAGCAGACCGATCGACGCGTTCGTCAGCCCCCGGGCGGCAGCGCGCTCGCGGCGGCTGCGGCCGAAGCCGCGCAGCAGGCGGAGAACTTCCAGCGCGGGCGGCGTGACCCCTGGCCGCGACCGGACGGGCCGGCGTCAGCAACTCCGGCCGGATCCCGGCGAGATAGGCCGCGACCTCGGCCTCCTCCAACAACCGCACACACCACGCACCCAACTGCCGCCCGCCCTCCTCCCGGCACTCACACCGCCGATACACCCTGCCTCGCTGCGCACGCTGTTCCACGAACTTCCCCTTCTCCCGGACTGGGTGGTAAATCTGAGGCAAGAGTGGCTGCTGTGTCGGGTGTGGCGGCAGAGCGCGTCGGGCGGTGCGCGAAGCACGTCAGAACCGCATGGCGAGGACACGCTCAAGACGACACGCCGTCCGAAAGATCACTATCCGAATCCAGTGGGTAGTCGACCCTGATCCGACCGGACCGCCTCGTCTGGCCAGGGGCAATGCAGGACGGGCTGCGGCGGTCGGCAGAGGGGGCCTGCTGAAGGGTCGACAGACTACTGTCACTCGCGGTGACAAAGGCGGGTCGGGGGCCTGGGGACCATTTGGGGACCAGTTTGGGACTGTGCCTGGTGACGCCCATGAGCGCCCGTGGGCGATAGCGGGCATCTATGTACGAACTTGAAACCAGCCTGGGCATCCGACGGGTTCTGGCTCTGCCGATCGTGGATCTCCATGACGAGTTTCAACTTCCCTGGTTTTCAGTTCACTTGAGCAACAAGAAAGCCGAGGCCGTGAGGCCTCGGCTGTCGACACTAGTTGAACCCCCTGGGGGTCAAGGGGTCGCAGGTTCAAATCCTGTCGTCCCGACTGGGGTTCGCCCCGTTGTCGCAGGTCAGAGGCCGCTTCCTCCTTCGTGAGGGAGCGGCCTTTGGTGTGTTGTGGAGCCTGCCTCTCACATTCGTCTCACGGTTTCCACGGTTCATTGGTGGCGCTGCGGGCTGCGCGAGCCGTTAGCTGGCGATCATATGCGCCGCTTCGGGTTCTATGTCGGATTTATCGATCACTGCTATGGGTGCGATGGTTGCTCGCCGTGATCGAACCTTCTGGCCGGAGGCTTCGCACTTGACGTATCTGCCGTCGGTCAAGTGCGCGCCGACAGGTCCAGTTGCTGCCCGAGGGCCGGGTGGGTCGAGCGACGATGAGGCAGCCGCAGCCGCAGCCGCCTTCGTTGAAGATGTAGGCGACGTAGGGGGCAGGCGAGAATTCCTGACGTAGCGCCAGGAATCGTTCGCCATCTCCCGCGCCGATGGAGGCGAGCTGCGCCGAGCTCCTGCGCCTCGCCTACCACGACGTCCCGGACCGGGACCGGAAGAGCGACGTCCGAGCGGTCGGACTCAAGCTGTTGACTGGCACACGGCCAGGCGCGGCGGCCGCAACGACTTCTTCCAACTGCTCGCCTCGGACCGGGCGTCCGGGCGCGAGTTGTGGACTGAGTTCCGCGGCACCCCGTACGAGTGCGTCTTCGCGCATGCTGACGGCTCGACGGACGTTCCTGGCCCGCTGAGAGTGGCATGCGAATGGCGGACTGGTAGGGCTGTCAGCCTGGGCTGCCCAGGTCGAGGGTCCAGAGCAGGCCGTTCGGGGTGGGGGCGGTGCCGACGCCGGCGTCGGTGTACTGGCAGTCGAGCATGTTCTGCTGGTGGATCGCGCCGTCCGACCAGTCCTTCAGCACGGTGTTCGGCGAGTTCGTGTCCCGGTCGAGGTTCTCGGCCCACACACTCCACTGGTAGCCGGAGGCGGTCATGCGGCCGTCGGCGTGGTTGCCGCGCGGGTCGACGTGGTCGAAGTAGCCGGCGACGGCCATGTCGTCGGAATGCCCTTGGGCGGCCGTGTGCAGGCGCTGGTTGACGCGCAGCGGCCTGCAGCCGTTCTTCGCCCGTCGGATGTTGATCAGGTCGACGAGTTGCTGTTCGAGTGTCTTCTGGGGTGTGGGCGTGGAGGGGGTCGGGGTGGGCGTGGCCTGGCGAGGAGGAGTGGTGGTGGCGGGCGGGGACTGGGGTTCGGTGACGGTTGGTGCGGGAGATGGCCTGGTGGGGGCCGGCGCCGGGGATGCGGGCGTGACCGCGACCGCGGGAGCGGGCGTGGTGTGGTCGGGGCCGGGTCGGAGGATCTGCACTCCGGCGAGGACGGTCAAGGCGGCCGCGACTCCCGTGGCTGCCTTGGCAGTCCTGACCGCCCGCCCATGGCGCGGGTGGAGCCTGCGTGTCGGGGCGGCCGAGCGTGTCGCCGCGCGCGCTGTGCGGGAGAGTGCCTGCTGCGCGGCCGTGGTGGCGAACGCGGCCAGGTGCGGTGAGGCGGCCAGGTGCGGTGGCGGGAGCAGCAGCGGGAGGCCGGCGAGCAGTCCCTCGACCGGTACCAGACTGTGCTGGTGCCCCGCGCAGTGCGGACAGTTCCGGGCGTGCCTGGCGATGCGTTTGCGCCACAGTACGGCCGGCTTCCCGTCCCAGGCCGTGGTGAGCGCCGACAGTTCGGCGCACGGCGGGTCGGCGGCGAGTACTCGCACCACCAGGCGGCCGATCTCCAGTTGTTCCTTCATCCGCTGGACCCGTACGGCGGTGTGCTGCGGTGTGAGGTTGAGGGCTGTCGCCAGTTCGGCCCGGGTGAGCTCACCGCCGGTCTCCAGCCACCAGAGGGAGAGTAGGTCGCGCTCGCGCTCGTCCAGCCAGCGGGTGGCTTCGGCGACCTCCCTGCGCTGGCCCGTCAGGCCGAGCCGCAGGATGGTCAGGTCCACGAAGTCGGCGGCTGGATCGACGACCTGCGTCAGTTCCTGCAGGCCCGGCACGGGTGCCGCCTTCCGTGCCGTCCAGCGCCGACGGACCTCGTTCATCGCCACCGCCACCAGCCAGGACCGGAAGGAGGACGGCTCGCGCAGCGTGTCCAGGGAGTTGACGACGCGGAGCATGGTTTCCTGCACCACGTCGTCCACGTCGGCATGGCCGTCCAGCGCGCGGCCGACGATGTTGTAGATCAGCGGAAGGTGGTCGGCTATCAACCGTTCCCGGGCCGCCGCGTTCCCTGCCTGCGCCGCGGCGACCGTCTTGCTGCCGCTTTCACTGTTCATCAGCGTCCGTCGTCCTCAACTGGGTGATCGTTCCTCCCGCGCCATGTGAGACCCCGGCGAGAGGGTGGGAATGACAGAAATCGAGCCGGCGGTGGGGCTCACCGTCCGCTCACTGGGGACGGGCGAAGTCCTCGGTCCACCAGGGCCCGTTGGCGCTGAGGTTCACGCCGACACCGGTCTCCGTGAAGACGCAGTCCAGGATGTTGTCGCGGTGTGCGGGACTCTTCATCCAGCCGTCCATGGCCGTGGCGGGGTCCTTCGGGCTCTCGTAGATGTTCTCGCCCCAGTTCTGCCAGCCGTACCCGGCGTTGGTTATCCGGGTGCCGGGGTCGACGCCTTCCGGGGTGTCGTGCTCGTAGTAGTTGCGGGCGGCCATGTCGTCGGAGTGCTCCTGCGCCACGGCCTGCAGCTTCGCGTTCACGGTGAGCGGCTTGCAGCCGGCCTTGGCGCGTTCGGCGTTGACCGCGTCGACGATCTGCTGGGCGAACTGGGCAGCGGTACCGGTCGCCGGTGTTCCCGCGACCGGCGCGCTGTGCGTGGCGGGACTGGTGGGCTTGGGGGCCGTCGGGACCGCCGGGGCACTGCTCGCCGGGATCGCCGGAGCACCGCTCGTCGGCCTCGCCTGCGCCTTCCGAACGGTAGGCGTAGCGCTCGGCATGCTGGTCGTCGGCGGGGGCGTCGACGGATTCGCTGTCGGGGTCGCCGCGGCACTCGCGGTCGCGGTCGCAGTGACCGCCCAGCTCGGCGTACTGGTCGGCTGGGCCGAGGAAACGAACGTGACACCGGGCCCCGGCGACAACACGCCGGCCGCGGCGGACGGCGAAGCGGCTCCACCCCCGGAGGACGCCGCGGCAGCGAGCACCCCACCCGTGACCGCGACCAGCCCCACCACTCCGGCAACCGCCGCCTTCCCACGTGGCCGCGCAGCCCTCCGCCGACCACGCCCGCGCTCGTGCCGCGCCATCCCCGAGCGGCCACCTCCCGCAGCGTCCGGCTCGGACGCCACCGCATCGATCACCACGGTCTCGAACTCACTGCTCATGGATCCGCCTTCGCTCCTCGTCGACGCGTCGTTCACGCCGACCCCCAGGAGACCGACGAACCGGGCCTCGATAACAAAATCCGAAAAGCGGTTTTCGCACTCCAACTCCGCCCCGTCCGCCAGGCCCCTGTTTCGCCGGCAGATCCGCGGTGACGCACCCGGCCAGGGCGACGAGGAGCGGACCGCGGAATGGAGGCGCACGGTCTGCCCGGTCACACCTCGTGGCAGTGGTCGGGCGGACGCCGTGGCGGTGGGTGGGGATCTCCTGGCGGGACGGTGGCTCGACGGGTGAGCTGCTGGACCGGCTGAACCGGGTCCTCGGCCCCGCAGATGGACTTCGCGGCCGTGGTTGCGCCGACACGGCCGGTCCCGGTGGCGGCCGCGTTGCGCAGCGGGACAAGACGCAGTGTCGGCGGACCAGCGCTCGCTGCCCACGGTCAGAACGACCTGCTGGTTGCGAGTCAACGCCCGGCAGCACGCTGTCGGTGCCGGCCACCGCCCGCGCCCACAGCTCGCACGTGGAAGGTACCTGGTCGTCGGGGGCGGCCGCGTGATGCGGCCGCCCCGACGGTGTGCGGTCGGCCCGGACTCAGTTGGAGAAGTCCTGAGACATCCAGACGGTACCGCCGGCGTCCCGGTGGACAGCGATGCCGACGTGAGTGAACGAGGCGCTCAGGATGTTCTGCCGGTGGCCGTCGTTCGGCGGCTGCTCGTTCAGCATGTCCTGGGTCAGGGCCACCGCCTCGGCGGCGATGTCCTGCGCCCCGGTGCCGACCGGGCCGCCGTCGCCTATGTTCTCCCCGGCGGAGGTCCACTGGACGCCTGCGGCGCTCTCCCGGGCACCCAGTCCGCTCTCGTTCGGGCACTGGTGGGACAGGCCGCAGCCGGCGGCCATCACCTGGTTGTGGGCTTGGGCGCTGCTGGTCAGGCCCGCGCTGATGGTGTACGCCGGCAGGCCATGGGTGGCTCGGGCCTGGTTGATCAGAGCGAGTACTTGTTGGACGGCGTCCGAGCCGGCCGCGGTCGGGCTCGCGGAGGCCGTCGGCGTGGCCGACGGAGCGGCCGCGGAGGTGGAGGCAGCAGCGGGCGTCGACGTCGCGGTGGGGGCGGGGGCCGATGTGGCCGACGGCGACGAGGATGCCGACGGGTGCCAGGAGGTGTGGGAGGCCGGGACCGTAGGCGAAGCCGGGGGCGGCGCGGTGGAGGCATGGGCGGACACGGCGGTCGGCGCTGCAGAGGCCGTCGGTACGCCCGAGGCGGTGGGCGCGGCGAAGGCCCACGGGGAGCTCCCGCGGCCAGGGGCGCTGCCGGGAGCGTAGGCGTCGTGGCGCTGCGCCGGAACGGCGGCGGACGCCACGGGACTGTGGGGGTGATGGTGGGGGTGGCGGACGGAGGCGGCGGAGCTTGTGCTGGCGGTGATCAGCGGCATAGCCAGGCCGACGCCGACGAATCCGGCGGTGGTGGCCAGGCGCGGGACGCGGCTGCGGCGCGATCGACGGTGTCGGCCACGGCGGGAAGACAGCATGGGGGGACCCCTCGGCGACGCCTGCGAGGTGAGCTGTCGGGTTCGGGCCGCGAGGTAGCCCGGCCGCGTATGAGCGGCTTCACCCCTAGCCGCGTCCCGGCAGGCCCGTTGGACGGGCCGAGCGGACACGGCGACTTCCTGGGTCCCCCGCTCCTGCCCGACGCAGAGCTCGACGTCCTGCCGGCCGGTGGGCAGGACTCGGCGTCCCGACGACAGGGTCCGCAGATGCGAACGCCTGCACGCTAGGCAAGCCGAATCGGTGATCACAAGACATTGTCATTCACGTCACACAGGCCCGGCAGTTGACATCCGGTCAAAAGATTGCAAGTAAATAGATCTAAAGATAATCAAGTAGTTCATATATCAAAAAAATCGCCCTAACTATGACAATATGGCTACGGAGTCATAGGCGGAGGTAGTGGCTCTCACGGGTGTGCGCGACAGTCGCCGCCTGGTCGGGCACGGCAGCGGGGCCGCCGGGTGTCCAGCGACCCCGCGGCCCGGCCCGTGAGCGGGCGGGAATCAGGGGCGGAAGCCAGTCGGAGGTCGGGCCCGAGTCGAAGAATATGTCCGGCGGCCTTGAAGCGTTCCCGCCGCGGATCCGCGTGGAGGAGGTGCGGGCGATGACTGTCCGAATCTTCAACCACCAGGTGCCCAAAGGGAGTTCGTCATCCCCAGGTTCGCTGTTCCGCCTTCGCTGCGCGCCTCCTGCTCGCCGTCTCCGGCCTCGCCGTGCTCGCGCTCGCCGCCACCGCCTGCGGGCCCGACACGGCCGCCGTCTCCGGCGGCAAGGCCCAGGCGACCGGTGACTCCTCTGGCGTCCGGATCGCCACCGTGAAGTCGGTGACGCTCGGACCGAGCGTCACCGACTCCGCCGACCGGACCGTGTACAAGGACACCGCCAAGCCGTCCGTGGGCACCTGCGCCGACGCCTGCGCCGGGAAGTGGCCGCCGCTCACCTATAGACAGCCCTCTACGACCACCCGGACCTTGTGGTGCTCGACCACATCGAGCAGGGCAGCCGGACGACCCGCTCAGGATCGAGGGCACCCTCAAGGCCCTCGTCAGGGGAGTGCCGATCTCCGGCGTGGCTCCGGCTGCGACAACCTCACCCGCCCTGTGGCTACCGTCCCTGGAGGGCCCGTCGCGTAGTGACGCGCCTGGGCAGAGACCCCGAGCCACGGTCTCGGTCGGCCTACCGACCGTCGGAGAAGTTGTGCACTCCCCACCAGCCGGTCTCGTCGTGGTAGATCCCGACACCGACCTCGGTGAACGAGGGGTTGGTCTGGGCCTTGTAGTGGCCCGGGCTGTGGCGCCACATCGACTGGAACTTCTCCGCCGCCTCCTGGGCGGTCATCGAGGCGTCGCTCCACCAGACGATGTTCTCGCCGATCCAGGTCCGGGAGCCGGTCACCAGGTACTGGGAGTTTGCGCTGCTGGAGTGGCCGAAGCCGTTGTCGCGCATGTGGTGGGCCCAGTTGCGGGCGTAGTCGCTCAGGTCGGACTTGAGAGTCAGGGGAGGGAGCCCGACCGTGGCGCGCTCGCCGTTGAGCAGTTGCAGGGACTCGGCCTCGGCGTCACTGACGGACTGGGAGGACGACCGTGGGCCCGGGAGCACCGGGTCCGGTCCGACCGGTCCGGAGGCGGGATCGGCGGGGACCTGCGCGGTGGCTGCGGGCTTCGGGGCCGGTGCGGCGGTGTTGGCTGCCGAGGGGTGTGCGGTTCGCGCGGGCGTCGGCACCGGCTTGGGGGTGGGCTTGAGGGGGGAGGGGGTGCTGGTGGGCGACGGGGTAGCCGAAGGGGACGGGGCCGCGGGAGCAGCGGGGGAGGTCGGCGTGGCGGTCGGAAGTATGGTGACCGGGGTTGCGTGGCCGGTTTCGGTCGGTGCGACCGTCGTGCTGATCGGGGCGTCGTGGCTGCCGGCCGTGTTCGACGTCGGGTCCGTCGTGGTGACCAGGGCGACGCCGGCGAAGGAGAGTCCGGCGGCGCCGATGACGGACAGGCCGATGGTGACTCGTCTCACGGTCCGGCTGTTGGTGCGGCGACCACGCTCCTTCCTGCGGCGACCGTCGGGGGATCGGCCGTCTCCGCTCACCGGGGGTATGTGCTGGGTCGGCTGGTCTTCGTGGGCCTGCATGTGTTGTTGCTCCGTGTGGTCCAGGGAATGCCGGTGGGGTCCGGCAGTGAAGGAGAATCGAACGGAGCCTGGAGATAACGTTTTCCCGAAGCTGTGTTGAGTCCCGCCGGGAGCGGGCCACAGGTCGGCAGGCCGGAGCGGTGCACGGCGGCGTGCCCGGGGCGCACTGCCCCGGGCACGGTGTGCCCGGCCGTCGGTGTGGGGCCGGGGTCAGAGCCCGGCGTTCACGGTGGCACTGACGACGGCACCGTTGCCGACGTTCCACTTGTCGAGGATCTTTTGGTAGGTGCCGTTGCCGATCAGCTGGTCGAGGGCCCGGGACAGCACGTCGGACAGGTCCTGCCGGTCCCGGCCGACCACGATCCCGTAGAGGCTTGACTCCTGGTATTTGCCGACCAGTTGGAACATGCCTTTGTGGTTCGGCGCGGTGGTGTTGTAGGCGGCGGCGGGGTAGTCGTTGAGGTCGGCGGCGGCGGTTCCGGAGGAGACCTCGGCCACGGCCTGGGCGTCGGTGTCCGTGGAGTCGATCCGGAGCGGCTTGCCGGTTCTGCTGCAGGCGGCGGACTGGGCATTGGCGACTTTGATCTGGACGGAGTTGGTCTGTACGGCGATGGTGCGGCCGCACAGGCTGTCCAGGGTGGTGAGGCCCAGCGGGTTGCCCGCCTTGACCAGGATCGAGGTGCCGGTGAGGAAGTAGTCGACGAAGTCCACGCCCGGGTTGGTGACGTGGCCGGTGGCGTCCTTGCCCTGCTGGCGGTCGCGGGAGTCGATGACGGCCGACATCGCCAGATCGAGTTTCCCGGACTGGACGGCCGGGATGAGGTCCTTGAAGGGCATGTCGAGGATCTTGACGCGCAGGCCGAGGTAGGAGCCGAGGGCCGTGGCGAGATCCGGGTCGAGGCCGATGGGTGAGCCGCCAGGGTCCTTGAACTCGACCGGGACGTAGTTGAGGTAGGAGCCGATGCGCAGTTCGCCGGCGGCGCGGATCGACTGCGGCAGCCGGGCCCGTAGGGCGGAGGGCGAGTCGGATGGGGCCGGGGCGGAGGCGCAGCTGGCTGCCAGCAGGCCGCAGAGGACCGTGGCGGCCAGTGCTGCCCGGCCGACGGGTGTTCGGGGCATGGGTGAGTCCTGGGCGCGGGTGACGTGGGGTGATGGGTGGACACGCTGCGGCGGTGGGCGGGGAGGTCCCGCCCACCGCCGAGTGGCGGGGTCAGCCGCGGGCGAGCCGGTCGGCCTGGTGGATCAGGTCCTCGGCCTGGCGGGCGAGGTTCCTGGCCGTTGCCGGAGTGAGTCGGCCGGATCCGGGGGCGGTGGTGTCGAGGAGGTCGCCGATCTGCCGGGCGAGGCGGTCGCGCTGTGCGCCGAGGGCGGCGAGCTTGGCTTCGGTGTCCTTGTAGCGGGTGTCGCCGGGGGTGTCGGAGGCTGCGGCCATGGTGGCGGCGGCGAGCGTGGCGGAGGCGAACTCTCCGACGCCCGCGTCGAGTTGCTTGAAGTCGGTGGCCAGCCGGCGGTAGTCGGCCTGGTCGGCAGCGCGCAGGCTTCTCGGGAGTGCGCAGGGGGAGAGGAACTCGGTCAGGACGCGGCCGTCGTGGGCGTACACGTCGTGCAGGCCGAGCAGGGCGAGCATGGTGGGGCGGATGTCGGTGTGGTCGGACCAGACGGCGCCGGTCGCGCCGAGGTGCTTGACGCCCGGGCCGGCCAGGCCGAGCCAGGTGGTGTTGATGTCGGGCGCGAAGTCGCCGTGGTTCCAGGCCTCCTCCGCGTTCAGGCCCACGCAGGGGGTCGCGCAGTTCGCGGCGCCGGCGACGGCGAGGTAGTTCGGGTCGAGGAAGTCGGTGAAGGTGGCGGTGCGCAGGGGGTCGCCGGTGACCATGTGGAGGATCTTCATCTCGGCGCGGTCGGCGAGTTGGTGGCTGATCGGTTCGGTGGTGCCGGTGAGCGGGTTGACCGCGGTCAGCTTGGAGACGGCACGTTCGAAGTCGCGGGTGGTGGCGGCGTCGGAGGCGGGGTTGCCGTCGAGGTAGAAGCTCGGGGCGGACTCGGACTTCAGCTGGAAGGGGGTGGTGAGGTGTTGCTGGGTGGCGAGCAGTCCGCGGACGTTGGCGTTGATCTCACCGATCTGCTGGTAGCTGCAGGGGGTGGTGACGCCGTCGCAGCCGGCCGGGCTGGACTTGCCGCCCACGAAGTGATCGTTCTCGTCGGAGGTGACGACGAAGAGGCTGTTGGCGGGGGTGATGCCGTCCTTGGCCAGGCGGCGGAAGAAGCCGTCGAAGGCCTGGTCGTAGGACTTGAGCTGGGCGACGTATCCGGCTTCGCCGGGGCCGAAGGCGGTGCCGCCGGGGTAGCGGTCGTGGGCGTCCGAGATGTAGCCGTAGGTGACGGGCACGCCGGCTTCCTGCATGCTGGCGAGGTAGCCGAGGGTGTTGTCGGCGGACATCGAGTCGAAGCCGGGGAAGCCCGGGTTGCCGGCCTTGTCCGCGACGGGGGCTCCGCCGATCGCGCGGACCGGGTGGTCGGGGGAGATCACGGCGTCGACGCTGTGGGCGCCGTAGAGCGCCTGGTACCCGTGGTAGCCGCCGGGTTCGTCGGGCAGCAGGTCCGGCCGCGCGGCGGGGGTGGTACAGCGCGCGGAGCCCTGCGCGCAGTGGACGCCGATGCCGACGATGTCGGCCTGGGCCCGGACCGGGTCGGCCTTGGCCTCGGCGGCCTCGGGGGAGTCAGGTCCGAAGACCTTGGCGACGTCGGAGGTGGTGTTCTCCAGCACGGTGTTGGCCACCGAGACCGCGCCGAAGTCGCAGCCCGCCCGCGTGTAGGCGGTCCAGGGGGCGGGGGTGTTCCGGCCGTCCGGGGTGACCATGGTCGGCGCGGTGTCGCTGGGGGTGGGGGTGGCCGGATCGGCGATGCCGTCGGTCCAGTAGGCGAAGGTGCGAGCGGAGGTGCTCGTCCCGTCAGACTTGTAGTACCGGTAGGAGTTGGACACCGGCTGCCCGTGATCGCCGCCGTACAGGCCGGTGAGCTGCGTGAGGATGTCGTTGCCGGTGTGCGCGATCAGCGGGGTGTGGTGGGAGGTGTCGACCGTCCCGTTGTGCTCCAGGAAGTCGAGCAGGTGTGGCATCTGCTCCAGGTCGGAGGGCACGTTCGGGTTGTCGCGGGTGAAGTGCACGTTGTCGAACGTCAGATAGATGACGTGGTCGACCCGGTTGTCTCCGGCCTGCATGACGCATCCGCTCTCGCGATGGCGGGCGTCGGGGCGCTCGCCGGCGGCGAAGGCCTGCGGGACGGCGAGCAGGCCTGCGCCGAGGGCCGCGGCTGCGGCCAGGGCGACGACGGTGGGGCGTCGGGTGCCCATGCTGACTCCTTGTCGGGCGGGGACGGGGGTTGGGGCGCGCGTGAACGGCAGCGCGCGGGCACGACGATGTGCGGGCATGGCGATGTGCAGGCACGACGATGTGCGGGCACGACGGCGCGCAGGAAGGACAGCGCACGGGGAACGGCGCGCGTCGACCGGATGACGGTCCGACGAAGTGAACGAAAGATTGCCACAGCCCGAACTCGCCGCAACAGTCTGTAGAACACAATCAGGTTGATATTTCATCTGCTGAGACGCGGTCCGGCCGGTATCGCGCGTAGACCATGCGCGTAGACGAGCCTTGACCTGCCAGGTTCACCGACCCTACGGTGCGGGGCAGCACGGAGCCGCCGCGCCGCTCGACGGGCGACTCGCGCCCCTCGTGGCGCGCGGCAGAAGGAGCCAACCCTCATGCGCAGAAGTACCTTGACGTCACCTGCCCGCGGCTTGGCCGCCCTTGCCGTCGGCGTGGTCGCCGGCGCGGTGGTGGCCGGCGGAGGACTCGCGTCGGCGGACGCCAAAGCCCCCAGGACCGACCGTCAGATCACGAACATGACCGACGAAGTGGCCGAGATCAAGGCGTACTACGGTGACACGGTCGACGCCAAGGGCGAGCACTGGCCGTCCCCCGACAGCAACTACGCCGTCCAGGTGCGCGGCATCGAGAACCAGGCCGAGAAGTACCTGGTCCAGCGCGCGAAGCACGACCACGGCGACCACAAGGCCATCGTCCTCGACGTGGACGACACCACGCTGTCCACGTACAACTACGAGCTGGAGACGACCTTCGTCTACAACCCCGTCAGCAACGCCCAGTACATCGCCACCAAGACCATGCCGGCCGTCTTCGGCATGAACGAACTGGCGACCCGGGCGCAGCAGCAGGGCTATACGGTCTTCTACATCACCGGCCGCCCCGAGGCCCAGCGCGCCGCCACGGCCGCCAACCTCGCGGCTGTCGGGTATCCCGCTGCGGACGAGTCGCACCTGTTCATGAAGGACAAGAGCGCACCCCCGCCCTACCTGAGCTGCGGCGCGAGCTGCTCCGTCGTGGAGTACAAGTCCGGTACCCGGGCCCACATCGAGAGCCTCGGCTACGACATCGTGGGCAACTTCGGGGACCAGCAGAGCGACCTGTCCGGCGGCCACGCCGACCGGACCTTCAAGCTGCCGAACCCGATGTACTACCTGCCGTAACCAGCCGGAACGTGCCGCCGCGCGGCCCGATGCCGCCGACCATGCGGAGGCATCGGGCCGCAGTGTGCGTCAGTGGCGGCTCAGCTGCTGGTGACGCTGATCTCGGAGGTCTGAGTTCCGTCGGAGAAGTCCACCACGAGCGAGGCGGGGCCGGGTTGCTTCACCTTCATCGTGTAGCCGGAGGCCGGCACCGCGGACACCAGGCAGACGACGCTCGGGTCCACCGCGACGGTCGCCGTACCGCCGGTGGCCTGGTACGTCCGCACCACGGCGTCCCGGGAGCAGGCGGACGGACCGCGGTCGGCCGCTGGGTGCTGGGAACGACCGGCGGTCGGTTCCACGCTGCCCGTCGAGACCTTCCGGGCGGTGGGTGCCGGCGCGGGCGTCGCCCGGTCGGACGGAGCAGCAGGGGCAGCGGAGGCGGCGGCGATCGGCGTCGGGGTGGCCGTCGCTGTCGTCGCCACGGGCGCGGGGGCCACCGTGACGACGGTGGTGGGGATCGAACGGGCGGCCGGAACACCGGCCGTGGCGGGACGGATCACCACACGCACCGTCAGGGCGACCGCGGTGACGCCGACGGCCGTGCACCCCAGCCAGATGAGCGGATAGCGCAATGCGGGCTTCATGGGGACATCCTGGCCCATCGGTTACGGTGTGCCGCATGACGTCCGTCCTCGTCGTCGAAGACGACCCGATCATTCGAACATCACTGGTCAACGCACTGACCGCGAGCGGCCACACGGTGCGCGGCGTCGCCGCCGGATTCAGCGCCCTGCAGGAGGTCACCCAGTCCCCGCCGGACGCGGTCGTGCTGGACCTCGGGCTTCCGGACCTGGACGGCGAGAACGTCCTGCGCATGATCCGCGGCCTGTCCCGTGTCCCGGTGCTGGTGGCCACCGCACGCGACGACGAGCGGGAGATCATCAGGATTCTAGAAGCCGGTGCCGACGACTACCTCGTCAAGCCCTTCTCCGGCGCCCAGTTGGCCGCCCGCCTGTCCGCCGTGCTGCGCCGCTGCGCACCGGTGGCGGTCGGGGCGGAAGCGGCGGCCAGGGCGCACGGGCCGCATTCCGCCGCCGCAGGCGGGGCGTTGGACGCGGCCGATGGGGAGCGCCCCCCGGTGGTCGTCGGCGAGCTGCGCGTCGACCCGCTCGCGCGCACCGCGCATCTGGCGGGGCAGGAGATACGGCTGACGCGCCGTGAGTTCGACCTGCTTTCCTTCCTGGTGGAGAACGCCGGGCGGGTGGTCTCCCGCAAGCGGATCCTCGCCGAGGTGTGGCGCCAGCCCTACGTGGACGAGCAGACCGTCGACGTCCATCTCTCCTGCCTGCGGCGCAAGCTCGGCGAGCGCGCCGTGAGGCCGCGCTATCTTCACACCGTTCACGGCGTCGGTGTGAAACTGGTCTCTCCGCTGTGAGAGTCACCCTGGCCATGGTCGCGCTGGCTGTGACCTCCATGGTGGCGCTGTCCTTCCTGATCCCGCTCGGTCTGTTGTTGAGCACCCAGGTGCACAGTCAGGCGACGCAGTCGGCGCAGCAACGCGCCGCAGTACTGGCGCCCGT
Organism: Kitasatospora cathayae; assembly: GCF_027627435.1. GTDB lineage: Bacteria > Actinomycetota > Actinomycetes > Streptomycetales > Streptomycetaceae > Kitasatospora > Kitasatospora cathayae. Next base: position 2,505,582 of record NZ_CP115450.1, on the reverse strand, counting down.
TCTGGCGGTCTCCACCGATCCGGCGGCGGTGCGCCAGGTGGTGGCGGGCCTCGACGCGTCGGACCGGCTGTGCGTCCATCTGCCGGATGGCACCGCGATCGGCGTCGGCCATGCCTCCGAGCGGCAGCTGAGCGCGGCGGCGGCCGACCGCGAGTCGGCGGGCCGGAACGTGCCCGGCGGCTGGGACTATCTGCAGCCCGTGCTGCTGGGCGGCGACCGGGTCGCCGTGGTCGAGGCGTTCGTGCCGGAGGAGGATCTGGTCCGGGGCGTGGCCACCGGCTGGACGGTGATGTCCGTGCTGGCCGCGCTGCTGGTGGCCGGTTCGGTGCTGGTCGCCGACCGGCTCGGCTCCAGGATGGTGCGCTCCTCGCGCGGTCTGTCCCAGGCCGCGAACGCGCTCGGGGCGGGCGATCTGGACGTCCGGGTGGAGCCCGCCGGACCCAGGGAGCTCCACGAGGCGGGCTCGGCGTTCAACGCGATGGCCGAGCGGATCGTCCAACTGCTGGACAACGAACGGGAGCTGATCGCCGATCTGTCGCACCGGCTGAGGACACCGCTGACCGCGCTACACCTGGCCGACGAACAGGTCGGCGAGGTGCCCGGCGCGGAGCGGATGTCCACCGCGATCCGCCAGCTGGAGTCCGAAGTGGACTCCATCATCCGCACCGCCCGGACGCGGCCCGCCCGGCACCTGTCCGGGCAGCAGGACGGGGCGTCGGAGGCACGTCCCGCCCGGAGGGACGACGGAGGCTGCGAGGTCTCCGCAGTGGCGCGTCAACGGGTCGGTTTCTGGGCGGTGTTGGCGGCACAGCAGGACCGGGAGTGCGTCTTCACGGACACCGATGCCCCGACGCCCGTCGCCCTGTCGGCGGACGAACTCGGCGCGGTCGTGGACGCCCTCATCGGCAACGTCTTCCGACACACCGCCCGGGGGACGGCCCTGCGCGTCAGCGTCCGACCCACCGCGCGGGGCGCCTGCCTGGTGGTCGAGGACGACGGGGACGGGATCCCGCATCCGGACCTGGCCCTGTCCCGGGGTGCCAGCACGGGCGGATCCACCGGACTGGGCCTGGACATCGCCCGCCGCGCGGCCTCGTCGACCGGCGGAGAGCTGCGGATCCTGCGCGGTGCGTCGGGCGGCGCCCGGGTGGAGGTCGAGCTCGATCGTGCCACCGCGCAGGACCACCGGGCCGCCGACCCCGGGCTTCCGAGGCTGCGGTGGCGGCGACGCAGGGACGGGTGAGCAGAACCTTAGGGGTTCTTTAGGGTCCTCTGCGGGCCGCGATCCACGCGTTCGAACGTGTCTACGATCGGTGGCGTCGGCCCGCCTTCCCCGTGCGGCCGACGCGCTCCGTCGGCGGACGGGCGGTGAACTCCCCCACCCCGTCGCGTCCGCCGTGATCGAGCGCTCGCGGGCGCCCCTGCCGTGGCGATGCCACTGCGGGGCGCCCGCCCGGACGAGAAGGCAAGGACCGATCCTGACCATGTTTGCTGAAGCGGCGCCGCACCTGCTGTCCGCGCTCCACGCGGCGCCCGGGGTCGGGGCGGCCCCGATCCCCGGCTCACCGCTGGACGCGTACGAGAAGCAGCTGCCCTACGACCCGGGCGTCCACGAGATCGCCCGGCTGATGGCGCTGGTCTCCTATGTGCTCATGGTGGCCGCGGTCGTTCTCGGCGCGATGCTGCGCATGCGCTGGTTCCAGCGGATCGTCAACCGGCCCACGGTGTACGGCGCGCACATGACCGTCGCCCTCTCCGCCCTGATCTTCGGTGGGGTCCACGGGGTGACCTTCCGCTACCAGCCGGTCTGGGAGATCGGCGCGCACGAGCTCGTCGTACCGTTCGCCGGCGGCCTGCAGAGGATCCCGGTGGGCTTCGGCATCCTGGGCACCGAGCTCGGAATCGCGGTCGGGTGCTCGGTGTGGCTGCAGCGCCGCCTCGGGTACCGGCGCTGGCTGCGGTTCCACCAGCTCGGTTACGCGGCTTTCGCACTCGTCTGGTTGCACATCTTCACCGTGCATCCGGAGCCGCGCCACTTCGACCGGGTGGCGGTGACGGTCGCCGCCGGCGCGGGCACCTGCCTCTTCGTCTTCATGACCCGGGTGCTGCCGTCGGAGTCCAGGCTTCGAAGGGGTGCCTTCGGAAACGACCCGGGCGGCGCACGGTGATCGGGACGCCGGGGCCGGTCCGGCCTGCGCCGACGCCGGTCCACCCCGGGCCCGTCCGTCCGACTCGGCCCGAACTCGTGCCCGAGAGCGGGCCGGTGAAGGTCAGCGTGGACAACAGCCGCTGCCATGTCTACGGCATCTGCCAGCAGGAGGCCCCCGAGGTCTTTCGGATCTCGGAGAGCGGCTCCTTGCACTACACGGCGAACCTCCCGGCCCGGCTCGCCGCCCAGGCCCGCCAGGCGGCGCGGTGCTGCCCGATGCAGGCGGTCACCGTCCGGGGCAGTGCGCGCCCCGGTGCGGGGCGCCGCTCCGGCCGACGCGGTCCGAGCGCATCGTCCGGTGGTCAGCGGATCGTGGTCGCCGGTGGCGGCCTGGCCGGGCTCAGCGCGGCGGCCCGCCTCCGCGAACGCGGCTTCGACGGTGAACTCGTGGTCGTGGGCGAGGAGTTGCACCGTCCGTACAGCAGGCCGCCGCTGTCGAAGCAGTTCCTCTCCGGCGAGCTGGACCGCGCGGACCTCGCGTTCCGGGCCGACGAGCCGCTGGACGCCCACCGGCTGCTCGGCACCCACCTGACCGGGCTCGACCCGGTGAACCGGTACGTGCTCCTCCGGGGCGGTGAACGACTGCGCTACGACGGACTGGTGATCGCCACCGGCGTCGACGCGAAGCGGCTGCCGGAGACCCCGGTCCCCAGCGAACGCATCCGCACCATACGGACGTTGGAGGACGCCGACGCCATCCGGACGGCCGTGTACGCGGCCCGCGCCCGCCGCGTGCTGATCCTCGGCGGCGGCTTCGTGGGCTGCGAACTGGCCTGCACGTTCCGGGAGATGGGCCTGGAGGTCACTCTCGTGGTGCACAGCGCGCCGCTGCTGCGGAGGGTGCTGGGCACCCGGCTCGGCCGGGTGGTCGGGCGCATCCAGGCGCGGGCCGGCGTCGACGTCCGGCTGAGCACCCGGATCACCGAGTGGACCGACACCGGTGACGGCCTGCGCCTGCGCCTGGACGACGGCGGGACGGTCGAGGCCGACTTCGCCGTCCTCGGCCTGGGCGGCGTGCCCCGGACGGACTGGCTGACCGGCAGCGGACTGGACGTCGCCGACGGAGTCCTGTGCAGCGCCGGCTGCCACGCCGTGGACCTGGCGGGACGGCCAGTCCCGAACATCGCGGCGGCGGGCGACGTCGCCCGCTGGCCCAACCTGCGCTTCGACGCCGTGCCCCGCCGGGTCGAACACCTCATCCACGCCGTCGAGATGGGCCAGCACGCCGCGGACTCGCTGCTGCTGGGGCCCGACCGCGCGGCGCCGTTCACCCCCGTCCCCAGGTTCTGGTCGGAGCAGCACGGCACCCGCCTACAGGCCGTCGGGCTCCCGGCGCTGGGCGAGCGGATCGAGGTCGTGGCGGGTTCGCTGCGCTCCGAGCGCTTCGTCGCCACCTACCACCGCGACACCCCGCTGGGCGAACAGACGGTGGCCGCGGTGGCGTTCGACATGCCGAGGGAGCTCCTGGACCACCGCGACCGCATCGGCACGATCCGTCCGCGGTCCTCCCCGCCAGCGCCGAGGGCGGCGGGCGGAAGGGGTTCGCGATGAACCATCGGGCACCTCGGCGCCGACGCCGGGCCGACCTGCCGCCGGGCGGGCCACTTCGGTTGCTGCTGGGTCTGCCGGCCCGGCTCGGCATCCGCCGACCGTTCATTCTCATCGCGACGGCCGCGGCCATGGGCCTGTACGCGCACGTCCTGCTCGCCGCGCCGCCCATGCCACCGAGCCGGGTACCCGTGCCCGCTGCCACCCCCCGATAGGAGGCCGGTGGACCCGCGGATGCGCGCCCATGCGCCACCCGCTCCGCTCCCGTGCCCTGCCAAGAGAGGAATCCCTTGCCTGTCACCACACAGCCGAACCGCCACCGCCGGCGCTTTCGGGGCCGTCGGTTCGCCGTGCTGAGCGTCTCGCTCGGCGGTGCGCTCGCCGTCGGCGCAGCCATGCTCGGTGTGTCCTACGCCGGCACCCGGCCAGCGACCCCGCCCCGGCGGCGAGCACAGCAGGAACGGGCACGGATGGATGACCTCTCCCGGCAGCCGCCCTGGCGGCCCCGTCCGACCCGGTGGGATGTCCCCCTGTCCTGCCGCGCCCGGTTGACCGGCGACGCCGACCGGCCGGGCGCGGCAAAGGAGAGACCGATGAAGGGAACGGACGACAGATGCTGACTGCGAGCGGGCCCGCGGTGCGGGCGTGGTCCGAGGACGACGAGACGACCACTCGGCTCCTCACCGAGGCGCTGCTCCTGGCCTACAACATCGTCGGGCGGGCCCTCGACGGGTGTCCGGGCACGGATGAGGCGGTGCGCGCCGCCGTGGCCCGGGCGGCGGTGGTCCGGGCGAGGAAGGCGCACGGTGGTCCCGACGCCCCGGCCCGGTTCCGCGTGCGGCTGATGGCGACTGCGGTGGACGAGGTCCGCCGGCACCGTCTGGCCGTCCGGGCGATGTCAGCGGCCCGGGGCGGTGGTGGGCCGGAGGAACCGGCCCGGCCCACCGTCGACTTCGTCGACCTGACGGTCGTACGCCTGGAGCTGGCCGGCGAACGGCGAGAGATCGCGGAGGCGACCCGGTGGCTCGGCGACACCAGGTGGAACGTGCTGGCCCTGTGGTGGCTGGAGGCCTGCGGCTTCCTGGACCGGCCCGAGCTGGCCGAAGCGCTGGACCTCTCGCGCCAGCAGGCGGCGGTACTGCTGGACCGGTTGACGGCCGGCCTCGCCGCCGCCCGCGTTGCGCAGCGGGCGGTGGCGGCCGTGCCCGGCTGCGGAGAGCTGAGGGCCCTGGTCGAGTCCTGGAGCGGCGTGCCCGACCCCGGCTGGCGCGAGCGGATCGCCGGCCACGCCTCCGGATGCGTGACCTGCTTCCGGCGCTCCGGTGCCCTGACGCCGGCCGACGACGTCCTCGGGGGACTGCCCCTGGTACCCCTGCCCGGTCTTCTCACGGCCGGGGCGTCGGTGGGCGCGCCGGCGGGCACAGGGCACCGCCGCAACCGCCGTTCGGGCAGGCGGCGGACGGTCACCGCGCTGACGACCCGCGTGTGGGTCTCGCTGTCGGTAGCAGGAGCGGTGACCGGCGTGTGTGTGCTCGCCGCCCTCTGCGGCGGCCCGGTGCAGGCACCGTCAGCCGTGCTGGTGGGCCCGGTCGACGCGATGGAGACGTCGGTGGCGCGTCCCACGCCGCCCGCGGAGCCCACCGCCGTTCCCATTGCCGGGCCCGCCCCGGTGGCCTCCGCCGCCGTTCCCGCAGGGGCGCAGAGCCCGTCCGGGGGCCCGTCGGTCACCTCGTCGCCCACGCCGTCCGCCACGTCGTCGGTCCGTCCGTCCCCGCGCCCCAGCACAGCCCCGGTGTCGCGCCCGCCCGCCGCACCCACGCCGTCGACGATCGGTCCCGACCCGGCCCAGGGGCCGGCCCACCAGGTGGTCACGATGATGAATGCCCAGCGCAGGGTCCTTGGGTGTGCTCCCCTCCGCACCGACGGCCGCCTCCAGTCCGCCGCCCAACGGCACGCCGACGACATGGCGGCCCGGCGCCACCTCGGCCGGGACGACTCCGGCGGTGCGGGGCCGAACCGGCGGATCGACGAGGCCGGCTACCCGTGGACGGCGGCGATGGAGGCCAACGCCCGCGGCCAACAGGACGCCGCTACGGTGATGTCGGACTTGACAGCCGATCCGAGCGCCCGAAGCCGCCTCCTCGACTGCGGCTTCACCGACATCGGGGTCGGCGTCCACCAGGGCGACGGCGGCCCGTGGTGGACGCTCGACCTCGGCACCGCGCGATGAGCCCAACGCACGACACGATGTCCGCCTCGACGCCGTCGGCGCGCTTACCTGCGCGCGATGAGGCCGTGCAAGTCCCGGGCACGACCGCTCTCGTGGCTCTCGGCCAGGACGAGGGTGGGGGTGGGCTGGATCGGGCCACGGCTTGTCGATCTCGCGTAGGGCGAGGCGCATGGGGCCCTCCTTTGAGCTCCCTGATACGGACATCGCGTTCCGCGTGGACGCGTGGGGACGAGGAGAGGCCGACAGGGTCCGTGCGGACGTTGGCGGTCCGTTCCACTGCCCGCGCCCCTGAGCCGTGCCCCGGCGGGCAGGCGGAGGCGGCAGCCAGCTGGGGCCGCGTGCCCATGAGAACAGTGTTTTGTTTCCACCAGTTTGACGAATTGTCACGACCAATGGACCGGCTGTCCGGTGCTGGTGGAACCTCTAGCCAGGTCCGGCTGTCCGACCCAGCGGGATGGCGGATCGCACAGTGGCTCTGGCCACCGGCCGGGCCTCTAGAGTCTTCACAACCGGATGCCGGCACCCCCGCACCAGGCGGGATCAGCGCCCCCTGGACGCCTTTCCCCACCCTCTCCGCCCTGGCCGCCATTCCCCCTGCCGCCAGGACCGTCGCAACGTCGCGCCCGGTCCGGAACGGCGCTGTCCGCGCACCACCGGAGGTACCCATGCACGCGCACGGCGAGCCCGAAAACGCCACACCCGACTCCGAGCCGGTCCACCCCGTCGATCAGGTACTGCCCGCACCACGGTTGGCGATCCTCGGTCTCCAGCACGTCGTCGTCATGTACGCAGGCGCCGTCGCCGTCCCGTTCATCGTGGGCAGCGCCCTCAAGCTCGACCTGCACACCATCGCCCTGCTGGTCAACGCCGACCTGCTGGTCGCCGGTATCGCGACGATCATCCAGGCGGTGGGCGTCTCCCACCTCCTCGGTGTCCGGCTGCCGGTGGTGGCCGGCGCCACCTTCACCGTGGTCAGCCCGATGATCACCATCGCGGCCGGGCACGGACTGCCGACGGTCTACGGCGCGATGCTCGTCTCCGGCGTGTTCGGCCTGCTCATCGCGAAACCGTTCGCCAAGATGATCAAGTTCTTCCCGCCGCTGGTGGCGGGCACGGTCATCGTGATCATCGGGCTCTCGCTGATCGGCCCGGGAGCGGGCATGATCGCCGGACACGACACCTCGGCCGCCGACTACGGGAAGCTGTCGCATCTCGCCCTCGGCTTCGGCGTGATCGCGCTGATCGTGCTGTTCAGTCGGCTGCTGCGCGGCTTCCTGGGCCAGCTCGCACCGTTGCTGGCGCTGGCCCTCGGCACACTGGCCTCGATCCCGCTGCACCTGTTCGACCTGAGCGGGGTCCGCTCCGCGGGCTGGTTCGGCATCGCCTCGCCGTTCCACTTCGGCGCGCCGCGGTTCGACGCGGCGGCGATCGCCTCGATGTGCATCGTGCTGCTGGTGACCTACACCGAGTCCACCGCGGACATGCTCGCGGTAGCGGAGATGACCGGCAAGGAGCTGACCGACGCGGACATCGCGCGCGGCCTCGCCACCGACGGCCTGTCCGCCGTGCTCGGCGGTTGCATGAACTCCTTCCCCGACACCGCGTACGCGGAGAACGTCGGCCTGGTGCAGATGACGGGGGTGCGCAGCCGCTGGGTGGTCGCGGTGGCGGGCTGCTTCCTGCTGGTGATGGGCCTGGTGCCCAAGGTCGGCGCGCTGATCGCGGCCGTCCCCGAGCCGGTGGTCGGCGGCGCGGCCCTGGTGATGTTCGCGATGGTCACCGCGGTCGGCGTGCAGACGCTGAGGAAGGTCGAGTTCAACGGCAATCACAACCTGCTGATCGTCGCCGTCTCGCTCGGTGTCGGCCTGCTGCCGGCGGTCGCCACCGACCCGTACGGCAACGAGGTGTTCTTCCGGCACTGCCCCGCTTGGGCGCAGACCGTCTTCGGCAGCCCGATCACCCTGACGGTGATCCTCGCCTTCACCCTCAACCTGCTCTTCAACCACCTCAAGCTGCCGGCCCTCGGCTCCGCGGCGACCTCGGCCACTCCTCCCGCCGCCACGGAGGAGGACCTGGTGCAGGTTCCGGAGGGCTGTTCGGCGTCATGCGCGCGGCGGATCACCTTGTCATCGCACACCTACTTCTGGGAGTCCCCGTATCCCGGCGTCTCCGCAGCGCGTGGCGGACAGTGTGGATGCGGCCGTCGTTCACGGTGAACCCCTGCGGGTCCGGGGTCGTGCAAGCAACTCACTGGGGGTCAAGGGGTCGCAGGTTCAAATCCTGCCGTCCCGACTGTGAAGTCGCTTGTGAGGGCGGCTACTTGGGAAACCGGGTACCCGCTCTCACTCGCTTCCGGAGGGCGCGTGGTCGCAGGGTGGTCGCGTCCGGCGCTCTGACCTGGAGGTCTGCGGCTGAGGCGAGTGCGGGCACCACCTGATGACACGTCAGATGATCTCGCGAGGGAGGTCTGCGTGGTCGAGTGCGTCGGCGAGGGCGGTGACGGCTTCGCGGGCGGCTTGAAGGAGCAGGTGGCCGTAGATGTTGACGGTGGTGGCCAGGGTGGAGTGCCGCAGGGTCTTGGAGACGACGGCGAGTGGCACCTGAGAGCTGATCATGATGGTGGCGGCGGTGTGGCGCAGGTCGTGAAGGCCGATCTTGGGCAGGCCGATCTCGGCTGAGCGTTGGCGCAGGGTGTGCAGGAGGCGTTCGGGGTTGATGGGTTTGCCGTCGGGGCGGGTGAAGACCATGCCCTGGAGGCGGGGTTGGTCGGGGTGGGCGCTGCGGTGGCGGGCGGCTTGGCGGCGTAGTGCGGCGGTGACGCGCCGGGGGGGTGCCTCTATGTCCTTCGTCAAGGTCGATCGGGTCATGCGGGCACGGCTTCGGGGGTGCGGGTCTCGTAGAGGGTGCCGTCTCGGAGCATGGCGAACAGGACGCTGATGCGTTGGCGGGCGAGGCGGAGGAGGGCCTGGGTGTGGGTCTTGCCGCGGTCTCGTTGCCGGTCGTAGTAGGCCCGGGAGTCGGGGTCGTGGAGGGCGGCGAACGCGGAGAGGAACATGGCCCGTTTCAGGAGCCGATTGCCGGTCCGCGGGGCGTGTTCGCCGTGGATGGAGGATCCGGAGGACTTCGTCGCCGGAGCGAGGCCGGCGTAGGAGGCCAGGTGGGCGGCGGTGGGGAAGCTGGTGCCGTCGCCGACGGTGACGAGCAGGGTGGCGGCGGTCCTGACGCCGACCCCGGGCATCGAGGTCAGGACCTTGGAAAGAGGGTGGGCCTCCAGCAGTTCGCCGATCTGGGCTTCGACGGCGCGTCGTTGCTCGTGGACGGCGGCGAGCGAGCGGGCCAGGGAGGGCACCACCGTGTCCAGGGTGGTGGTGCCGGGGACGACGACGGTCTGCTCGTCGAGCGCGGCGAAGATCTCGTCGACCAGGCGCTCGGCCATGCGCGGGGCCTTGGGGCGTATGAGGGTCACGAGTCTTCGCCGGCCGGCCTTGCGCAGGGCGGCCGGCGAGCCGTGCTGTTCCAGCAGGTGGGTGACGGCGGGGTGGTCCAGGCGCGGGCCGAGAACGCGTTCGAGGGAGGGGTGGAACTGCGTGAGCAGGCCGCGCAGGCGGTTGCTGGTGCGGGTGGCCTCGGCGGCGAGGTCCTGGTCGAAGCCGGTCAGGACGGTGAGCTGGGCCGCGGTCTCGTCGGCGAGTTCGAGGGCGCGCAGGGTGTGGGGCATGGTGCGGGCGGCGTCCGCGATCACGCGGGCGTCGCGGGCGTCGGTCTTGGCTTCGCCGGGGTAGAGGTCGGCGATGCGGCGCATGGCCAGGCCGGGCAGGTAGGCGACCTCGCAGCCGGCGTCGCGGGCTACGGCGAGTGGCAGGGCGCCGATCGAGGCGGGCTGGTCGACGATGACCAGGACGCGGCCGAACTTGGCGGTGAGCTTGTCGAAGACGGCCCGCAGTTTCGGTTCGCTGTTGGGCAGCCGCTTGTCGAACACGGTTTTGCCGGCGGCGGTCAGGCCGTGGCCGTGGTGGTCGCCCTTGCCGACGTCCAGGCCGAGGAAGACCGCGATGTCACTCGTGTCGAACACCGAACCCCCCGAGGGTCGTTCATCGTCCTGGCCTCGCCCTTTGGCACCGTTCGCGCGCATCCACGTTACGCAGACCAGGCATCCGTCAGCGGCCGGGCGTTGCGCTCGGCCGGGTGCCGGTCAGGCCTCTCATCAGCGGTCATACGGTGCTCCGGGCCGCGGTGACACCACCCCCCAGGTCATACCTTCGACAGGGGGCAACAGTCATACCGGGCCCGGAGGCCAGGAGCCCCGTTTCAGGGCCACGAAGAAGGTAACGGGGGCTGACCCAGTTGCGGCTGGCGCGGGTCTTGGGTGCTTGCAGGTGCAGGCGGGCGTTGTTGATCGATGCGAGGGTCCAGCGTACGAACAGGACGCGCTGGCGAAAGTGGACTTCGGGCCAGTGCAGACCGAGGACCTCGCCGCGGCGCATTCCGGTGCCGAGGATGACCTCGAAGATGTCGGCGTAGACGTCGTTGTAGGTCTCGGCGTTGTGGTGGAGGAAGGCGGATGCCTGCTGCGGTGTCCAGCACCGGCGCTCGGGTGCGGCAGGTCGCTTGAGCGCGGCGTTGCGGGCGGGATTGCGGGCCAGCAGGTCGGCGCTGACGGCGGCGTTCATGGGGCTGGAGAGGATGGTGCAGCAGCGGTGGACCGTGGGGCGTCCGCGACCGGCGGCCAGTTGCCGGCGGGACCAGGCGAGGACGTGCCGGTCGCGCAGGCCGGTCAGGGGTAGTGGGCCGAAGGCCGGTATGAGGTCGTGGTGGACGTGGCGGTGATAGCCGGCGTAGGTGGTGGCCTTGAGGACCTCCTGCTTGGAGAGCAGCCACTCGGTCAGGTAGTCGGCGACGGTCAGAGCCTCGTCCACCGCGATGCCGGTGCGTTCGGCCTTCAGGAAGTCCTGCAGGGCGGTGAGGGCCGCGTTCTGGTCGGGCAAGCCGCCGCGGCGCCGGGTCTCGCGCTTGCCTGAGGTGGAGGGAAGGTCTACGGCGTAGGCCCAGTTGCCATGGTCTGGATGGGTTTTCAGCTTGGGGTAGCGGGCGCCGTACTGGCGGCCGTCGGTGTCACGGCAGCCGCAGCGCCGGTAGACGCGTCCGCGCTGAGGATCGGTCAGGTTCACGGGAATCGACTCCTTGTGTGATCGGGCTGGGCCCAGCTTCACGGCCGAGCAGCCTGGCGCGGCAGGGGGCGGATCATGGCGACGGGGAGGCGAAGCTGGCGACCATCTGGGCCCGTGAACCGGGATGATCCCCTTGGAAAGTGCACAAGGGGGCGGTAGCGACCATTCGGTAGTGATTATCGGAGGTACGAGAGTCGAATCCCGGGTGGCGAAGAGTGAGGGCGACACGCGGGAAGGCGGTGGCCTGAAGCCCGATTTCATGTTCGTTTGCATGCCGGACAGTTGACACCTGGACTGGCGACTGGGCCGCGGGATCTCCTCGTCCGGTGCCGTACCAGCCTGCAGGGCGGCGAAGTCGGGGTGGGCCGCCTCGACGGCCTCGGGTAGGACTGCGCTTCTCCTGCTCGGCGAGCACCCGGTAGATGCCGGGCGGCGAGGGGTTCTGCCCTTTGCACCGGCCGATGGGGATGACCAGGTTCGGGCGGACCTTCACGCACCCGGGTGTCGTCCCAGCTTGATCGAGGCGCGGTCGGTGACCGGCAGGTTCCCGGGCCGGGGAGGCGACCAGCTCAGGCGTGAACGGGCGCCACGGGAAGGCGGCGGTGGTGGCGACCACGGCACGCCCCGCACCGGAATGCCGACCGGCCGGGCGCGCCGTCGCGGCGTTCGGACAGGTGGCGCCCGAGTGGGTGACATCGAGGTGTCGCTGGCCGGGGCCGACGTGCCGGCAGGCCAAGTTGGCCTGGTCCGGTTGCTCCATGAGGCGGTTTGCGAAGTGTCGGGAGGTGTGGTGGCGCTGAGGGTGTTGGTGCCGCGGCTCGGTGGCGGGGCAAGGAGGCGGGGGCGTAGCGCGGCGGTGGGGTTGCTGGCGGTGTTGTCGAGTATCGCGGTGGTGGCTCCGGCGTTGGGGGCGCCGCGTGTGGGTGGTTTGGTTCCGCAGACGCCTCTGCCGGGGGAGTGCATCCCCCAGTTCGCGACTCCGTTGCCGGTGTTCGGTCCGGCGGGGTCGACGCCTCGGGTCGATGCGGCGGCCCACAGGGATCTGTCCGTCGCGATGACGGAGACCGATCAGGAGGTGCTTCCGCAGGGCCGGCAGGACACCTGCGGCATGGGGGTGACGTTCGGCAAGACCCGGGTGTGGGCGTATGAGACCTCGGACACGACGAGTAAGCAGGTCCTGGGTCCGGCGCACTGGCCGGCGGTGACGCTCGAAGCCGAGAGGAGCACGCCGACGCGGGTCACCTACGAGAACAGGCTGCCGAGTTTCAATCCGTCGAATCCGTACGGCCCGGGGCTGGTGCAGGGTCTGATGAAGGTCGATCAGACCGTTCACTGGGCCAATCCGTTGAAGACGCCGGGCGCCGGGATGCCCGTGAACTGCGATGAGCCGCAGAACGCGGACAATCCGTTGTGTCAGCCCTACACCGGTCCGCAGCCCGCCGCGGTGCACCTGCACGGGGCCGAGATCAGTGCCTGCTACGACGGCGGTCCGGACACGTGGTTCACGCCGAACGGCTTGAGGGGGTCGCAGTACTGTTCGGACGACAAGCCCGGTCCGAGTGAAGCCGTCTACACCTATCAGAACTCCCAGGAGCCCGGGACACTGTGGTTCCACGACCACGTCCTCGGGGCGACCCGCAGCACCGTCTACGGCGGACTGGCGGGCTTCTACTTCCTCAGGGACCCGAAGGAGGAGCCCAAGGGCCTGCCGAGCGGTCCCTACGAGATCGAGATGGCTCTGCAGGACCGTGTCTTCGACACCAACAGTCAGCTGCTCGTCATCCCGCCGTCCAATCCGGACTACCACCCCTTCTGGGGTGTGCGCGAGTTCGGGGACGTCGCGACCGTGAACGGAGCGGCCTGGCCGTACCTCCAGGTGGAGCCGAGGCGCTACCGCTTCCGCCTTCTCAACGGCGCCAACGGGCGGCGCTTCGCCCTGCACTTCGGGGGCGCTCCCGTGTACCAGATCGGCGCCGACGACGCCTATCTGGACCGTCCCGTGCCGGTCAACGGCACGGCGTGCGCAGGAGGAGAATCCACGACCGAGTGCAGCGACCTGGACTTCATGCCCGGCGAGCGCGCCGACATCATCGTGGACTTCACGCAAATGGCCGGGAAGACGGTCACTGTGACCAACACGGGAACGCTCGACACACCCTTGCCGAACGTCATGCAGATCCAGGTGACCAAGCCCCTGGCGGGCCGCGACGAGAGCTGCGATCCCGCTCATCCCGCCCCGGAGGAGTGCGTCTGCGCCCGCCCGGAACCCATGGTCCACCTGATCGGGCCGGACGGCAGGCCGCGCGTCAAGGTCGACAACGTCAGGCAGTTCGTGCTCAACGAGCTCAACACCTCGAGCACGCAGCCGAGAGGGGGGAACATCGAGCAGTACGTCAACAACACCCTCTACGACGGACGCGAGTCCCCGTTCATCAGGCGGGAGTTCCCGAAGGACGGCATCAGTGAGCTGCCCCAGGTGGGATCGACCGAGGTGTGGCAGTTCATCAACGCCGAGGACCCGGCGCAGGCCTACCACCCGATGCACACGCACCTGGTGCAGTTCCAGATCGTCAGCCGCCAGAACATCGACTACGAGAAGTACATGAAGGCCTGGGACGGGTCCTTCCCGAGCTCCTGCAAGCCCACCGACGTCGACTTCTGCCCGGGCTACGGCCCGCCACTGTCGTACCGGAAGCCGAACGCCGATGGGGCGGTCGGAGGGAACCCGGCGGTCAGCCCGTTCCTCACGGGGGATCCGATGCCACCGGACCCGGGCGAATCCGGGTGGAAGGACACGGTCAAGGTGTTCCCCCACCAGGTGACCACGGTGATCGTGCGCTTCGCTCCGACCAGCGTCCCCGTCCACCGTTCCAGGCCCGGGCTCAACCTGTTCCCCTTCGATCCGACGGTCGGCCAGTACGTCTGGCACTGCCACGTCCTCGGCCACGAGGACAACGAGATGATGCGACCGTACCGAGTGGTCGGCGGTCGGAAACATGCCTGGGAAGACGAGAAGGCCAACGAACGGAAGAGCGGATAGCACAGGAAAAACGACGACAGGATGTGAGGAGGACGGGAGGGCCCCGCGCGGACCGTCTGATCCCTCCGGCCGCTCCGCTATAGCCGGGTGCCAAAAACGTGGGCGGTGGCCGGGAGAGGGAGCAAAGAAGGCTGACCATGGCAGACGGTGCGGCGGACCGGTCGGAAGGCTTCGGCTAGCGGCTGCTGGGGCTGCTGCTGGACAGGGCGCGGCTGATGCCGCCGCAGCTGATCGCCCCCCTGATCGCGGAAGAGGTGGCCAGGATCGGCGGCCGTGACGTCTCCATCCTGCTCCAGGACTACGCGCAAGAGCTGCTGGTGCCGCTGGCAGGCAGAAGGCTGCACGTCAGCCAGCCCGAACCGATTGACACCTCCGCCGCAGGCCAGGCCTTCCTGCGCGCGGACGCCGTCGAGGTGAAGCAGGCCCACGGCGTCCGGATGTACCTGCCGCTGATGGACGGCAGCGACCAGGTCTGCGTGATGGCCCTCACCCTGGACGCCGTCGACGACGACCGACGCCTGCTGCGCCGGCTCGCTGACATGCTGGTCACCAAGAACGCCCATACCGACCAGTTCTTCCAAGCCCGGCGCGGGAGCCGATGAGCGTGTCCGCGGAGATCCAGTGGAGCCTGCTGCCGCCGCTGACGATGTCCGTCCCGCAGGTCGAGCTGGCCGGCATCCTGGAGCCCGCCTACCGCGTCGCCGGCGACAGCTTCGACTACGCCCTCAACGGCAACGTCCTGCACATGGTCGTGATCGACGCGATGGGCCCCGGCCTGGACGCCGCCACGATGGCGACCATCGCCATCGGCGCCTACCGGCATGCCCGGCGCGTGTTCATCAGCCTGGCCGAGAAGTACGCGTTCATGGACGACGCCGTCTCCCGGCAGTTCGGGCCCGACCACTTCGTCACGGCACAGCTGATGCACATCAACATCGCCACCGGTGCGCTGGAGCTGGTCAACGCGGTCATCCCGCGCCGCTGCTGATCCGTGATGGCCGGGTCGAGCGGCAGCTGGAGAGCGCGACGACGTTGCCCGTCGGCTTCGGCGGTGAGGAGCCCCGGTCAAAGAGCACGTGCTCCAGCCGGGCGACCGGGTGTTGTGCTACACCGACGGCATCATCGAGGAGCGAGTCGCAGGTGGGGAGCCGTTCGGGGAGGAACACCTCATCGCCTGCGTCAACCACCTCGCAGAAGAGGCGTCACGGGGCGTGCGAGCGGACCTGCGCCGGCTTTCGCACACGCTGAAGAGGGAACGAGGAGGGCGCACCAGCGACGACGCCACCCTCCTCATGATCGAGTGGCGCGGGGGCGCCGCCGACCACCTCGCCGAACTCGACTGAGGAGCTGGACCTGTCCTTCCGGGCTCGGGGTTGTCGAGCCAGGTGCCCGGCGAAAGCCCCTCAGCGGCCGTGTGGGTGCCGAGGGACCGTCGGATGGCCCTCGCGCTCGAAGAGGGCCTCCAGGCAGCCAGGACCTGCTGGGGGCGGCTACCGGATCGGAGTGGGCTGCGCGCGAGCCGCCGTCGGTCAGGGCGCTTCGGGTACGGCCGGGGATCAACCCGAGCAGCCGGCTACCACGGTTGGGCTACCGCGGCAGTTGGTGGGACTGTTTCGACCGCCAGGTGCTCCAGGCCGTTTTTGCGGGCCGCGTCGTCCGGTCCGCAACGCTGTCCTCCAGGCGGTCGGGTCCGGGCTGGCGATGCCGGGACAGTAGACGGGCTCGAGGGTTTCGGTGTCAGCGAGCACCCGGTAGGGCTGCGCCGATCAGGTGTGCCCGGCGGGATCTCACGGAGCGCCACCGTAGGCCCGGAGTGAACCGGGCGGCCGTGTTCGACCGGACGGGCGAAACCGCCATCCGTGCCGCGTCGCCCCGCGGCTGTCCTCGGTGCAACGCGCCCGTGATCGACCCGACCCACATATCCCGAATTTGACGGATTGCCGCTTTTATGCTGCCGGTGACCGCCGATGGTGCCGTTCGGTGCGGTGTCGTCCCTGCGCTCCGATGTGGGGGGTGGCGGTTTTCGCCTACGAGGAGAGGTGCCTCCACGATGACCGGTGACGCTCGCAGGCTCGTTGATCCCGGCGGGGATACGGCGTGCAGACGCGGATCTCGGTTCCCTGTCGATCAACTGACGATCCATCAACAAGGCGACTTGTCGCCGGTTCCGGCTGCGGCCGACCCGGCGGAGTCCAGGTGGCGACGGGGTGGGCGGCGCATCGGGGTGACCGCGGTGGTGTGCGCGCTGCTGACCGGTGCGGCGGTACTGCCGGCCACGGCCGCGCCGGTGGCCGCCCGCCACACGGGTGGTGAGCGGGCGGCAGCACCGGTGAGCCGAACCTTCAACTTCACCGGCGCGCCGGAGTCGTACATGGTGCCGGCCGGGGTGGTGGTGACGATCACCGCGGACGGTGCGGGCGGCGCCGACCTGGCCGGCAGCTGCTCTCCTGGCGGGACTGGGGGGAGGGGGGCGCGGGTTGTCACCACGCTGCCGGTCACCACCGCATCGACCACCTACACCGTCAAGGTCGGAGGCTCCGGGGGTAAGGGCTGCACTCTGGACAATGTCGGCGGGTTCAACGGCGGCGGTCCAGGCGGCCCTGGAACACTCTATGCGGTCGGCGGGGGCGGCGGGGGCGGGGCATCCAGCGTCGGAGTGGACGGCACGCTGCTGGTCGTCGCGGGCGGTGGCGGCGGTGCGGGTGGCAATCGCTTCAATTCCGGCGTCTCCTCCTCCGGAAACGGCGGTAACGGAGGGCTTCCGAACGGCACCGACGGCGCCCAGGGTCAGTACAGCGCTGCTGCGCCGGGTGGAGGCGGGCAGGGCGGCAGTACCAGCGGCCGCTTCCCAGGGGCGGGAGGCGCGGGCGGCAGTAGCGTGGGCTGCAACGGCGGGGCCGGCGGGAGCGGAGGCGGTTTCTCCGGTGCCGCAGTGGGGACCGGTGGAGCCGGGGGAGAAGGCACCGATGGCGGTTTTTGCGGCGTTCAAGGGTCCGGAGGGGGTGGTGGCGGCGGATACTTCGCAGGCGGCGGTGGTGGGGCCGCCGGTGGCCTGGGGTCGAGCTCGGCGAGTGGCGGTGGCGGTGGGGGTGGCAGCAGCTTCGCCACCGCCTCGGGCACGGGGACGAGTTTCACCGCTTCCCCGGTCGGCGCGACCAACTCCAACGGCCGGGTGACCATCGAGTACACGTCGGTGGCGGCGACGGTCACGGCGATTGCGGGGACCCCGCAGTCCACGCGGGTGAACACCGCTTTCCCCACTGCTCTGGCCGCCAGGGTCACCGACAAGGCCGGCGGTCCCGTCCCCGGGGTGCGGATGGCCTTCACCGCGCCGACTGCGGGCCCGTCGGGGACGTTCCCCGGTGGGGCCACGTCCGTCATCGTGACTGCCAACGCGAGTGGTGTGGCCACCGCACCCGCCTTCACCGCCAACGGCACACCCGGCTCCTACACCGTCACCGCCGGCCTGCCCGACGACCCCGCCGTCCCTCCGGCGCCCTTCGACCTGACCAACACCGCCCCGTCGTTGACGATCAGCAAGCACCACGCGGGGGACTTCACCCGGGGCCGGCAGGGCACGTACACGATCACCGTGGGAAACAACGGGGATGCGCCGACCAGTGGCACCCCGGTGACCGTGGGGGACACTCTCCCGCCGGGGTCGGGGCTGACCGCAGCCGGCATCAGCGGTCCGGGGTGGGCATGTGACCTGAGCACGGTGAGCTGCACCCGCAGCGACGTGCTGGCGGCCGGCGGCACCTATCCGGATATCAGCCTGACGGTCGACGTCTCACCGACCGCCCCCGCGCAGGTGACCAACACGGCCACTGCCAGCGGAGGTGGCGGAGGCACCGCCACCGCCACCGACCCCACCACCATCAGCCCCGCACCGTCGTCGCTGACGATCAGCAAGACCCACTCCGGGAAGTTCACGCCGGGCCAGGGAGGCGTCTACACGATCACCGTGGGAAACAACGGGAGTGGGCCGACCCGCGGCATCCCGGTGATCATGAAGGACACGCTTCCGACGGGGCTGACCGCGGCCGGTATCAGCGGCGAGGGCTGGACGTGCGACCTGAGCGCGGTGACCTGCACGCGCAGTGACCCGCTGGCGGCCGGGGCCAGCTACCCGCCCATCACGCTGACGGTCAACGTCTCACCGCAGGCTCCCCGCGAGCTCGTCAACACCGCCACGGTCACCGGAGGCGGCGACGGCACCGCCACCGCCGTCGACCGCGTCATCCGCGGCACCGCCCCGCCGTCGCTGACCATCAGCAAAACCCACACCGGAGACTTCACCCCGGGCAGAAGCGGCATCTACACGATCACCGTGGGCAACGACGGGAGCGGGCCGACCGACGGCACCGCGGTGATCATGAAGGACGCGCTCCCGACGGGGCTGACCGCGGCCGGTATCAGCGGTGAGGGCTGGACGTGCGTCCTGAGGACTCTGACCTGCACGCGCAGTGACCCGCTGGCCGCCGGGGCCAGCTACCCGTCGATCACGCTGACGGTCAAGGTCTCCTGCCGCGTCCCCCACGAGGTCACCAACACCGCCACGGTCACCGGAGGCGGCGACACCACCACGCACACCGCCACCGACCCCACCACTATCAAGCACCACGAACACGACGAAGACTGCGAGCACTGCGACAACGAGTACCGCTCCACCGACCACAAGAAGGAGCCCGCGGGCGCGTAAGCAGGTACCCGGCCTGACAGGAAGCTGACAGGAAGTGCGGCGGCGGCCCACCAGCCCGGTGGCCGCCGCCGTGGCGTCCACACCGCCACCGTGCCCTGGGGCGTTCTGGGGCTCGTCCCAGGGCATCACCGGCGAGGCCTTGCCGGGTTGCTTCCAGGCGACGCACGGGACGACCACCAGTCCATGTCCATCGAACTCGGCAAGGTCACATGCCACTCATGACACGCGGACGCTGGCGTCCCATCACATCTCCCCAGTTGAAAACCCATGAGCCCTGCGCCCGGGCACGCTCCCGACCGACGCCACCGCGGCCACCAGTGCCGATGACTTTTCGAGTGGTGGAGGCTGTCCTCGTTACGACGCGCCGCGGTCAGCCGCGCATGTCCAGGATTTGACGGATTGCGGCTTTTATGCTTCCGGGTGACCGCCGATGGTGCCGTCCGGTGCGGTGTCGTCCCTTCGCTCCGATGTGGAGGGTGGCGGGTTTCGCCTACGAGGAGAGGTGCCTCCACGATGACCGGTGACGCTCGCAGACCCGTTGATCCCGGCGGTGAACCGGCACGCAGACGTGGATCACGGCTCTTCCCCCGTCCGCTGATGGCCTCTCATCGGGCTGGCTCGTCGTCGGTGGCGGCTGCGGCCGGCCCGGCGGCGTCCGGGCGGCGACGGGGTGGGCGGCGCATCGGGGTGACCGCGGCGGTGTGCGCGCTGCTGACCGGTGCGGCGGTGCTGCCGGCCACGGCCGCACCGGTGGCCGCCCGCCACACGGGTGGTGTGCGGGCGGCAGCACCGGTGAGTCGAACCTTCGACTACACCGGCGCCTCCGAGTCGTACACGGTGCCGGTCGGGGCAGTGGTGACCATCACCGCGGACGGCGCCGGCGGCGGCGACCTGACCGGCTGTTCGGTCTTTTTCGGCAACCCTGGGGGGACCGGGGGCCGGGTGGTCACCACGCTCCCGGTGGCGACCGTGTCGACCACCTACACCATCAACGTCGGAGGTGCCGGCGGCAAGGACTGCGGCAGTACGGCGGCAGGCGGGTACAACGGCGGTGGCGCGGGCGGAAAAGACGTGGGCGATCGTGACAGTGGCGCGGGTGGGGGTGGGGCGTCCAGCGTCAGCGTGAACGGTGGGCTGCTGGTCGTCGGGGGCGGTGGCGGCGGTGCCGGCAACGGCTCGGGCTTCACGGTTCCGCCCTTGTCCGGGGGGCGCGGTGGTGACGGGGGGCGCGACGCGACCGACGGCAGCGTAGGCGTGTCCGTTCCCCTTCTCAGTGCGCCGGGGGAAGGCGGAGGAGGCGCCAGCACCCCCCGCGGGACCGCCGGGGCGGGGGGCGCGGGCGGGCAATACCCCGCAGCTCAGTGCAGGGGTGTGGCCGGCGCGACGGGAAGCAGCTTCGCCGGTGCCGCGGTAGGCAACGGCGGCGCCGGGGGCCAGGGCGCACCGAACGATTTTCCTGACATCTGTGTGGGCGGCTCGGGCGGTGGCGGTGGCGGCGGCGGGTACTTCGGTGGCGGCGGGGGCGGGGGCTCCGCCGAACCCATCAACCACTTCGGGGAGTTCCCCCTTGTGGGGGCCGCCGGTGGGGGCGGCGGTGGAGGCGGGAGCAGCTTCGCCACGCCGTCGGGCAGCGGCACCAGCTTCGTCGCGTCCCCGATCGGTACGGCCAACAACAACGGCCAGGTGACCATTTCCTACAGGGTTCTCTCCATCCCGGTGTTGACGATCAGCAAGCGCCACACCGGGAACTTCACCCAGCGTCAGCAGGGCACGTACACGATCGCCGTGGGAAACGACGGGAGCGGGCCTACCGACGGCAGCACGGTGACCATGAAGGACACACTCCCCTCCGGGCTGACCGCGGCCGGCATCAGCGGCCCGGGGTGGTCCTGTGACCTGAGCACAGTGACCTGTAACCGTCGCGACGTGCTGGTGGCCGGTGCCGCCTATCCGGACATCAGCCTGACGGTCGACGTCTCACCGACCGCCCCCGCGCAGGTGACCAACACGGCCACCGCCAGCGGTGGCGGTGACGGCACCGCCACCGCCACCGACCCCACCACGGTCATCCCCGCCGTGCCGTCGCTGACGATCAGCAAGGCCCACTCGGGGAACTTCATCCAGGGCCGGCAGGGCACGTACACGATCACCGTG
This sequence comes from Kitasatospora cathayae, assembly GCF_027627435.1. Classification (GTDB taxonomy): domain Bacteria; phylum Actinomycetota; class Actinomycetes; order Streptomycetales; family Streptomycetaceae; genus Kitasatospora; species Kitasatospora cathayae. The sequence goes on along the minus strand of NZ_CP115450.1, from coordinate 2,484,531 downwards.
GGAAACAACGGGAACGGGCCCACCAATGGCACCCCGGTGATCATGAAGGACACGCTCCCGTCGGCGATGACCGCGGCCGGTATCAGCGGCGACGGCTGGGCCTGTGACCTGAGCACCGTGACCTGTAACCGTCGCGACGTGCTGGTGGCCGGTGCCGCCTATCCGGACATCAGCCTGACGGTCGACGTCTCACCGACCGCCCCCGCGCAGGTGACCAACACGGCCACCGCCAGCGGTGGCGGTGACGGCACGGCCACCGCCACCGACCCCACCACCATCAACCCCGCCGGGCCGTCGCTGACGATCAGCAAGACCCACTCCGGGAAGTTCACCCCGAACCAGGGAGGCGTCTACACGATCACCGTGGGAAACAACGGGACCGCGCCGACCCGCGGTACCCCGGTGATCGTGAAGGACACGCTCCCGGCGGGGCTGACCGCGGCCGGTATCAGCGGCTCGAACTGGACGTGCGACCTGAGCGCGGTGACCTGCACGCGCAGTGACCCGCTGGCCGCCGGGGCCAGCTACCCGCCCATCACGCTGACGGTCAACGTCTCACCGCAGGCCCCCCGCGAGCTCGTCAACACCGCCACGGTCACCGGAGGCGGCGACGGCACCGCCACCGCCGTCGACCGCGTCATCCGCGGCACCGCCCCGCCGTCGCTGACCATCAGCAAAACCCACACCGGGAACTTCACCCCGGGCCAGCAGGGCACGTACACGATCACCGTGGGCAACGACGGGAGCGGCCCCACCGATGGCAGTACGGTCACCATGCGGGACACGCTTCCGTCGGGGCTGACCGCGGCCGGCATCAGTGGTGACGGCTGGGCCTGTGACCTGAGCACGGTGACCTGCACGCGCAGCGACCCGCTGGCCGCCGGGGCCAGCTACCCGTCGATCACGCTGACGGTCAAGGTCTCCTGCCGCGTCCCCCACGAGGTCACCAACACCGCCACAGCCACCGGAGGCGGCGACACCATCACCCACACCGCCACCGATCCCACCACCATCAAGCGCGACAGAGAGGACGAGGGCGAGCGCTGCCACGACGAGCATCGCGTTGTCGCCTAGACCGCCGGTAGAGACGCCACGTTCTGGCCCCGCCGCGTGAGCGGCGGGGCCCTCGGAACCACCCTGGCCACCGCCACCCGCACCAGCAACCAGCCGCACCTGTCCGACCAATGGGCCGCCGACCTGCGCAAGGCAGGCGCCGAACTGCTGTCCGAGGAACCGCCGGTCGGGATGGGCACGAGGCCCTACATCCCCCGCGGGTACCAGGTGCTGGCGGGCATCCTGCGGAACGGGAACTACGACCCGCACTTCCTCAACCCGATCGCCGAGCACGTCGTCCAGCTCGATGCCAAGGACACCAACCGGACGAGGCCGTTCTGGCCCGACTTCGGGGGCGACGAACGGGGAATCTTCAACATCGTCGGCCAGGACGGTGCAGCGGGCTATCAGCCGATTACGGGAATCCTGGAAGCACTGGGCCACAGCCCGGAGGCGGCCACCAAGTTCTTCCACGACCAGCCCACGGCCTACAACACCGACGGCACGGTCAACTCGAACGGAAAGCCCAGGCCCGCCGACTACCTCCACTACCTCGCACACGACAAGGAGTTCAAGCCGGACACCCTCTCCTACGACAAGGACGCGCAGGCGAAGTCCCAGGCCAGTGGACCGCTCGCGTTCGGGCACGCGCTGGAGGCGGCCACCAGCGGTCACCCGTACGACGAGACGCCCAACCCGCCGCTCCAGCACCGCGCCGACCAGGCCGAGGTCATGACCAAGGTGATGGACGAGTTCGGCCACACCACGGACGGCGGCAGCCTGGCCCGGATCACCGGCAAGGACGCCCCGCTCGCCGCGCTGCGCCCCAGTCTCGGACACCTGGTCGCCGACTACATGGGCGACGTCCAGCACTCCTTCTCGAAGTTCGACAACACCCTGCCGGTGAACGGAGCACTCGCCAACCTCGACCCCTCCCACGTCCGCGCCGTCCTCAACCAGCTCGGCCGCGATCCGGAGGCGTACGGCAGCGTCATCAACGCCCAGCAGGCGTACACCACCGCGCTCATCCACAGGGAGTTCGCGGGAGGAGAGACCAACGCCGCGAAACTCGCCCTCCCGATCGACAACGCGGCGAGCTCAGGCGGTGCCATCGCATTCCACCTGTTCACCGACGCGGCGAGCGGCCGCGACAGCGTGGTCCACCGCGACCCGGCCGACGGCGGCTACCGGCTGGCGACCGCGGAGCCTCAGGCCGAACCGGTGCCGGGGTTGCCGCTGAGCACGCTCGGCGCACCGCGGCTCGCCGTCGCCGAGGCGGTCGCTCGTCTGGTCCTCGGCGGCCTGCCGTTCGTGTTCTTCACCGATGCCGCCACCGGCCGCGGCAACGTGCTGTACCACCGCTACGACGGCCACTACGGCCTCATCACTCCCGTGCTGTAGGGGGCGCGGGCCTGCCCGGCGGCTGTGGGGGTTCGACCGGGTGAAGTGCGGAGCCGGGGACGGTGTGGGGCCGTCCCCGGTTTTCGCGTTCTCGGGTGCGCGTGGTGGCGAACTCGGGTGCTGGGGTTGCCCGGTGAGATACGGCTGCACGGCGCCACCTGCCCTGCCGACAGGGCCGCGGAGTGCGGCCGAGGCGTCGGGTCCACCGCCCTTGACGGCGCTTTGACTTCCTCACCCTTCGGGTGGTGACGCGGTGCCCAAGGCTCAGGCGGTCTCCAGACCGCGATCCTTCGCGTGGGCGGATGGGCTGGGGGTTGGCGAGGTCATGTCCTGGAGGCCGATGACGGACAGGATGCGGAGTTTGTCGGCGGCTTCGCTGTCGGGGGCGGCGGTGAAGACGATGAGGCGCAGGTCTGCGCCGTGGAGGGAGAGAACGTCGCAGTCGAGTTCGATCGCGCCGACCTGGGGGTGGTCGATGGTCTTGCGTCCGCTGGCGTGGTGCGCGACGGCGGAGCCGTCCCACAGCCGGGCGAAGTCGGTGTTCGACCGGCGCAGGTCGCTGATCATGGCGGCCAGTTGGCGGTCGGCCGGGTAGCGGGAGGCGACGTCGCGCAGGTCGGCGACCAGGGAGGCCCGGTGGTCTTCCGGCGAGGGGTGCCGGACCCTGCCGGGGTCGTTGTGGAAGGTGCGCCAGACCAGGTTCGTCTCGCGGCCGGCACGGCGCCGTGTCTCGCCGTGCAGGGCCGCCCACAGGTCGTTGTGCTCCAGCAGGGTCCAGGTCGCGTCGAAGACCGCGATCGGCACGTCGGCCAAGCGGCTGAGCAGCCGCTGCACGCTGGGGCCGATCAGCTGGGGGACGGTCCCGTCGAGCTCGGCGGCGTGGCCGGCGAGCCGGCACGCCAGCGTGAACTCGGCGTCGGTCAGGCGCAGGGCGCGGGACAGCGCCCGCAGGACGTCCGCGCTGGGGTGAGCGCGGCCCTGTTCGAGGCGTTTGACGTAGTCGGGCGAAACACCGGCCAGCCACCCCACCTCTTCGCGCCGCAACCCCGGGGTGCGGCGGACTCCCCGGGCGAAGGGAGAGCCGACGTCCTCCGGGCGGACCCTGGCACGCCAGGAGCGCAGCATCGTCGCCAGATCCGGTCCCTCAGTCACGGCTGCATTCTCGGTGATCATGACCGGATTGTCGACGCGCCGCCCGGCTCCTTGCGTGGCCCAACCTGGGCCACCCTGCCCCGGCTCCCGCGGGCCAGACTCGATCTGGCGCCGGGAAAAAAGCCCGAGGGACCGGAACCTTCCGCGACCGCGACGGCGACCTGCCCCGGCAGCCGACCCCCTCCATCACCTGCGCCCCCTCGATCCTGAAAGGTTCTGTCATGTCCTCCTTCCTCGTCATCGGCGCCACCGGCAACGTCGGCAGCGCCCTGGTCAACCAGCTCCACGAGCAGGGCCACCACGTGCGGGCCCTGGTCCGCAGTGCCTCGCGCGCCGAACTTCTCCCGGCTGCCATCGACATCGCCGTCGGCGACCTGGACGACGCCGAGAGCCTGACCGGGGCCGCCCGCGACGTCGACGGCGTCTTCTTCATGCAGCTCGCCCCGCTGCCCGCACAGGCCGAGAACATGATCAAGGCCGCCCGCACCGCCGGAGTCCACAAGCTCGTGGTGCTGTCCTCCGTCGGCACCGTCCTGGAACCGCTGCCCGTGATCGGAGCCAGGATCGCCGCCCGCGACCAGATCCTCCGCGACTCCGGGCTCGACGTCACCTACCTGCGCGCCAACGCCCTGATGTCGAACGCGACGTGGTGGCTGCCCACCATCCGCGACGAAGGCCGCGTCTACGACGCGAGCGACCCCGGCAAGACCGTGCCCGTCGACCCCTTCGACATCGCCCGCGTCGCCGCCGTCGCCCTCACCCAGGACAACCACGCCGGTTGCGCCTACATCCTGAACGGCCCCCAGGCACTCACCGCCCGCGAGCAGGTGGAGATCCTCGCCGATGTCCTGGGACGGCCCGTCGAGTTCGTTCCGGTCACCCCCGAGCAGTTCGCCCGGCAGAGCATCGAGCAGGGCACCCCGCCCGAGATGGCCGTCGCCGTGCAGAACCTCAACGAACTCTTCCGCGCCGGACGCGCCGGAGTCGTCAGCGACGACATCACCAACCTCACCGGCATCGCCCCGCGGACCTTCCGCCAGTGGTGCGAGGAACACGCAGGCGAATTCCACTAAGACGCCGCGATGGATGGGGGCGGCAATGACCAGCTGCTGTCCAAGTTTCGGCGAAGCGACAAGCATCGACGCCATAGGCAGGGAGATCAGGCGCACCGAGCAGCCGGAATGTTCCCCAGCGCACCGATCACCAGGGCGCGACGACCTCCGGTCGCCCTGCCCTCAACACGCCGCTGCCCGTTGCCCAGATTCCTCACTGCATTGCGCAGTGGACGAGCTGAGGCGACCAGATCCTTGGTGAATTCCGACCATCCTCATCACCCTCGATGTGGTGGGCGGGTCAGTCGTGCGGGACGACAGCGACCGGTGACTGGGCGTGGTGGATTGCGGCGTGGGCGACCGGCCCGAGCCGCATGCCGACGTGGTGGTGCGGGCGGCGCCGGCGGCCCACCACGAGGAGGTCCGCGTCGGCGGCCGCGTCGACCAGCACGTCGACGGGCTCGCCACCCCCGATCAGCTCGGCGCGGATCTCCAGGCTCGGACGGGTGACCTGGACCGCCTGCTTGGCGTCGGAGAGCATGCGCGTGGTCAGGGCACGGACGTCGGCCGGCTGGCCGGGGTCGGCGTGGAGGTCGTCGAGCCAGGTCTGGGCATGGACCAGGCGCAGCGGCAGGCCGTGGCGGGTGGCCTCGTCGGCCGCCCAGCGGGCGGCGGCGATGCTCGGCGCCGAGCCGTCGATGGCGGCGAGCAGGTAGTCGGCCATGGGGGTTTCCTCTCCGGGACGGGCGGGATGCGGTGATCGTCTCGGGCCAGTCTTCGCGGGCGCGAGCTGCCCGGCCAGGGCCGACCGGCGCCCGGCGGGCGGCCTGAAGGTCCCATACCAGGCGCCAGCTCGGCCCGGGTGTTCAGGCGAAGGCGGTCCGCAGGGCCCGCAGGGCCGTGGCGGGTTCGGCCAGGGCGTGGTGGACCGGCGGGATGGGCAGGCTGAGGCCGAGCAGTTGGTAGACGGCGTGCATGGCGCCGCGCACGGAGTACTCGACGGTGAAGACGACGTCCTCGGGGATCTCGACGTACTGGCCGAGGAGGGCGAAGTTGCGGGCACCGTGCGGGATCACGCGCGGGCGGTCGTGCACGTCGCGGCGGGCGAACTGGCTGGTGATGTAGGGCATCATCACGGTGGTGACGGTCGTGGTGGCGCGGACCTCGTCGGCGAGGTCCTCGAAGCCGAGCTGGCCAAGGAGTTCGGTGAGGATCTCCTGCCCGGTGCACTCGGCCATGGCCTTGCCGGTGTGCTCGCCCGGCGGGTCGATGAACAGGCCGTAGCCCCACAGGGTGAACACGTCGTCCGGCTGGCCGTCGAAGTGCGGCGGACGGGGAACGACGATCGACATCAGCCAGGGCGAGTCCTTGAAGGTCATCAGCGCGCCCGTGCCAGGAGCGTTCCCGCTGAACTCCTCGATCCGCTTCAGCAGGGCGGGGCTGCGCATGGTGAGGGTGAACGACTCCCAGGCGGCCTCGGGGATGCTGCCGTTGAAGACGGCCGGCCGGCCGAAGTCCGGCGCCTTGCGGGAGAGGGTCTCCCAGAGCGTCCAGCTGCCGTCGCGCTTGTCGCGGACCAGCTCGGGCGCGGTGTGGTCATCGCCGTGAGCCGCCCGCCAGGGGCAGCTGCTCCAGGACGTGGATGTTCTCGCCGGGGACGTCGCCGTCCCGGATCAGGAAGGCCGCGGCGGCCAGGGCGGCGATCCCGCCGCCGACCAGGTATGCCTTCGCGTGACGCCCACTGTCGATCATGTCAGGTTCCGTTCGTCTGCTGGGACCGCCCCTGCGACGGTCGGCAGGGGGTGCCGTCAGCCTCCGGCAGCGCCGACGCGGGCGCGCGGGGCCGACAGGCCCCGCTCCGAGGCCGTTGGTCCTCGGTTTCCCGGCCCGTCGAGCCCCTCCGGTGCTGCGCGGGAGGTTCGGATGGGCCGCAAGTCCCATTCCCCGTCGCCGAGCCGTGACCCGGTCGGCCCTGTGTCGGAGCGGGTGCGCGGCGTGACGATGGGTACGGCCCGCCGTCGGCGGCCAGTGAAGTCGACCGATTCCCGAGGAGACCGCAGCCATGACTGTGACCGCCGCGTCAACGCCCGGAGAGCTGACCGAGGCCGAGCTGCGGGCACTCGATGCCCACTGGCGGGCCGCCAACTACCTGGCGGTCGGTCAGATCTACCTGATGGCCAACCCGCTGCTGCGCGAGCCGCTGCGGCCTGAGCACATCAAGCCCCGGCTGCTGGGCCACTGGGGGACCTCGCCGGGCCTGAACCTGGTGTACACCCACCTCAACCGGATGATCTCCCGGCACGACCTGGACGCCATCTGCGTCTGGGGCCCGGGACACGGCGGGCCGGCGGTGCTGGCCGGCTCCTGGCTGGAGGGCAGCTACAGCGACACCTACCCGTCCGTCACCCGCGACGGCGAGGGCATGGGGAAGCTGTTCCGGCAGTTCTCCTTCCCCGGCGGAGTCCCCAGCCACGTCGCGCCCGAGACGCCCGGCTCCATCCACGAGGGCGGCGAGCTCGGCTACGCGCTCTCGCACGCCTACGGCGCCGCCTTCGACAACCCCGGCCTGCTGGTGGCCTGCGTGATCGGCGACGGGGAGGCGGAGACCGGGCCGCTGGCCGCCTCCTGGCACAGCGACAAGTTCCTCGACCCGGTGCACGACGGCGCGGTCCTGCCGGTCCTGCACCTGAACGGCTACAAGATCGCCAACCCGACGGTGCTCTCCCGCCTGCCGGAGGCCGAGCTGGAGGCCCTGCTGCGCGGCTACGGTCACGATCCGCTGTACGTCACCGGGGACGACCCGACGGCCGTGCACCGCGCGATGGCCGCCGCCATGGACACCGCCCTGGAGCGGATCGCCGCCATCCAGCGAGCCGCCCGCGAGGACGGGGCCACCGAGCGCCCGGCGTGGCCGGTGATCGTGCTGCGCACCCCGAAGGGCTGGACCGGCCCGCACGAGGTGGACGGTGTGCCGGTGGAGGGCACCTGGCGGGCCCACCAGGTGCCGCTCGACCAGGTCCGAACCAACCCCGCGCACCTCGCGCAGCTGGAGGCGTGGCTGCGCTCCTACCGGCCCGAGGAACCTTCGACGAGCAGGGCCGGCCCACCGCCCAGGTCCTCGACTGCGTCCCCGAGGGCCGTCACCGGCTCGGCGCCAACCCGCATGCCAATGGCGGCCTGCTCCTGCGCGAGCTGCCCCTGCCCGAGCTGGAGCACTACGCCGTTCCCGTCGACAAGCCGGGCGCAACGCTGCACGAGCCGACCCGGGTGCTGGGCGACCTGCTCGAACAGGTGATGGCCGACACCGCCGAGCGCCGCGACTTCCGGCTGGTCGGCCCGGATGAGACCGCCTCCAACCGCCTCCAGGCCGTCTACGGCGTTACCGGAAAGGCCTGGCAGGCCGCCACCCTGCCGGTCGACGAACACCTCGCCCGCGACGGCCGCGTGCTGGAGATCCTCTCCGAACACACCTGCCAGGGCTGGCTGGAGGGCTACCTGCTGACCGGCCGCCACGGCCTCTTCTCCTGCTACGAGGCCTTCGTCCACATCGTCGACTCGATGGTCAACCAGCACATCAAGTGGCTGCGCACCACCCGGACGATCCCCTGGCGCGCTCCCATCGCCTCGCTCAACTACCTGCTCACCTCCCACGTCTGGCGCCAGGACCACAACGGTTTCTCCCACCAGGACCCGGGCTTCGTCGACCACGTCCTGAACAAGAGCCCCGAGGCCGTCCGCGTCTACTTCCCGCCGGACACCAACACCCTGCTCGCCACCGCCGACCACGTCCTGCGCAGCCGCGACTACGTCAACGTCGTCGTGGCGGGCAAGCAGCCCTGCTTCGACTGGCTCACCCTGGACGAGGCCCGGGCGCACTGCGCCCGCGGCGCCGGGATCTGGGAGTGGGCCGGCACCGACGACGGAACCAGCGAGCCCGACGTCGTGCTCGCCTGCGCCGGGGACGTGCCGACCCAGGAGGTGATCGCCGCAGCCGAGCTGCTGCGTCGTCACCTGCCCGAGCTGGCGGTGCGGGTGGTGAACGTGGTCGACCTGGCCCGGCTGATGCCCGCCGAGGAACACCCGCACGGCATGCCCGACGCCGAGTTCGACGCCCTCTTCACCCGCGACAAGCCGGTGATCTTCGCCTACCACGGCTACCCGTGGCTGATCCACCGCCTCGCCTACCGCCGCGCCGTCCACCCGCAGCTGCACGTGCGTGGCTACAAGGAGTCCGGCACCACGACCACCCCCTTCGACATGGTCGTCCGCAACGACCTCGACCGCTACCGCCTCGTCATGGACGTCATCGACCGTGTCCCTGACCTCGCGGTGCGCGCCGCCGCCGTCCGGCAAGCGATGGCCGACCAGCGCAGCCGGCACCACGACTGGATCCGCGAACACGGCACCGACCTGCCGGAGATCGCCGACTGGCAGCCGGGCAGCTGACCCGGCCCGGCCGGCACCCCCACCAAAGGGAGATGAGCACCATGGACCTGACCGTCACCGTCGGCGTCGACGGCTCCGAAGCCAGCCTGGCCGCCGCCGACTGGGCCGCACGCGAGGCACTGCTGCGCGACCGACCGCTGCGCGTACTGCACGCCCTTCCCCTGATGCCGCACCTGCTCCCCAGCTGGAGCCGGCCGGCCCGGCCCAGCGGCGACCTCCTCCACGAGGTCCGGCACGTCCTCGCGGTGCGCCACCCCCAATTGCCGGTCCGCACCGATGAGGTCCATGACGCCGTCACCTCGGCACTGGTCGCCGCGGGCGAGGACGCCGAACTGCTGGTCCTCGGGGCACGCGGCAGCGGCGGCTTCCCGGAGCTGCGGGTCGGCTCCACCGCACTGCACATCGCCGCGCGGGCGGGCTGTCCCACGGTACTGCTCCCTGTGGAGGAGCCGGGCGCGCACCCGCGCGAGCACGTGGTGGTGGGGCTGGACGCCCGCCGCCCCGCCGAGGCGGCACTCCACTTCGCCCTCCTCGCCGCGCGACGCTACGGCCTGCCGCTGCGGGTCGTGCACGCCGGGGCGGGTCCGGCGGTGGTGGGGGCCGGCGAGCGCCGGTATGGCGAGGCCGCCCTGCTCGCCCGGGTCCTGGCGCCCTGGAAGGCGGCCCACCCCGGCGTCGAGGTCGTCGAGGACACCGCGGACGGCTCACCGGGTCAGGTGCTGGTGGAGGCGTCCGCGAAGGCTCGGCTGCTGGTGGTCGGCCGCCGGACGGCGGACGGGTCCGGTGTCCTCGGCCCGGTGGCCCACACCGTCCTGCACCACGCCGCCTGCCCGGTGGCGGTCGTGCCCGAGGCATGACCGCGGCCCCGGCCGGGACCTTCGGTACCGGCCGGGGACTGGTCGGCCCCTGTGGCCGACCCTCGTCGGCCGCGAGGCTGTCTGTCAGACCCGAGGTCGGGCGCATCGGTGCCGCGGCCGCTGAACGGAGGAGGTCGTGATCATGTCCCATGCCGTGGTGGTGGGAGTCGACGGATCGGCGCAGAGCGCGGCCGCGGCCGAGTGGGCGGCCTACCAGGCCCACCGGAGCGGCATGGCGCTGCGGATGATCCACGCCGGTGGAGCCGAGCCGGAGCTGTCGGCGGCGCCGGTGGACCAGACCCAGTCGTTGCCCCGGGCGGTGCTCGCCCTGCGCGGCCACCTCGTGGAGGTGCTGCCGGGCCTGGACGTCTCCTGCGAGCACGTCCCCGGCAGCCCGGTGCACGCACTGATCGCCGCCGGAGAACGCGAGGGGCAGCTGGTGCTCGGCTCGCGCGGGCTGGGCGGGCTCACCGGGCTCGCGGTCGGCTCGGTGGCGCTGCGCGCGGCCGCGCACGCCGCATGCCCCGTGATCCTGGTCAGGGCGGGCGCGGACGGCCAGGGCGGCGCGCCCGGTGACGTCGTGGTCGGGGTGGACAGCAGCCGGCCCGGCGCCGAGGTACTCGCCTTCGCCTTCGAGAAGGCCGCCGAACGGGGAGCGAACCTGCGGGTGCTGGAGAGCCGCGATCTGCCCGCCGGCGGGTACGTGACGGCGGCTCCGCTGGATCCGCCGGAGATCACGGCCGCGTTGGCGGCCGCGGCGCTGGTCCGGCTCCAGGACACGCTGACGCCCTGGCAGAAGAAGTTTCCCGAGGTGAGCGTGGAAGCCGAGGTGACCGGCTGGCCGGCCGGAAAGGCGCTGGTGGAGGCATCTCGCAGCGCTTCCCTGGTGGTGGTGGGCCGGCGGACCCCGAGGAACCGGCCGGCCGTGCCCGGGCTGGGCACCGTGGCCCACGCGGTGCTGCACCACACGCACGGCCCGGTCGCGGTGGTGCCGCACGACTGATCGACCACGCCATGGTGGCCGTGGCAGGACCGACACCCGGTCCTGCCACGGCCACCTGCGTGTGGGCCCCGGGGCGTGGCCGGGCCCGGCAGCCTGTGAACGAGGGACCTTCGGCCCGCAGGTGTACCCCAACGGCCGCCTCCCCGTGGTGCGCCGCTCGGGAAGGCTCTCAGTGGAAGCGCGGGCGACGCCCGCCGGCGCTCGATCCCCGGACGAAGAACCGAAAGGTGGTCCCGCCATGCCCCGCCGCCCGCAGACCGAGGAGCCGGCTCCTCCCGTCCCCGCCCCGGCACCCGCCACCGCCGTCGACGCCTTGGTCGCCGACGCGCTGACGGCTCTTCGGGACTACGCCGACTTCACCCAGGAGCAGGTCGACCACATCGTCAAGAAGGCGTCCCTGGCCGCACTGGCCCAGCACACCGGCCTCGCCGCCCTGGCGGTGGAGGAGACCGGGCGCGGCCTGTTCGAGGACAAGGCCGTGAAGAACGTCTTCGCCTGCGAGAACGTCACCCACGTGATGGCCCGGACGAAAACCGTCGGGGTGGTGCACCGGGACGAGATCGACGGGATCGTGGAGATCGCCGAGCCGGTCGGCGTGGTCGCGGGCATCACCCCGGTCACCAACCCCACCTCCACCACCATCTTCAAGTGCCTGCTGGCGCTGAAGACCCGCAACCCGATCGTGTTCGCCTTCCACCCCGCCGCCCAGCGCTGCTCGGCGGAGGCGGCCCGGATCGTGCGGGACGCGGCGGTGGCGGCCGGAGCGCCGCGCTCCTGCATCCAGTGGATCGAGGAGCCGTCGATGGCGGCCACCCACGCCCTGATGAACCACCCGGACGTGGCCACCATCCTGGCGACGGGCGGCAACGCGATGGTCCGGGCGGCGTACTCCTGCGGCAAGCCGGCCCTCGGCGTCGGCGCCGGCAACGTCCCCGCCTACGTCGAGAGGAGCGCCGACATCCGGCGGGCCGTCAACGACATCGTGCTGTCGAAGACCTTCGACAACGGCATGATCTGCGCCTCCGAGCAGGCCGTCATCCTGGACGCGGAGATCCGCGACGCGGCGCTCGCCGAGTTCCGCACGCTGAAGGCGCACCACGCGAGCGCCGAGGAGAAGTCGCTGCTGGAGCGGTACCTCTTCGGAGCCGGGGACGGGACTTCCTGCGCGGGGGAGCGGCTGAACGCCGACGTGGTGGGCCGCAGCGCCCAGGAGATCGCCGCATCGGCAGGGTTCGAGGTACCGGCAGACACCTCGGTGATCCTGGTGGACGCGGAGCGGGTCGGGCCGACCGAGCCGCTGACCCGGGAGAAGCTCTGCCCGGTGCTGGCCGTGCTGACCGCCTCCTCGCGTCGCGAAGGTGTGGAACTGGCCGCGGCGATGGTGGAGTTCAACGGCCTGGGGCACTCGGCGGCTGTACACACCGAGGACGCGGCGTTCGTCGAGGAGTTCGGTCACGCGGTCAAAACGTGCCGGATCATCTGGAACGCGCCCAGTTCGCAGGGCGGCATCGGCGACGTCTACAACGCCTTCACCCCCTCGCTGACGCTGGGCTGCGGCTCTTACGGGCACAACTCCGTGGCCGGGAACGTCTCGGCACTGAACCTGCTGAACATCAAGCGGATCGGACGGCGCAACACCAACATGCAGTGGTTCAAGGTCCCGCCGAAGATCTACTTCGAGCGCCACTCGGTCAAGTACCTGGCGAGCATGCCGAACGCCCACCGGATCGTCATCGTCACCGGCCGGACCATGGTGGAGATCGGGCACCTCGAACGGATCCGGGGGATCCTGGACCGCCGCCCGGAGCCGGTCGAGGTGCGGGTGGTGGACTTCGTCGAGCCCAATCCGAGCATCGACACCGTGCGGCGGGGCGCCGAGCTGATGAGCGACTTCCGGCCCGACACCATCGTCGCGCTCGGCGGCGGTTCGCCGATGGACGCGGCCAAGGTCATGTGGTTGATGTACGAGCACCCCGAGGTCGAGTTCGCCGACCTGAAGGAGAAGTTCTTCGACATCCGCAAGCGCGCCTTCACCTTCCCCGACCTCGGCGAGAAGGCGAAGCTGGTGTGCATCCCGACCACCTCCGGCACCGGGGCCGAGGTCACCCCGTTCGCGGTCATCACCGACACCGCAACCGGCCAGAAGTACCCGCTCGCCGACTACGCGCTCACCCCGAGCGTGGCCATCGTCGACCCGGCGCTGACCACCCACCTGCCCAAGGACGTCACCGCCGACACCGGCTTCGACGCCCTCACCCACTGCATCGAGACCTACGTCTCCGTCTACGCCAACGACTTCACCGACGGACTCGCCCTCCAGGGCATCCGGCTGATCTTCGACAACCTGGAGCAGGCCGTCACCGACGGCCCGAACAACCCGGCTGCCCGGGAGAAGATGCACAACGCGGGCACCATCGCCGGCATGGCCTTCGGCTCGGCCTTCCTCGGTGTGGTGCACGCCATGGCGCACACCCTGGGCGCCACCTTCCACGTCGCCCACGGCCGGACCAACGCGCTGCTGCTGCCGCACGTCATCCGCTACAACGGCACGGCACCGGCTAAGGTCACCAGCTGGCCCAAGTACCGCAGCTACGTGGCCCCCGAGCGCTACCAGGCGATAGCGAGGATGCTCGGACTGCCTGCCGGCACCCCCGAGCAGGGCGTCGAGTCCCTGGCCGCCGCGGTCGAGGAACTGCGCGACCGGGTGGGCATCCCGCGCTCCTTCAAGGAAGCCGGCGTGGACGAGACGTCCTTCCTGGCCGCCCTGCCACAGCAGGCGATGAACGCCTACGAGGACCAGTGCGCCCCGGCCAACCCCCGGATGCCGCTGCTCACCGACATGCAGCAGCTGATGCGCCAGGCCTATTACGGCGATCAGTCCTGACCACCACCCGAGCGAGAAGGACAGACCGACCATGACCGGAGAGCAGCACGGAACCGCGACCGCCTGGCACGGATTCCAGGGCGACCGGTGGCGCGAGACGATCGACGTGCGCGACTTCATCCAGCACAACTACACCCCCTACCAGGGAGACGGCTCGTTCCTGGCCGGGCCCACCGAGCGGACCCTCGCGGTCTGGAAGCAGATCACCGACCGGTTCCCCGAGGAACGTGCGAAGGGGGTGTACGACGTCGCCCACGACATCCCCGCAGGCATCACCGCACACGCGCCCGGATACATCGACCGGGCACGGGAGCTGATCGTCGGACTCCAGACCGACGCCCCGCTCAAGCGCGCGATCATGCCGAACGGCGGCTGGCGGATGGTCGCCGGGGCGCTGAGGACCTACGGCTACCCGGTCGACCCGGACCTGGAGAAGGTGTTCACCGAGTACCGCAAGACCCACAACGACGGCGTCTTCGACGCCTACACGCCCGACATCCTCGCCGCCCGCAAGGCCGGCGTCATCACCGGCCTGCCCGACGCCTACGGCCGCGGCCGGATCATCGGCGACTACCGCCGGGTGCCGCTGTACGGCGTCGACCGGCTGATCGAGGCCAAGCGGGCAGAGAAGGCCGAACTGGACCAGCTGCCGCGAGACCCGTCGCGGCTGGAGGAGACCATTCGGGAGCGCGAGGAACTCGCCGAGCAGATCAAGGCTTTGGGCGAGCTCAAGCAGATGGCCGCGAGCTACGGACACGACGTCTCAGGCCCGGCCACGACCGCCCGCGAGGCGGCCCAGTGGCTCTACTACGCCTATCTGGCCGCCGTGAAGGAGCAGAACGGCGCCGCGATGTCGCTCGGCCGCACCTCCACCTTCCTCGACATCTACCTGCAACGGGACCTCGACGCGGGCCGGTTGACCGAGGAGCAGGCGCAGGAGCTGATCGACGACTTCGTCATCAAGCTGCGGATCGTGCGCTTCCTGCGCACCCCCGAGTACGACGAGCTGTTCTCCGGCGACCCGACCTGGGTCACCGAGTCCATCGGCGGCATCGGCGAGGACGGACGGCCGCTGGTGACCCGCACCTCCTTCCGCTACCTGCAGACCCTCTACAACCTCGGCCCCGCCCCCGAGCCGAATCTGACCGTCTTCTGGTCCACGCAACTCCCGCCAGGGTTCAAGGAGTTCTGCGCCAAGGTGTCCATCGACACCTCCAGCATCCAGTACGAGTCGGACGAACTGATGCGCCCGCGCTTCGGCGACGACACCGCCATCGCCTGCTGCGTCTCCGCGATGGCCGTCGGCAAGCAGATGCAGTTCTTCGGCGCCCGGGTCAACCTCGCCAAGACCCTGCTCTACGCGATCAACGGCGGCCGGGACGAGAAGTCCGGCGCCCAGGTCGGCCCCGAGACGGGCGCGCTCACCGACGAGGTGCTCGACTACGACGCCGTGCTGGCCAAGCTCGACCAGCAGATGGAGTGGCTGGCCGAGACCTACGTCCACGCGCTGGACGTCATCCACTACATGCACGACAAGTACGCCTACGAGCGGATCGAGATGGCGCTGCACGACCGGGACGTCCGCCGCACCATGGCCTGCGGGATAGCCGGGCTCTCGGTGGCCGCAGACTCGCTCTCCGCCATCAAGCACGCGAAGGTCAGGCCCGTGCGGGACGAGACCGGGCTCGCCGTGGACTACCTGATCGAGGGCGATTACCCCGCGTACGGCAACAACGACGACCGGGCCGACTCGATCGCCGTCCGGCTGGTCGAGGAGTTCATGGCGAAGGTGCGCAAGCACCCCACCTACCGAGGCGCCGAGCACACCCAGTCCGTACTGACCATCACCTCCAACGTCGTCTACGGCAGGAAGACCGGCGCCACCCCGGACGGCCGCAAGGCCGGCGAACCGTTCTCCCCGGGCGCCAATCCGATGAACGGACGCGACCGCCACGGATACGTCGCTGCGGCCCTGTCCGTGGCAAAACTCCCCTACCAGCAGGCCGAGGACGGCATCTCGCTCACCAACACCGTCACCCCCGACGCGCTCGGGCGCACGCAGGAGGAGCGGATCGCCAACCTGGTCGGCGTGCTCGACGGGTACACCACCTGCCACGGCTTCCACATGAACGTCAACGTCCTCAACCGCGAGACCCTGCTGGACGCCATGGAACACCCGGAGAACCACCCCCAGTTGACCATCCGGGTCAGCGGCTACGCGGTCAACTTCGTCCGCCTCACCCGCGAGCAGCAGCTCGACGTGATCGGCCGCACCTTCCACGGCGCGCTGTAGCCGCGCCCACCAGCACGCGGTGCCGGCACCCTCCCCGACCACGGGTGTCGGCACCGCGCCTTTGCGCAAGGAGAACCGGAATGACCGAAGCCTCCATCCCCGGATCGGCCGGCGTCGCCACACCCCCGTCCTGTCCGCCCGCGGGCAGGACGGGGGTGTGCCCGGTGACCGGCATGCTGCACTCCTGGGACCTGTCGACCGGAGTCGACGGCCCGGGCACGCGCTTCGTCGCCTTCCTGGCAGGCTGCCCACTGCGCTGCATGTACTGCCACAACCCCGACACCTGGCACCTGCGCGACGGCCGACGCACCACCGCCGACGAGATCGTCCAGGAGGCGGCCAAGTACACCGAGTTCATCCGCGCCAGCGGCGGCGGGGCGACGATCAGCGGTGGCGAGCCGCTGCTCCAGCCGGCTCTCACCGGCGAGCTGCTCCACCGCTTCAAACACGAACTCGGCCTGCACACCGCCCTGGACACCTCCGGCTTCCTC
The DNA here is from genome assembly GCF_027627435.1 of Kitasatospora cathayae. Lineage (GTDB taxonomy): Bacteria > Actinomycetota > Actinomycetes > Streptomycetales > Streptomycetaceae > Kitasatospora > Kitasatospora cathayae. The sequence goes on along the minus strand of NZ_CP115450.1, from coordinate 2,467,899 downwards.
GGTGCCCGCGCCACCGACACGCTGCTCGCCGACACCGACCTCGTCCTGCTCGACATCAAGTCCTGGGACCGCGCGCCCTACCGGCACCTGACCGGGCAGCGACTCGCCCCCACCCTGGACTTCGCCCGCCGGCTGGCCGGCCTCGGCGCAGAGGTCTGGGTCCGCTTCGTCCTCGTTCCAGGGCTCACCGACCTCGCCGAGAACATCGAGGGCGTCGCAGCCTTCACCGCCTCCCTCGGCAACGTCACCCGGGTCGACGTCCTGCCCTTTCACAAGCTCGGCGCTGCCAAGTGGCGCGCGCTCGGCCTGGAGTTCACCCTCGCCGACGCCCCGACACCGACCCGCGACCAGTTGACCGCGGCCCGAGCGGTGTTCGCCGCCCATGGGCTGCACACCGTCTGATCGCGCAAGCCACATTCGCTCCCGGTCGGTCGAGACCCACCCGACCGACCGGGGAGCTTCGTCGTGCTCATGGTGTGTGCCAGTGCTCGGGTAGCGCCGATCCGGGTGACGGGACGCGCGAGTTGGCCGACGCAGCTGGTCATCGCTGACGGCTTTCCCCGGTGTCTCGGTGCCTGGCCTTGTTCACCGGAACCGACTCCTGTGAACCCGTGCCAGAGAGAAACGCAGTGGCCGACCGCGATCGTGTCGCGGTCGGCCACTGCGTGCGGTGGGTCAGCGCAGCCAGGGGTGGTCGCGCACGACCGGGAGAGCGGCCCAGCGGCGGCCCAGCCCCCAGCCGTCGCCGGCGGAGGCGGCGGCCAGCACGATCAGCAGCAGGGCGTAGACGAGGTGGTAGTCGGCGACGGGGTTGCTGGAGCCGCTGGCGGCGCCGTTCGCCAGGTGGCGAGCGGGCGGCCACTCGGCGGCCCACATCATGGCCAGCAGCAGGGTCCCGCTCGCCGCCGCGATCCGCAGGCCGATCCCGCCGATGAGGGCGAGGCCGATACCGAGCAGGCCGAGCATGAACAGCCAGTCGGCCCATGCCTGCCCGGCCCAGTGGTGGAAGGTGGACCGGAGCGGGCCGGCCGACACGTGGCTGAGGAAGCCCTTGGTCGGTGAAGCGCCGTTGAGCCACGAGTTGGCGTTCCTGGTGGCGTAGCCGAGGCCGAAGGTCTTGTCGAGGAACGCCCACAGGAACACGAAGCCGAGGCTGACTCGGGCGGCGGCCAGCGCCAGGGCCATGGCTGCGGACGCCGTCGTGCCAGCGACGGCTCGCTCAGCCGGCTGTGCGGTGAGGTGGTGGAGCCTGGCCGTGAAGCGGTGGGGCATCCGGGGGGTGTGGGCGTGGTGGACGGCCATGGTGGGCTCCTCTGCTGGTTCTGCTGCCGGAATGATGAGTTGGTGATGTGCGAGTGTGCCGGGGTGGCGCGAGGCCGCGGGCGGGCTCGGTGGAGGTCCGGGCCCGGGGCCCGGACCTCCCACCGTCACTTGCGGTGCATGGTGTGCAGGGCCTGGGCCAGGACGTGCGGGTCGTGGTGGCCCTTGTGGACGGCCGGGGGCTGCCGGTCGAGGCCGAGGAGCTGCGCCACGGCGGTCCAGGCGGTGCGCACGGAGTACTCGACGGTGAAGACGACGTCGTCGGGGACCTCGGCGTACTGGCCGATGAAGGCGAGGTTGGTGGAGCCCTCCGGGACGACCGGCGGCCGGTCGCCGTGCCGGCGGACCAGGAACTGGCTGGTGATGTAGGGCATCAGGCAGGGGATGACGGTGGACGCCTCGGCGACGCGCTCCGCGGTGGCGGCGTCCACGGCCAGGTGGTGCAGGACCTCCTGGAGGATCTCCTCCCCGCTGCACTCCCGCATGGGCTTGCGGACGTAGGTGCCGGGCTTGTCGGGGAAGAGCCCGTAGCCCCACCACACGGACACGCCGTCGGGCTGCTGCTGGTAGACCGGCTGGCGGTTGACCACGACGGTGAGCAGCCACGGGGAGTCGGTGAGGGTGAGCAGGCCGCCCCGACCGGTGGCACGGCCGGTGAACGTCTCCATCCAGTCCAGGAAGGCCGGGTCCTTGGCGGTGACGGTGAAGGACTCCCAGGTGGAGTCGGCGACGCTGCGGTCGAACACCTCCGGGCGGCCGAAGTCCTCGCGGCCCCGGGCGAGTCGGTGCCACAGCAGGAAGGAGGAGGGGCTGCGCGAGGTGCGCGGGCCTTCCGGCGGGGCGGTGTGCGAGCCGAGGGTGGAGTCGGCGGTCATCGAGCCGTTGGTGACGAACACCAGGTCCTCCGGGGCAACCGGCAGGTCGGCGTGGGCACCCGTGAAGTGGATGCGCTCGACGCTCGTGCCAGGCCCGGCTCGGAAGGACAGGTCGGTCACCCGGTGGCCGGTGTGGATCCGCACCCCGCGCTCCAGCAGCCAGGCGGTCAGCGGGCGGACGATCGAGTCGTACTGGTTGTAACGGGTGCGGTAGATCCCGGACATGGTCTCGAATTCCGGGAACAGGTGGACGAAGCGCCTGAGGTAGCGGCGGAACTCGATCGCGCTGTGCCAGGGCTCGAAGGCGAAGGTGGTGCACCACATGTACCAGAAGTCGGTGGTGAAGAAGCCCTCGCTGAAGCAGTCGGTGATCCGCTTGCCGTCCAGCATCCGCTCGGGTGTGGCCAGGCAGGCGACCAGCTCCAGGCGGTGGCGCTCGGAGAAGCCCATGGCGTGGCCGTCGCGGATCTCCCCTCCCGCGCCGACCAGTCGGGTGGCGTCGTCCCATGGGGACTCCTCGTGGGAGTTCATGATGTCCTGCGTGGCGGAGATCGCCGGGTCGTCCAGCGACGGGATGCCGGACAGCAGGTCGTACGTGCAGCGGAACTGGGCCTCGAACATCCGCCCGCCGCGCATCGTGTAGCCCGCTTCCGGCGTGCCGCCCGCATCCAGGCTGCCACCGACCTCCTCCTGCTCCTCGAAGACGTGGATGTCGCTGCCGGTGAAGCCGCCGTCGCGGATCAGGAACGCCGCTGCGGAGAGGGCGGCTATGCCGCCGCCGACCAGGTATGCCTTTGCCATTGGAGTTCTCCTCAACTCTGCTGTGCTGCTGTGGTGTTCGGAATCGGTCGGCTGCGGCGGTGCGCCGATCGGGGTGTGGACCCCAGCCTGCTCCCGGCTGAGGTCCGGGTCTGTGGGCCATTGGTCCCGGTGGCGGAACAACGGTCCCGGCACCTCGGGCAGGTCGGCCGTCAGGGCGCCAAGTCGCGGCGCTGCAGCAGCGGGAGCGCGGCGGCGATCCCGGCGGCCCCGACGGCGACCAGGACGGCGAACGAGCCCCAGACGATCGTCCCGTGGGCGAGTGCGTCACCGGGCGTGTAGTAGTGGAACGGGCTCAGGTACCGCAGCGGTGCGACCGGATGCCAGGCCATGGCGATGAAGTTGACGGCGAAGCCGACGGCCCCCAGCCCGATGGTTGCGCCGATCACCTGGGCCCGGTGGCGAGCTGCGGCGGAGACGGCCAGGGCCGGCCCGGACAGGCACAGCGTGAACGCGCAGCCCGCCAGGCCGGCCGCGAGCACGCCGCGCAGCGGGACCGCGTGGTGGATGGCAGGGGAAAGTGCCACGCCACCGGCGACCGCCAGGGTGGCGGCGGCGTTGAGCGCCAGCGAGGCCGCGACCACGGCGAAGGTCCGCTCGGCCAGCAGCCGCAGGCGCGAGACCGGACGGACCATCAGCAGCTCGACGGTGCCGGACTCGACGTCAGCTGCGACCGCCGCTGCCGCGAACGAGCCGATCGCCGTCAGCTGCATGGCGATCCAGAACGGGTGCACCAGACCGGCCCCGAGCAGTCCGGCGTAGCTGGCGATGGAGACATCGCCGGTCGAACCGGAGAACGCCTTCAACGCACCCGGTCCGGCCGGTCCGGAACCGGCGAACAGTTGCGTCGGCGGCACCGCCCGGATGACCGCCACGATCAGTGCCTCGAAGACGACCATGCCCGCCACCAGGAACGCCACCATTCGGCGGCGCCGGTACAGAGCCAGCCAGAACAAGGGGAACCGGGCTCTCACGACCGTACCTCCGCTGCTTCGACATCCTGCCGGTACAGGTCGAGGAACGCCTCGTCCAGCCCGGCCTCCTCCACCGACAGGTCCGCCACCGGCAGCGCGACCAGGAGCTCGCGGAGTCCCGCGACCAACTCCGCCGGCGGGACGAGCAACTGGACCTCGTCCCCGTGCCAGCGCGGTGACCAGCGCTCCGCCGACCCCAGCCCCCGGGCACCCAGTCCGTCGGCCAGCACCAGCCGCACCCGCCTGGCGCGCTCCTGCCGCAGGGTGGACACGGCCCGCACCGCCACCAGCCGCCCCGCCCGCACGAGCGCCACCCGGCCGCAGGCGCGCTGCACCTCGGGCAGCACGTGGCTCGACAGCAGGACCGTACGTCCCGCGTGCGACGCCTCCGCCAGCAGCGCGAAGAAGACCTCCTGGACCAGTGGGTCCAGGCCCTCGGTGGGCTCGTCCAGCACCACCAGCTCGGGATCGTGCTGGAGCGCCTGGACCAGGCCGAGCTTCTGCTTCATACCGCGCGAGTACTCCCGCACCGGCCGGGCCAAGTCGGCGACCGTCAGCCCGAGCCGCTCGCACAGCTCCGCGCGCCGCGACGTCGCGGCGCCCTGAAGGTCGCCGAGCAGTCGCAGCGTCTGAGCACCGGTCAGCTCCGGGTACAGGCGAAGTTCTCCCGGCAGGTAGCCCAGGCGCGGGGCCAGGCGCCGGTGGTCGGCGACCGGGTCCAGGCCCAGCAGCCGGATCCGTCCGGCGCTCGGCCGCAGCAAGCCCACCAGGCAGCGGATGGTGGTGGTCTTCCCGGCGCCGTTGGGGCCCAGGAAGCCGAAGATCTCGCCGCGCCGCACGGCGAGGTCGAGGTGGTCGACACCCGTCTTGCGGCCGTAGTACTTGCTCAGTCCGGCTAGCTCGATGGCCGGGCCCTCGCGCTCCATACCTGCCTCCACATCGCGGCCACTCCTGTGGCGGCTTCGTCTCGCGCACCAACTGCACCGCAATGAGCGAGGCGGTGGCAGGGACTCATGGGCCCTGTTCGGAAGGTCCGTCGGTCCCGAGGCGCGGCAGTCGTCCCGCGCCGGGGCTGAAGGTCCCGCCACAGCGGCCCCCTCGGCCCTTCGCCACCACGCGCCGGTCAGCCGATGGTGGAGATGACCACAACACAGGGAGAAGCACCGTGACCGAGCAGAATGAACCGCAGCACCGGATCGTCGTCGGCGTGGACGGATCCCCGTCCTCGATCGACGCGCTGCGCTGGGCCGTCGACCAGGCCCGCACCCGCGGCGCCGTCATCGAGGCGCTCACCGCCTGGCAGTACCCGGTGTCCACCGGCTGGACCGTGCCGATCCAGGCCGACGAGGACCTCGCCACCCTGATGAGCAAGGTGCTCGACGACGCCATCGCGCAGGTGGCCGGCCCGGAATGCCCGGTCGCGATCCGGCCCCGGGTGCTGGAGGGCGGCGCCGTGTCCTGCCTCCTGGACGCGGCTCGGGGCGCCGACCTCCTGGTCGTCGGCAGCCGAGGCCACGGCGGCTTCGTCGGCGCGCTGCTGGGTTCCGTCAGCGGGCACTGCGTGCAGCACGCGCCGTGCCCCGTCGTCGTGGTCCGCCACACGGCCGTCTGAACACCCGACCGCACGACACCGCCCGTCCGGATCTGAGCCGGGCGCCACACCGCACCCACCACACCCGACCGAGCGGCCTCGGGGCCGCCGGCACCACAGAAGGAGTGAGCCAACCATGCGGCACCGCATCGTGGGAGAACTGATGACCAGGGCCGTCGTGCACGTCCGGCCCGACACCGGCTTCAAGGAGATCGCCCGCCTGCTCGCCGAGCACGACATCACCTCGGTGCCCGTCCTGGACCACGAGGAGCGGCCGGTCGGCCTGGTCTCCGAAGCCGACCTGCTGCTCAACGAGGCCGCCCAGGAGGACCCCGCTGGGCTGCTGCTCACCCCGCAGCTGTCGCCCGGTGAGCACACCCGCAGTCAGGCCACCACCGCCGAGGGCCTCATGACCAGCCCGGCGGTGTGCGGGCGGCCCGAGTGGACCGTGGTTGAGGCCGCCCGCCTGATGCAGCGCGAGCACCTCAAGCGCCTGCCCGTCGTCGACGAGGCCGGCCGCCTGGTCGGCATCGTCAGCCGCAGCGACCTGCTGCGCGTCTTCCTCCGCCAGGACCGGGCGATCCGCGAGGAGATCACGCACGAGATTCTCGACCGCACCCTGGGACTCGCCCCGGGTTGCGTCGACGTCCGGGTGAACGAGGGCCGGATCACACTGACCGGCACGGTCGAGCACCGCGCACTGGTGTCGGTCGTGGAGCGCCTGTGCCGGAGCGTGGACGGCGTCATCGACGTGACCAGCAGCCTGGACTTCCGCACGGACGACACCGCCGCTCTGCACCCGGTCCGCTGACCAGGTATGCACCACCCCATCGTTCATACCCATTCACTTCAAGCGGCTGTCGCTGTCGGGCTCCTACAAGCGCCGAACACAGCCAGCACGCCATGACACAGGCCTGACCAGATTTTCTGCGCTCCGTGAATGCAGCCATCCGAATTACCGGTCTGGCTCCAGAAGCCTTGTACGCAGCGCGATCATCTGGGTGCTTGCTGCCCCGTGGGATGGAGGCTGTGCGATCTCTCTGTAGCGACGACTGGCGCAATACCAGGCTGCGCGCTCAACTCGCATCTTCTGCCGACCTGCGAACGGCGGTGACTCCCCCTTCTGCGTTGCTGCGCGACGGTGATCGAACCGCTCATGCCGCCGCGCAGCTCAACGGCCTCGTCCGGGACCTGCTGGCCGAGGGCGCTGCGGCCGGCGATCTCCGGGACGACGTCACCCCGGACGAGCTCGCGAACTACTGGCTCTTCGCTCTCGCTGCCGCGGCCAGTCTCCCGTCACCCGAGTCCGTCCAGCGGCTGGTCGCGGTCACCCTCACCGGCCTACGCGCCGACCCTGCCGGTGCCGGTGAGGCGTTCGGGCATCACCGCCCGGCTCACTGACCGGCCGTTCGGAGATGGCAGGTCCTCGTTGCCGATCATGCGGCCCGTACAGACGGCCCGGCCGTCGGCAATCGTCGCGCACGCCCTGCTGACGTACGACAGCGCCGGCGGTGACGCGGCTCGGGGTGCCGCCGGGAGGGCGGCACCCCGAGCCGTTGGTTCAGCTGACCTTGAGGGTCAGGGCCGCGGTGTGAAGCTGGCCAGCGGTCTGGAACTGCAGGAACAGGCGCCAGTCGCCGGACTGGGGGAACTCGGCGTGGAAGGTGAGGTCCGGGCCGCCGTGGTCGCCGTTGACGGTGGTCTCGGGGTGGAGGTGCGCGAAGGCCAGGTCCCCGGCGTGGAACGCGGTGAGGTGGGCGTAGGTGTCGAGGTAGGGCTGGAGGTCGGTGACCGGCTTGCCGTCCTTGGCGATGCTGACCGTCATCTCGTGGGCCATGTTCGCCATCGGCGAGCCCTTGACGGTGACGGTGTAACCGTCGACCTCGGCCGTGGCCGAGGCGGCGGGCAACTGCTCGGTGGAGGCGGCGCCGTCGACGGTCACGGTACGGGACAGGACCAGCGAGTTGCCCTTGCCGTCGCCGCTGTTCGGGGTGAACGACGTGTACAGCCGCCAGGTACCGGGGGTGAGCGCGGCGAGCGGCGCGGTCCAGGTGCCGTCGGTGGCCATGGTGGGGTGCAGGTGCTGGAAGCCGGTGAGGTCGGAGCGGATGGCGTAGGAGTGCATCTGCTTCGTCTGTTCCACGGCGAAGTCGGTGACCTGCTTGCCGTCCGGGCCGGTGATCGTGAAGGCGTAGTCGGCCTGCTTGCCCGCGGGCACGGTAGTGTCCCTCGTAGTGAGGCGGTAGCCGGCCTGGTTGTCGGACAGGCCGCTGCTGCCCTCCATGCCGGGCGTCGAGCTGTGATCCATGCCCGGCATACCCGGCATGGAGTGCTCGGAGCCGGGCGTCGCGGACGCCGAGGCGGGGGCGGAAGTCGTGCCGTGGTTCATGCCGGACATGTCGTGGTCCATGCCGGAGGAGCCGCAGGCGGTCAGCGCGGCGGTGAGCAGCGCGGCGGTGGCGGCTGCGGCCAGGGCGAGGCGGCGGGGCAGACGGGAGGAGGACATCACAGAGAGCTCTTCCTGGTGGGCACGCCAAAGGGGCGCGGTGTGAACGGGACCGGCGCCGAGACCTCGGGCTGTGAGGTCCGGCGGGCCCCGTCAGGTCCGCGCGACGGACACCAGAAGGAGCAGAGAGCGGCCACCGGTCGGCGGGCCACGGCGGCGCAGCACTGTCGTCAGGGCGCGACGCCAGGCCGGGGCCCAGCCCGCGAGCAGCGCGAGGGCGAGGATCGCGAGCAGCGGCGGCGCGTCGACCGTCAGGCGGTCGTGGGCGGGTGTGGAGACGCAGGAGTCGCTGCCCGTCGCGTCGGCGCCCGCCGCGAGGTGGGCCGCGGGGCCGACAACGGCTGGCGCGGGGGAGGCGTTCGGGTGAGTGTGGGCCTCCGGTGCCATGACGGGGGCCACCATGGCCATGGCCATGGGCTCGTGGCACCCGCCGGTCGAGACCGGGGCGCCGTGCATGAGGAACAGTCCGAGCAGCAGGGCACACACCGCCAGCAGCCGGGCTGTCGCCGGTCGCGCGGTGGTGTGCACTACGGGTCCCTCTCCGGCTCGGGCTGGCGGATATCGTAGGCCGACATCCGCGCCGAACGACGATACCCCGCCCGGACGCGACGTTCCTGAGCGATGGGGCAGGTCCGGCTGAACGTCCTCGTGCCGGGGCCGTCAGCTGCCCGTGGCCGCGTGCTTGGCCAGCTCCAGGAGTGCCTCCAGATCATGAGCGGCCTCGGCCGCGCAGAGGGCGGTCGCGGCGGCGAGGCCGGAGAGCGCGGCGGCAGACCAGATGTGGCGGCGCGGGGCGGGGACGAGCAAAGCGGTGACCCGGCGTGGCACGGGGCCGAGCGTGTTCGGGCGAAGGCGGCCGAGGCGCCCGAGCAGGCCGAGGGCTGCCGCGGGGATGCGGTTGCGGGCACGGGTGCGGCGGGCGGCGAGGGCGGCCTTGCCAACGGTGCGGGCGACCCGTTCGCGGTCGCCGACGGCCGCGGCGGCGCTCTCGTCGGCCCAGCGTTCGACGGTGAAGGTGACGGTCGTGGCCAGTGGCCGCAGCAGCGGGTTCGCGGCGGCGGCGAACTGGGCGAGGGCGACGAACAGGTAATGGTGGTGGGCGAGGTGGGCGCGCTCGTGGGCGAGCAGGATCTGGTGCTCGGCGGGGTCGAGGGCGTCCAGCATGCCGGTGGAGACCACGATGCGGCCGGGAAGTCCGGGTATGGCGTAGGCCTCGGCGGCCGGGTCGTCGACGACGACGAGTTGGTCGCGGCCGGGCAGGCAGGCGGCCTCGCGGGCGGCCTGGGCGAGGGTTCGGGACCGGCGCCAGAGCATGCGGCCCGCCAGCACGGCTGCGGCAGTCAACAGCACGCCGGCGAGCACGGCCACGGAGAACGACGCGGGGTCGTGGTGCTGGGCCGCGTACGGAGACCAGTGGTCCTGGGCGAGCCGGGCCAGGAACGGGATGCGGATCAGGCCGGTGATCGCGAGCATGCCGAGGACCGCCGTGCTCCCGGCGGCCAGCACCAGGGCACCGACGGTCAGCAGCCAGGTCGCCAGGCGGGGCGGCAGCTTCTCGCCGACCGGCCGGGCGACGAGCGCGGCCAGCAACGGGAAGAGCAGTGGCAGGTAGACAGCGACGCGCATCCGGCGGGCCCTATTTGCCGCCGTCCAGCAGCCGGCGAAGGAAGTCCTCGTCGGCGTCGGACAGCTCGTCGACGAAGCGAGTCAGGACGGCCTCGCGGTCGCTGCCGTCGTCCAGGACCCGGCGCATCTTGCGGGCGGCAAGGCCTGAATCGTCGGCGAGGGCGGTGTAGGCGAAGGCCCGGCCGCGCTTGGCGCGCGTGAGCAGGCCCTTGTCGTGCATGCGGGTGAGCGCGGTGACGACGGTGGTGTACGCGAGCCGGGCGTCGACCTGCTCGAGCACCTCGCCCGGGGTCAGCGCCTCGGGGGCCGCCTGTTGCAGGGCCGCGAGGATCTCGGCCTCTAGTTCGCCTTTGCCCCGCCCCGTGGCTGTGGTGGGTTCGTGCACGCCCACGGACTTGGTCACCTCCTGCGCTATCTTCTACATTCAACGTAGAAATTCTACGTTCTCGTAGAAGCTGCTGCCTGCCCAGAGTCTGCCATGCCTACGCGACCAAGTGCGTGCCGGGGCAGCGAACCCAGGAGGATGTGCGGTGAGCACAGCAACGTCGCAACAGGCCATCGCGGCCCGCGCCGAGGGCCTGACCAAGGCGTACGGTTCCGGCGAGACCCGGGTCGTGGCGCTGGACTCCGTCGACGTCAGCGTGGAGCGCGGGGAGTTCGTCGCGATCATGGGCCCGTCCGGCTCAGGCAAGTCCACGCTGATGCACTGCCTGGCCGGGCTCGACACCGCCACCGGCGGGCAGATCTTCATCGGAGAGACCGAGATCACCGGGCTGAAGGACAAGAAGCTCACCCAGCTGCGCCGGGACAAGATCGGCTTCATCTTCCAGGCGTTCAACCTGCTGCCCGCCCTCACGGCGCTGGAGAACATCACCCTGCCGATGGACATCGCCGGCCGCAAGCCCGAGCAGGCGTGGGTGGACAAGGTGATCGACACCGTCGGCCTGGCCGGGCGACTGAAGCACCGGCCGACCGAGCTGTCCGGCGGCCAGCAGCAGCGCGTGGCGTGCGCCCGTGCGCTGGCGAGCAAGCCGGAGATCATCTTCGCCGACGAGCCGACCGGCAACCTGGACTCCCGTGCGGGTGCCGAGGTGCTCGGCTTCCTGCGCGGCTCGGTGGACGACCTCGGGCAGACCATCGTGATGGTCACCCACGACCCCGTCGCCGCCTCCTACGCCGACCGCGTCCTCTTCCTCGCCGACGGCCGGATCGTCGACGGGCTACTCGACCCGACGGCGGACTCCGTCCTCGACCGGATGCGCAGGTTCGACGGCGCCGGACGGAAGAGCTGACGCATGTTCAAGGCAAGCATCCGCAACTTCCTGGCCCACAAGGGCCGGATGGCGCTGTCCACCCTCGCCGTCCTGTTCGGCGTGGCGTTCGTGTCCGGCACCCTGGTGTTCTCCGACACCATCAACGTCGCGTTCACGAACATCTCCAGCTCGACCGCCGCCGACGTCACGGTCAAGCCGAAGCAGGCCTTCACCCCCGAGGTCGAGGACCGCGGCCTGTCCGGCGAGACCCCGACCCTGCCCGCGAGCGTCGTGGCCAAGGTCGCCGCCGTCCCGGGCATCAAGGCCGCGCACGGCCAGGTGAGCCTGCAGAACCTCACCGTCGTCGACAAGGACAACAAGCCCGTCGGCCCCACCACCGGCGCCCCGACGCTCGGCCAGAACTGGTACGACGACCCGCAGGTCCACCTGGTGCAGGGCCACGCACCGACTCACAGTGGTGAGATCGTCCTCGACCAGGCCAGCGCCCTGCACAAGGGCATCCACCTCGGCGACCCGCTGCACATCCTCACCCCGACCGGCTCCACCCCGGGCACCCTGGTCGGCGTCGTCACCTTCAAGTCCGGCAACCCCGGCGTGACCATGGCCTACGTCGACACCGCCACCGCCCAGAAGCAACTGCTCGGCAAGCCCGACCAGTTCACCGGCATCACGGTCGACACCGCCCCAGGGACCAGCCACACCACCGCCCAGACGGCGATCAAGACCGCGCTCGGCGACGGCTACTCGGTGGCCACCAAGGAACAGCAGGCCGCCACCGCCGCCCAGCAGATCAGCTCCTTCCTCAGCGTCGTGACCATGGCCCTGCTCGGCTTCGCCGGACTCGCCGTGCTGGTCGGGATCTTCCTGATCCTCAACACCTTCTCCATGCTGGTCGCCCAGCGCACCCGCGAACTCGGCCTGCTGCGCGCCCTGGGCGCCGGACGCGGCCAGGTCATGCGCTCGGTCCTCATCGAGGCCCTGCTGCTCGGCGTCATCGGCTCCACCCTCGGCCTCGGGGCCGGCATCGGCCTGGCTGCCGGCCTCAAGTCGCTGATCTCCAGCTTCGGCGTCGACCTCTCCGACACCGCCCTGGTCATCAACCCCGGCACCCCGATCGCCGCCTACGCCGTCGGCGTGATCGTCACGCTGCTCGCCGCCTACCTTCCGGCTCGCCGTGCGGCCCGGATCTCCCCGATGGCCGCGCTGCGCGAAGCGGCAACGCCGCCCGCGCCGAAGCTGGGCCGGCGCACCGCGCTCGGTGCCGTGCTGCTCGTGGCGGGCCTGGGTCTGCTGTACAGCGCCGCCACCCACCACGCCACCATCATCACGGCGGGCGCCCTGCTCGGCGGCGGCATCGTCGCCTCCCTCCTCGCCCTGGTCGTCCTCGGCCCGGCGCTCTCCCGCGTGATCGTCTACGGCCTGGGGGCGCCCTACCCGGCACTCTTCGGCGCGATCGGGCGGATGAGCCGCCTGAACGCGGTGCGCAACCCCCGCCGTACCGGGGCCACCGCAGGCGCGCTGATGATCAGCCTGTCCCTGGTCGGCGCGGTCGCCGTCCTCGCCGCCTCGCTCACCACCTCCGTCAACAAGGATGTCGACAACACCTTCGGCGCCGACTACGTCCTCTCCGGCAACGGCGCCACCCCGATCGGCCACGAGGTCACCGACCACGTCAAGGCCGTCCCCGGCATCCAGGCCGTCACCCGCCAGCGCTACGCCGTCGCCCACCTGAACGGGTTCCAGCTCGTGGTCTCGGGCGTCGACACCAACACGGTCGACCAGGCCGTCAAACCGCAGTACGTCGCGGGCTCCACCGCCGATGTCGCGGCGGGCAAGGTGATGGTCGACCAGACCACCGCCGACGCCGACCACCTGAGCATCGGCTCGCAGGTCGAACTGCACTTCCTGAACGGCAACGTGGGCACCCTCACCGTCGGCGCGATCTCCAAGCCCCCGGCGGGCGCGGGCAAGGACGGCGGCAGCTGGGAGGTCTCCCTCGACACCCTCAACCGCTTCGCCCCCGAGGCTCAGGACTTCGCCCTCTACCTCAACACCGCGCCGGGCGCCGACAAGCAGCACGTCCAGAACGCCCTGGACAGCACTCTCGCGGACTACCCCCAGGTGACCGTGCAGAACCAGGCCGACTACAAGAAGTCGATCGCCGGCCAGGTCGACACCGTCCTCTACCTGGTCTACGCCCTGCTCGCCCTCGCGATCGTCATCGCCGTCCTCGGCGTCATCAACACCCTCGCCCTCTCGGTGATCGAGCGCACCCGCGAGATCGGCCTCCTGCGGGCCGTCGGCACCTCCCGGGGCCAGGTGGGCCGGATGATCCGCCTGGAGTCCGTACTGATCGCGGTGCACGGCGCCCTGCTCGGCCTGGGCCTGGGTCTGGCCTGGGGAATCGCCGGGCAGAAGGCTCTGACGCTGTATGGGATCACCGCGCTCGGCATCCCGTGGACCACCATTCTCGCGGTGCTCGTCGGAGCGGCCCTGGCCGGACTCGCCGCCGCCGTCCTCCCTGCGATGAAGGCGGCCCGCACCCGGGTCCTCACCGCCATCGCCTCCGCGTAGAGCCACCGGCCGACTTCACACCTCCCCTGGGGGGAGCCGACCGGCACAGCCGCCGCCCGCCGACGGGCGCGCCCCCGAGCGCCCGTCGGCGGGCGGCGGCGTTGTGCGGCTGGGCGGCGACGAAACCCAGCGCAGACCGGAGCGGTCTTCGGAATGCGCCACGGCGAGCACAGAGAATTCCCGTGAGCCCGCAGAGCATCGGGGATGCCGGGATTTACGACGGCTATTCTCTGGCTGGCCTTCGACCAGGTCGGATTGATTTCGCTCGACAGTGCTGGACTCCCTTTCCGGTGACTTTCTGGGCGATCCGCGGGAATCGCTGGATCCACGGCCGTAGTGGCGCTACCCTGGAGACATAAACACCACCCGGACCCTCCGTCAAGCCCCTGACCTGGGGACCAGCTGGGGACCGCGCGTCATGCGCACTGCCGCACGAGGTGCACGCAGTGCGCTGGTTTGCACGCGCACGACGTGCGGGCGAACGCATTTCAGGCAGGAAAAGGAGAGCCATTCCTGACTGGGGGTCAAGGGATCGCAGGTTCAAATCCAGTCGTCCCGACTGGGGTTAGTCCCATTGTCGCAGGTCAGAGGCCGTTTTCTCGTGTTCGCGAGGAAGCGGCCTTCGGCGTTCTCCGGGGCATGCCTCTCACACCCGTCTCACGGTTTCACGGTTCGACGCTGGGGCGGAGGCCGCTTGGCGTCGTGAACTGGTGACCAGCTGCGTTGTTCCTACCTTTATGTCTGCTCTGGCAGTCACAACTATGGTTTCGATGGTTGCTCGCCGTGATCGCAGGCTCAGTCTGACGGGTTCGCACTTGACTCTTTCCGGCGCTGATCAAGTGCGCGCCGACAGGTCCGCGGCTGCCCCAGTGGCGGATAAATCAGGAGGATGAGGCGGCCGCAGCTCGATTCATCACGCGGCTCGATATGCGGGCGCTCCTGGTGCGGCGTCAGGGCGGTTGCCACCGAACCTTCTTCGGCGGCAACCGCAGCAGCAGGTCGTCTCGAAGCTATCGGCTGAACGCCCAGTAATCGTGGGGTCCCGCCCGGCCGGTAGGGCCGGGCGGGACCCCCACAGCGCGGAGCTGCGGTCAGCGGGGTCGGGGGTCTGCGGGACGGTGATCGCTCGTGCCGCTGCGTCCGGCCAGCCTGCCGTGACGAACGTCCCGAAGGGGTGGAAGCTGTGGCGGCCACTCGACATGGGGGACCGCCTCGCAACCAGTGAAGCCATCTGCGAGATCGGCCTTCACGGTGCAGAAGTTGACAAGACAGCCTTCTACCTGCGGTCGAGTGCTTCAGGCCGGGCACCCGCGTCCAGCCATCCTGAAGATCTCGCACACTTTCCGTTATCCGAAGCCCCCCTGCCCGATCTCCCATACGTCGGCGGCAAACCATCCCATCTGCCGACGAGGAGAGAACATGACCGACACACGAGTGGTACGCGGGCGCGACAACGGCCCTGTGCCGGTGGGCACTTCGGTAGCGGCGAGCATCATCGTCGGGACCCTGTCCCGCCACGGACAATCTCCGAACTGACCGTCAGTCGACTCATCGCAGAGCCTGCGATCGGCCAGGAATAGCCATCGCCTCGGCGCCCCACAACCGACACGGACCGACCGTGTCAGAAAAATCGACGAAACATCACCTCATTGCGCAGCCTCCCCACGAGGCCGCGCCGCACGGTGCTGCCCCCACGCCAGGAGAACCCATGAAAGCCGCACACGCCCGCAACAAGCTGCCCAAGCTCCTGATAGCCGCCGCCCTTGCGCTGACCGCCGGAGTCGGGATCGCCGCCAACGGGCCGGGCAGCGCTCACGCGGGGCTTACCAGCCCGTCTCCCGAAGTCAAGACCGACGCTCCCCGCCCAGGTTTGGCACCCCAGTCGGCCACCGAAGCCGTCCAGGACGACGCGAAGCGGGTGCGTCCCAAGGACCGTCGGCCTCTGCCGTCCAACACCGAGGCACAGCAGCAGAACTACGGCAGCCCGACAAGGTCCGCCGCGGCAAGGTCCGCCGCGGCAAGGTCGAAGACAACGACCGGGGAGTCGGGCGGCCCGAAGGCGAGCGCCGCCGCCTGCTCCACCAGCGCCTTCACCGCGAACACCGGCGGCGCGCTGATCCAGGCGATCCAGTCCGCCGGCCCGGACTGCATCAACGGCCTGTTCAACATCACCGGTTCGGACGCACACCTGGCCTTCCAGGAGTCGCAGATGACCACGGTGGCGGACGCCTTGGCCGCCGCCTCCCGCAGCTACCCGGGGGACAACAGCACCCACGTCCTGGAGCTCGTGCTCTACCTCCGGGCCGGCTACTACGTGCAGTGGAACCACAAATCCGACGTCGGTACCTACGGCAGCGCTCTGCAGACCGCGATCCAGTCCGCCCTGGACTCCTTCTACGCCAACGCCCACAGCCTGGACGCCACCGACGCCAACGGCGCCGTCCTCTCGGAAGCCGTCACCCTGATCGACAGCGCCGGCCAGAACGCTCGCTACCTGCCCGTCCTCAAGAAGCTGCTCACCGGCTACAACAGCTCGTACAACGACTCGTACACCATGCTGACCGCGGTCAACAACGTCTACACCGTCCTCTTCCGCGGCCACCAGAACCCCGACTTCGTCGCCGCCACCGAAGCCGACCCTTCCATCCTCACCACCCTCGAGACCTTCGCCAACAACAACCTCGGCCTCCTGGGCGGACCGCAGAGCTACCTGGCGTCCAACGCCGGCACCGAGCTGGCCCGGTTCCTCCAGGACCGCACCCTGACCCCCGCCGTCCGCCCGATGATCAAGAACCTGCTGGCCAAGTCCTCGATGACCGGCCCCACCGCCCCCCTCTGGGTCGGCATCGCCGCCCAGGCGAACGACAACGACCAGAACAACTGCTCCGACTACGGCACCTGCGACCTCCCCAACCGGCTCAGGAAGGCCGTGCTGACCATCGACTATCAGTGCGGCACGATCCACATCGTGACCCAGGCGCTCACCAAGGAGCAGCTGCTCAGCACCTGCGACAGCCTCACCGGCGAGAACGCCTACTTCCACAAGCTCGCCAAGGACCCCGGCCCGCTGCCCGGCGACCACAACAGCGCCATGGAGGTGGACGTCTTCCACTCCACCAGCGACTACCAGACCTACGCCAACGTCATCTTCGGCGTCGACACCAACAACGGTGGTATCTACGAGGAAGGCGACCCGTCCAAGCCCGACAACCAGGCCCGGTTCGTCGCCTACGAAGCCGACTGGCTGCGCCCGAGCTTCCAGATCTGGAACCTCAACCACGAGTACACCCACTACCTGGACGGCCGCTTCAACACCGCCGGCGACTTCGCCGCCACAACCGCCACCCCCGGTACCATCTGGTGGATCGAAGGCTTCGCCGAGTACGAGTCCTACGGCTACCGCGGCGTGACGGACACCGCGGCGGTCGCCGATGCGGCCAAGGGCAGCTACCCGCTCAGCACCGTCTTCGCCAACACCTACAGCAGCGGTACGGACCGGATCTACCCCTGGGGCTACCTCGCGGTGCGCTACATGATGGAGAACCACCGCTCCGACATCGACACCCTGCTCGGCCACTACCGATCCGGTGACTACAAAGCCGCACTCGGCCTGATCAACTCCATCGGCACCAGCTACGACGCCGACTGGGCCAAGTGGCTCAAGGAATGCGCTGCCGGTGCGTGCAACGCCCCCGGCAAGCCGCTCACCGCCACCTTCATCGCCAAGGCGAACGGCCTGAACGTCACGCTCACCGACACCACCGAAGACTCCGCGGCGATCACGGCTCACAAGTGGGACTTCGGCGACGGCACTACCTCCACCGATGCCAATCCGATCAAGACCTACGTCAAGCCGGGCAGCTACCACGTCCGGCTGACCGTCACCGACAAGGCCGGCGCCACCGCAACCGCCGACCAGACGGTCGCGGTCGGTGCTTCAACCGCCGAGTGCACCGCTGACGACACCCGCCGACTGGCTCAGAACTGCAGCCGGTCCAACCTCACCGCCGCCGCCCGGGACAACAGCTACCTCTACATCGACATCCCCGCCGGAACCAAGAAGCTCACCATCACGACCACCCCTGGCACCGGAATCACCGACCTCTACTACAACCCCACCACTTGGGCCGACAGCACCGCCAATACCGCCTCCGCCACCGGCAACGGCCCGCACACCCTCACCATCACCAACCCCCCGGCCGGCTGGAACTACATCACCCTCCACGCCACGACCGCCGTCACCGGCGCCACCGTGACGACCACGTTCTGACCCGGCCGGTCGCGCCTTCGGGCCAAAGCAGCCGGTGCCCAGCACGCGACTCTGGTTTACCGCTCCGGGTTCTCCTGGGCCTGAGTCTGCTTCTCGTCGTAACGCGGCCGTGCGGCTGCGAACCGTGGCGAGAACTCGATGATCGTGGACAGCAGCTCACCGAGCGAGTCGACGACCACCTCGCCCGTCGGGGTGAGGCTGTACTCGACGTGAGACGGAATGGAACGCACCAGCTTCCGATCCACCACCCCGTCACGCTCGAGCGCCTTCAGTGTCTGCGACAGCCTGCGCTCGCTGACTCCACCCACAGTGGTTCGCCCAGGGCCATGGCGGCACCCTGTCCGCTCAAGAGGAGCGGGACGGTGCAGGCCACGATGTGGTGCGGACGGACCCGGCCTCGTGGCAGCGGCGCAGGCCGGTGGGTCGGCCTGCGCCGCGGCGGGTCAGCGGGCTCGTCGGCCGGCGAGGTGGTGCGAACGCGTTCGCCGCGCCAAGGTAGGCCGGGCGGAGCAGCCTGGCTGATCGCCAAGCCGGGCCGAGTGCCGGTCACGCGAGAGCGCGGTCCCAGCTGTTGCGCACGGCGCAGTCGCTCGAGGAGGCCTGCTCCGTCCCCTGACGCTCATGCCTTGCTCCATTGCTGGTTGGCGGCGGCGGTGCAGTTCCACAGCTCGAGCGGGGTGCCGTTGCCGGTGGCGCCGGCGGTCACGTCCAGGCACAGGCCGGACCGGACGCCGCGGATGGTGCCGTCCGTGGCGAAGGCCCACTGCTGGTTGGCCGAGCCTTGGCAGGGCCAGAGGATGACGGCCGTGCCGGGGGAGGTGCCGCCGCCGCTGGCGTCCAGGCACAGGCCCTCGGTGGTGAGCGCCTGGCCGGAGGTGTAGGTCCAGTTCTGGTTGGCGCCCCCGCCGCAGTCCCAGATGTCGACGCGGGTGCCGGGGCTGGTGCTGCCCCCCGGGTCGTCCAGGCATCGGCTGGAGGCTGCGCTGACCAGGGGCTGGTCGTTCGGCGCGGCCGTGGCGGGCAGGCCGATCGACACCGGGCCGAGCGTGCGCGCGGCGGTGGGGGGCATGCCGGTCACCGCCGCCACCGGCAGGGCGCTGACGGGCGCGGAGGGTCGCTGGACGAGGTAGGAGCGCCCGGCCACGACGGGGATGGAGATCTGCGTGGCGGCGGTGGGAGCGACGACGAGCGTGGTCTCGTCGCGTCCGTCGACGACCTCGACCGGCTGGCCGGGCCAGGGGTTGCGCAGCTTGAGCGTCCCGGTGGAGCCCGCGTTGACGCCGACGGTGGTCACGGTTCCGCCGTGCACCTGGACCGAGACCTTGCTGCCGCCCTGGACGAACACCGTCCCGTCGGCGTCCCAGCCCGCCGGCAGGGCGGGGGCGATGCGGATCAGCCCGTCGTAGTCCTGGACCAGGGCTTCGTCGAGCGCCGCGGCCACGACACCCTGCTGTTCGACGTATGGCTCGTCACCGACGAACGTCGCCAGGCCAGACGGCAGGTGCTGGTACCGCTCGGTCAGGCCGGTGAGGGTGGCGGCGACCTCGCTGCCCAGGCCCAGCCGGGCCGCCTGGATCGGGTCGTCGCTCCAGTCGTTGACCTCCTGGTTGGGCCGGTCGGCGTAGGTGCGCTCGGCGAGGTCGGACAGGCTCCCGGAGTCACCGATGAGCCCGTAGGGCCACACCGGTTCCAGGCCGATGTTCTCGGAGTTCATCTTCGACGCGGACGGGTCGTAGGACGGCGCGATCACGTCGGTGCCGGCGGCGTCGGCGGCGGGGGTCAGCAGCTGGGACTGGGTGGCGGCGTCGGTGCGCGCGAACGGGCGGAGCTCCGGGATCGCGGCGTCGAGCTGGGTGACCAGGTCCGGGTCCCGGCCCAGGAGCCGGGCGGCCTGGACCGTGGCGGGGAAGAGGGCCTGCATGGCCGCGAGGTCGGTCGTGGGGTCGTGGACGTCCCACTGGGTCTCGTGCGCGTTGGACGGATAGGTGTGCAGGTAGCCGTCGGGCCCGGTGGTCGCGTAGGCGAGCAGGAACCGGGAGGCCTGGGCCATCAGCGGGTAGTTGGCCGCGAGGAACGAGGTTTGACGTGTCATCAGGTACTGCTGCCACACCCACAGCCCGACCTCGGCACCGGTCGAGATGGTGCGCGCGTTGTAGTACGGCCCGGAGGCGGCGTCGCAGTTGAGGCCGGGGGAGGAGAGCCAGGTTTCGTACTCGTAGCCCTGGCCGTTGAAGCGCATCGTCTCCGGCACGCAGCTGCCCGGGCGCTGTCCCATGTGGGCCTGGGTCCAGGACTGGATGTTCGTCAGGTTGTCGCGGTAGAGGTTGAAGTAGGGGGTGTTGAGATCGAAGGCACCCGCCGACAGGTTCGCCTGGACCTGCATGCGCATGTTCCACTGCCAGTAGGAGCCCGGGTCCCACTTGTGGTCGTCCTGGTAGGGCGAGAACAGGTCGGCGACCCCGGCCTGTGAGCCGGGGTAGGTGTCGCGGCTCTCCGCGGCCGCGTCGTACAGGTCGAGCGTGCGCAGGTTCTCCAGGTAGTCGGCACTCCCGTCCGCGGCGGAGAACCTGACCAGCCCGATCCGCCCCCAGTAGGAGTGCCACCAGGCCAGGTGGGCTGCTTCCAGCGCGGCGGACGCGGCGCTCGCGTCCGTGCCGAGCAGCCGCGTCGCGGTGGCCTGTGCGTCGCCGCCGGTCCAGTGCGGAGCGGCGGCGACGACGCGGAACGAGCCGTCCGGGTGGGGGCTGAAGGAGACCTTGACGGTCTCAGGATCGACGACGGCCGCGCTGACGTTCTGGCCGCCCGCCGTGACGGCGCCGAGGGAGCCGAAGACCGCACCGCTCGCACCGGGCTGGGTGTTGTCGACCCAGGTCTCGGCCAGCGTGCCGAGCGCTCCGGACGCGAGGGCCTGCGGGGAGCGGCCCGACCAGAGTGAGAGCTGCGCGCTCTGCTGGGAGTTCGGGTCGGCGCCGGTGACGTCGACGACGAGTTCGTCCTTGTCGGCCCGCACGGAGGCGGTGGCGGTCATGCCGCCGCCGGACTCGGTGAAAGTGCCGTCGTAGAGGTCAAGATGGGCGCTGTAGTCGGTCGCGCCGGTGAGCTTGGCCAGGCCGGGGATGGTCAGCCAGCCCGGCGACTTGCGGTCGGGGTAGGTGTCGGAGCGGTTCAGCTGAGCGGTGAAGCCGCCGGCGGCCCACACGGCGGCGCCGAGGGTGCCGTTGCCCAGCGGCATGAACTGCGACTGCGCGGCGTTGGGACGCCCCAGCACCACGTTGGAACGCCGGACCAGGTTCGGGGTGTCCACGGTGAACTGCCCGTCCTGCCAGGCCGTGGTCGCGGTCGCGGCATGGGCGCGTGGCGGGGCCGGTGGCGCGAGCGACAGCGCGGCGGCCAGCGCGACGGCGGCGGTCAGGCCGAGTGCTCGCGCGCGTCGACGTATTCCAGACGGCACGTGGCTTCTCCGATCTGTTCGGTGTTGTGAACGACGTGCTGGACAGGTGCGGCCGGCGGGCGGGCCGGTGTTGTGCCTCGGTCGTCGCCGTGGGCCGTGGCGCGGTCCGGGTCGCGCACCGCGGAGTTGGGTCCGTGCTCGACGTTCCCGAGGTCGGTCCCACCCGGTCGAGGTGCAGCGGGGGCGGGCGGCGACCGGGGGCAGTGTCGGCGCTTGCGGTGAGCAGGTGCCATGGATCGCGCCGGAACTGGCGTGAGGATTCGCGGGGAGGCCGGGCGGGGAGCGCGCCCGCCCGGCGGGGGCGGGGCGGACGTGCCGCGGGAGTCCGTGCGGGGACTCCCGCGACGGTGGTGCCACGACCGGTATGTTCAGATGGTCAGTTGATCTTCCACTGCTGCAACGGTGTGCTGCTGTCCGGCTGTTGGGTCAGCAGGGCGCCGTCGGCGGTGTCGGCTGTGGTCAGCAGGAGCCCGGTGTGGACGTTGGTGAGGGTGTAGCCGCCGGACGGGAGCCGGCTGACCGTCCAGTGCTGGTTGTCGTTGCCGGTGCAGCTCCACTGGATCACGGCGGTGCCGGGCGTGGTGGAGCCGCCCTGGTCGTCCGCGCACAGCTGGGAGTAGGCGTTGGTGAGGGTGTAGGAGCCGTCGGGCTGCCGGGTGAAGGTCCAGCCCTGGTTCTGGCCGCCGTTGGTGGTCCAGGTGTCGAGCTGGGTGCCGGCGGTGGTCGACCAGTTGGGGTCGTCCAGGGCCTTGCCGGAGACCGACAGGACGTGGGTGCCGTTGAGGCTCGGGGTGCCGGTGGCCGCGGTGAAGGTGAGCGTCTGTGCGGAGACCGGGCGGGTGTCGCCGCCGCTGCTCGTGTTGTTCCAAGTGCGCTGCGGGGAGGTGGTCACGGCCTGGGGGCCGCCGGTGAGGCTGAGCGCCAGGTCGCTGTAGCGGTTGACCAGGCGGTAGCCACCGGTGGGGGTGGACGGGCCGCTGCTCGCCGGGCTCTGCACGATGGTCTGGATGGACCACTGCTGGCCGACCGTGGGACTGGTGCCGTGGCCCTGGAGGGTCGGGGCGGCGCCCCAGGCACGTCCGGCGTCGGTGGTGGAGTCGACGGCGAGCAGCTGGCCGGTGGCGGCGTTGGCGATGGTGTAGAAGCCGTCGCTGGTGGGGGTGAAGGTCCACTGCTGGGCGGCGGCGCCGGCGGTGGCGGAGGTGGTGAGGGTGCCACCGCTCTGGGCCAGGTACCGGCCGTTGCCCGCCGCGAGCTGGTACGGTACGCCGCCACTGACCGGCGCGGTCGGCAGGGCCGCGGCGGAGGTGGGGGCGATCGTGACGTCGGAGTACTCACCGTCCCCAGTGGAGCAGCTGATCCAGCAGTACGAGCGGAAGGTCCGGCCGAGGACGGTGGTGCCGGTCTTGCTGCCGGAGTCCACCAGCCAGCGGTACCAGGAGCTCTGCGGGCCGCCGGCGGTGCCGATGTCGGTCCACTGTTGGGTCGCGAGGTCGTCGGTGACGTAGTAGTGCTGGGGCTGGTTGGAGCCGGCCTCGTTCTCGGGGGTGCCGATGTACTTGCCCAGGTAGGCGTCCCAGGCGATGTTCAGCACGGACAGCTGGGAGGGGGCCGGGATGGTGCCTGCGGCGATCTGGGCGCTGATGCTGCCGGTGTTGTCGGGGGAGTAGCTGTCGCCGGGGGCGAGGTAGCCGGTGCCGACGCCCTGGGCGGGGACGATGTCGCTCTCGGCGCCGCCGATGCCGGGGGTGGACCAGGAGCCGTCCTCCCACTTGGTCCACGAGGAGCGGGCCATCTTCTGGGAGATCGGCGCGCGGGCGACGTGCTCCTCGAAGCCGCCCCAGCCGCCGTTCTCGTCGACGGCGCGGGACATGTAGAAGACGTAGAAGTAGCCGGAGCGGTAGTCGACGAACAGGCGTGGGTCGCCGTCGCCGTAGTAGTAGGTGGAGTTGGGGAACGTGGCGTTGTCGCCGCGCACGGTGCTGTAGGGGGTGGTGATGGCGTGGTCGACGATGGTCCAGGTCTTGCCCTGGTCCTTGGAGACGGTGTAGTCGATGGCGTCGTAGTGCAGGCCGTCGCCGAAGGGCTGCGGGGTGAACTCGTTGTGCACCAGGCCGTACCACCAGCCGGTGTCGGGGTCGACCCAGACCCCGACCAGGTCGCAGTAGTTGCGCTGGGCGTAGCCGGAGCCGGCCGGTGCGTAGGTCGCGCTCAGGCCGGTGGGGCTGTTGTTGCAGCGCCAGGTGGTGTCGGAGTTGCTGTCCTGGGGGTTGGCGGGGTTCACCGCGCTGCTGATCGGTGCGCGGGTGGCGGTGTCGAAGTTCGAGCCGCTGTAGAACTGCCAGCTGCGGCCGTCGGTCGCGCCGTACAGCGAGTGTGCCGACTGGTAGTAGAACCGGCCGTTGCTGTCGGTGTAGCCGGCGGCCGGGGTGTCGTCGGCGTTGCCGAACGGGACGGGCTTGCCCGCCGAGAGGGTGTACGGCGCGGGCGGGGCCGAGGTGCCGCCCCAGACCTCGGTCGACGCGGGGGTGCACGGGGCGAGGCCGACGCGGGCGTTGGCCGTGATCGAGGTGCCCTGCATGGCCAGGCACTTGGCGGACTTGGCGCTGTAGATGGTGCCGTCCGGGAGCCAGCCGAACTTCTGGTTGGGCTGGGAGTTGCAGCCGTAGAGCTGGATCAGGGCGCCGGTGGCGTTGGAGGCGTCGGTGACGTCGAGGCACTTGCCGAACGCGGTGACGCTGCCGTCGGTGTGCCAGGTCCACTGCTGCTCGGTCGAGCCGTTGCAGCCGAGCAGTTGGATGGTGTTGCCGTCGGCGGTGCCGGCGTTCGCGTCGTCCAGGCACTCGCCGCCGATGGTGACCGTGCCGGCGGTGGCGGTGGCGGTGGCGGTGGCGGTGGCGGAGGCGGAGGCGCTTGGCGCGGAGGCGAGGGGGAGGCAGGTTGCCGCTGCCAGGGTCAGGACCGGCACGAGCGAGGCCCGTGACAGCCGGGACGTCGTCCGTCTCATGGGGGAATCCTTCCGGTTGCGCGCTGCCCGCAGGAGGGGGGTGGCAGCGCGGCCGATTATTAGTTCCGCCAGAATCCGAACTTATCGGCAGGGATGTCAACCCCCGTGCATGAGAACCGGCTGCATGGTGATCTGATGATGATCAGGGCGGGCCGTCGCCCCGGAGTTGGAGGCGGACGGCCCGCGGCTGGTGGGAGTCAGCGCTGGGCTGGCGTCATGGCGCTGGTCGGGTCCTGGTAGACGGCGTCGAGCGCGAGCAGCGCGCCGCCGCGGGCGGTGCCGGTCAGGCCGGTGGTGGACAGGACGATCTCGCAGCCGCCGGCGTTCGGGGCCATCACGCGCTCGCGGACCTGGGCGGTCACGCTGTCGATCAGGTACTCGCCGAAGAAGGCGAAGTGGCCGCCGAGGACGATGAGCCGCGGGTTGAGGATGTCGGCCAGCAAGGCCAGTCCTGGGGCCAGGTTGTCGGCGATCCGCTGCAGCGCCTCCAGCGTGCGGGCGTCCCCGGCGCTCGCACGGTCGCGCAGCTCGGCGAGGCGCCGTTCCAGGTCCACCATGGGGTCCCAGACCAGGTCGCCGGGGTCGGCGGCGTAGCGCAGCAGGGCGCCGCGGCCGATGGTGGTCTCCCAGCAGCCGCGCCGGCCGCAGGCGCACAGCTGATCGGAGGGCACCAGCTGGAGGTGGCCGACCTCGCCCGCGTAGCCGCCGGCGCCGCGCAGCAGCTGCCCGCCGGCGATGATGCCGACCCCGACGCCGGTCTGGCCGGTGACGTAGACGAGGTCGCGGACGTTGTCGGCGGAGGCGGTCACGTACTCGGCCAGCGCGCCGAGCTTCGCGTCGTTCTCCAGGTGCAGCTCCGGGGCGCCCGGTCCCAGGCGCTCGCGCAGGCCGGCGATGGCCGGTACGTCGCGCCAGCCGATGTTGGACGCGAAGCCGACCGTGCCCGTGTTCATGTCGGTGGCACCGGGCGTGGCCAGGGTGACCCCGGCGACGCGTCCGCCGTCACGGCGCAGTGTCTCGATGCCCCGGGCGACCAGCTGCGCGGTGGTGTCCAGGGTGGCGTCGGGCCCGGCGGCCCGCACGTCGAAGGGGATCCGCTGCTCGGCGGTGATCTGGCCCTTGAGGTTGAGGGCGAGCAGGCTGACGTAGTCCACGTTGATCTCGGCGCCGATGCCGTGGACGCCGCTGCCGTCGATCTCCACGGCCTGTCCGGGGCGGCCGACCGTGCCGCGGTCGCGCTCGGCCTGGCCCTCGCGGATCAGACCGCCCTCCAGCAGTTCCGCGGTCAGGTTGGAGACCGTGGCCTTGGGCAGGCCGGTGTCGTCGGAGATGCGCGCGCGCGAGCGGGGGCCCTCGTCGCGCAGCAGTCGCAGCACCATGCCGAGGTTGGCCCGGCGGGACGAGGAGCGGTCCCGGGCGACGGCGGGTCCCGCCATGGCCAGACTTCGCACGCCCGACCCCTGAAGCGCTGCCTTCACCAACCACTCCTCTCGCGCGTTCACCCCCGAGACCGCCGGGCGGGGCTTGGTGGCCTGTGCTCACGGCCGTCGACGGTCTCCTGTCGCTGCTCTTGACTTTAACAGGTTTGGTTCAAACAATAACCGAACGAATTGTGATTTCGGTTCTCCATCCGGGCACGAGGAGATACACGTGAAGGCAAGACCTGTTTCGATGGCCGCCGCGCTCACGGTCGTGATGGCGGCGGCCCTCGTCGCCGGCTGTTCGTCCAGCGGCAACAGCGGCTCGGGCTCCGCGTCGGGCCCGGTCAAGCTCGACTTCTGGGGCTGGGCCCCGGGCTACGACCAGTCCGTCGCCCTGTTCAACAAGACCCACCCGGACATCCAGGTCACCTTCGACAAGACCGCCTCCGGTGGCAAGGGCGGCTACACCAAGATGCTCACCGCCGCCAAGGCCGGCAACGCCCCGTGCCTGGCCCAGGTCGGCTACGAGACGCTGCCCAGCTTCGCCGCCGCCGGCGCGCTGGACGACATCACGAAGTACGCGGACGACGCCAAGTCCCAGTTCGCCGGCTGGACCTGGAACCAGGTCACCGTCGAGGCCCGCACCTACGGCATCCCGGTCGACACCGCGCCGATGGCGCTGATGTACCGCAAGGACCTGTTCGCCAAGTACGGCATCACCACCCCGCCGGCCACCTGGGAAGAGTACGCCGCCGACGCCGCCAAGGTGCATGCCGCCGACCCGTCCGTCTATCTCGGCGACTTCGGCAACGACGCCTACAACTACGCCGGGCTGGCCTGGCAGGCCGGCGCGGGCTGGTTCGGCACCGGAGGCGACCAGTGGCAGGTGTCCCTGAACAACGCCGCCAATCAGAAGGTCGCCTCCTACTGGCAGGACCTGCTGGACAAGAAGCTGCTGAAGACCGATCCCAGCTACGACCCCTCGCTCTACAACGACATGACGGGCGGCAAGATCCTCTCCGACGTCAACGCGGTCTGGGACGCCCCGATCATCGCCAGCAGCGTCAAGGGCGGCGCCGGGCAGTGGGCGGTTGCCCCGATGCCGGTGTGGGACGCCGCCAACCCCGCGTACGGCAACGACGGCGGCTCGGCCACCGTGGTCCTCAAGGGCTGCGCCCACGCCAAGGAGGCCACCGAATTCGCCACCTGGATGAGCACCGACGCCGACAGCGTCAGCAACCTGATCAAGGTCACCGGCATCTACCCCGCCGCCACCTCGGGCCTGGCCAACCCCGCGCTCTCCGCGCCGGACCCGTTCTACGGCGGCCAGACCATCTACGACGTCTTCAAGGCCGAGACCGCCCACATCGCCACCACCTGGCAGTGGGGGCCCACCATGACGCAGACCGCCACCGACCTCGGCGACGGCCTCGGCAAGGCAGGCACCGGCAGCACCACCCTGCCCACCATGCTCACCGACGTGCAGGGCAAGACGGTGGCCGGCATGAAGCAGCAGGGCCTGACCGTCGCCGGCTGAAGCCCCGTCGACCGGTTCCGCACCACCCCCAACCGTGTGGGACCACCCACTGACCGGCCCTGCTCCGTCTGACCCCGATCGGGGTGGGGCCGCCCACCGGCCGGCCCCACACCGCCCGCTGCTCAGCGGCAAGGGACCGGTCGGGCGGGGGCGCCCCGGCCCGATCAAGGAGAGGCAACACCCATGACCACCGCCCTCGCCGGGCGGACAGCACGGCAGGCCCCGGCCGGCCGGCCGGCTCGGCCCACCCGGCGCGCACGCCGCCAGGCCCGGACCGTCGCGCTGTTCCTGGCTCCGTTCCTACTGCTGTTCACGGCCCTGTACCTGGCGCCGATCGGCTACACCGTCTACCAGAGCCTGTACCGGATGCACCGCTCCGGCCTCGGCCTGTCCGCGCCCACCCAGACCTTCTCCGGCCTCGCCAACTACGCCACCGCGCTGGGCGATCCGGACTTCCGCGGCTCACTGCTGCGGGTGCTGCTGATCGGTGCGGTCCAGGTGCCGCTGATGCTGCTGCTCGCCCTGGTGCTCGCACTGCTGCTGGACGCGAGGTCGACCATGTTCAAGCGCTTCTTCCGGCTGGCCTTCTTCCTGCCCTACGCCCTGCCCGGCGTGGTGGGCGCCATCATGTGGTCCTACCTGGTCGCCCCGGGCCTCAGCCCGATCACCGCCGCCGCCCACCACCTGGGCCTGCACCTGAACCTGACCTCCGACAGCATGCTCGGTCCCACCATCGGCAACATGCTGACCTGGGGCTGGACCGGCTACAACATGCTGATCATCTACTCCGCGCTGCAGGCCATCCCCGCCGAGCTCAGCGAGGCGGCCACCATGGACGGCTGCTCGGCCGTCGCCATCGCCTGGCGGATCAAGGTGCCCATGGTGCGTCCGGCCCTGGTGCTCACCACCGTGTTCTCCATCATCGGCACCGCCCAGCTCTACAACGAGCCGGCCATCCTGCACAACGTGGCACCCAACCTGTCCAGCACCTACACCCCCATCTACGCCGCCTACGACGCCGTGAACGCGAACAACTTCAACGCCGCCGCCACCGAGTCGGTGATCCTCGCGCTGCTGGCCTTCGTGCTCTCCTTCGGCTTCCTCAGGCTCGTCCAGCGCCGCGGAGGTGCCCTGTGAGCACCACCACCCCCGTGCGGTCCGCCGCACCCGCCACCCGGTCCGCCGCGTCCGGCGCCCCGCGCGCGAAGCGGCAGCCGGCCTCGCGCTGGCTGGTGCTCGGCGTGCTGTCGCTCGCCTCGGTCTACTTCCTGGCGCCGGTGTGGTGGCTGCTGGTCTCCTCCACCAAGACCAGCGGCGACCTGTTCAGCGGAAACGGCTTCTGGTTCGGCCACTTCGCGCTCTTCGCCAACCTGCGCGAGGTGTTCACCCACCAGGGCGGCATCTACTGGCAGTGGCTGGCCAACAGCGCGCTCTACGCCGTCGGCGGCGCCGGCGTCAGCACCCTGATCTCCGCCATGGCGGGCTACGCACTGGCCAAGTACGCCTACCGCGGACGGGAGTTCACCTTCAACACGGTGCTCGCGGCGGTGCTCGTCCCGCAGCCGCTGCTGGCCGTGCCGCTCTACCTGCTCTTCTCCCAGCTGCACCTGGTCAACACCTACTGGGCGGTGCTGCTGCCCAGCATGGTCAGCCCGTTCGGCGTCTACCTGGCCCGCATCTACGCCGCCTCCTCCGTCCCCGACGAGATCATCGAGGCCGGCCGCATCGACGGCGCCGGCGAGCTGCGCATCTTCATGACGATCGCGTTGCGGGTGATGACCCCGGCGCTGGTGACCATCTTCCTGTTCCAGTTCGTGTCGATCTGGACCAACTACCTGCTGCCCGTGCTGATGCTCGCCAACGACAAGCTGCAGCCGGTCACCGTCGGAGTGGTCGGCTGGCAGGCCCAGCGCGCCATCGGCCCGACGGCCGTCCCGTTCAACATCGTGATCACCGCCGCCATGGTCTCCGCCATCCCGCTGGTCGTCCTGTTCCTGTCCCTGCAACGCTTCTGGCGCTCCGGCCTGACCGCCGGCAGCGTCAAATGAGGAGGCCCGGCGTGCCCGCCAGGTACCACCTGCGGTTCCAGCTCCACCCCACCCCGGACGCCGCCGAACGCGCCGCCGAACTCGCCTCGTTCTGCCGGGAGGCGGGCGTCGACGAGGTCGTCCTGCTGCTGGGGGCCGAGGAGTGGTACGCCGGCCACCCCGGTGGCGAGGCCGAGGACCGCCTGTACGACACCGCGGCGACGGCCGCCAAGGTGCTGCGGGAAGCAGGACTCGACGTCAGCCTCAACCCGTGGGTCACCGCCGGGCACGCCGACCGGGGCCGGGGCGACCGGCTCGGCTTCGCTCCGATGGTCGGCCCGGACGGGACGGTTGCCGCCAGCCAGGCGTCCTTCGCCTGCCCGCGCTGGCGGGCCTGGCTCACCGCCCACTACGCCCGCTACGCCGGCCTGGGCTTGCGGGTGCTGTGGCTGGAGGACGACTTCCGCTACCACAACCACGCGCCACTGGCCTGGGGCGGCGGCTTCGAACCCCTGATGCTGGACCGGCTCGCCCGACTGGTCGGCCGGCAGGTCACCCGCGCGGAGGCGGTGGCCGCCGTGACCGCCCCTGGCCCCCCGCACCCGTGGCGCGAGCAGCTGCAACAGGTCTGGCGGACCGCGCAGTTGGAGGTGGCAGCCGAGGTGGCGGCGGCGGTCGCGAAGGCATCCGGCGGGCGCTCGCAGCTCGGCCTGATGAGTTCCGAGCCCGGCGTGCACTCGGCCGAGGGCCGCGACTGGCCGGCCCTGTTCGACGCGCTCGCCATCGAGCGGCAGGTCTCCCACCGCCCGCACTTCACCCGCTACGGCGATGCGCCCGGGCGCGAACTCAGCTTCTCCATCTGGATGCTGGAGTACCAGCGGGCGCTGCGACCACGGCACGTGCGCAGCGAGCCGGAGATCGAGAACTGGCCGCACACCGCCTGGTCCAAGTCCGACACCCAGACCTGGTCTGAACTGGTCACCGCCCAACTCTTGGGCTCGGACGCCATGTTCCTCAACGTCCACCCGATGCAGTCCGGCCGCGCCCAGCGCTTCCCACGGGTGGCCGAACTGTTGCGCCGCTCCCGCCCTGCGCTCGACTGGCTCGCCGAACGCACCCCGCGCGAACTGCGCACCCACGGCGTCGGCCTGCCCGTGCGCCAGGACGCCGCCGCCCACGTGCGCACCACCCGCGGCGGCGACCTCGGCGAACTGGCCGTCGACCCCGGCCCCGCCGCGGACTTCCTGCTGCGCTACGGCGTCCCGGTCACCGCCGAGGACGCTCCCGTGCGGGTGCTGTTCGGGCAGCTCGCCTGGGCCTTCGACGACGACGAGATCCTCCGGATGCTCGCCGGCGGCTTGCTGCTCGACGGCACCGCCGCCCGCGTGCTCGCCGAGCGCGGGTTCGGCGACCTGCTCGGCGTCACCGTCGTCGAGCTCGCCGGTCGCGAGGAGCCGTCCGCAGCCGGGCCGTACGCGCTGGAACGCGTGCTGCGGGTGTTCGACGCGGTCGGCAGTTATCAGGAAGGCTTCCCGAGCATTGACGACCGGGGTGCAGCCTTCCCGCGTGCCAGTGATCAGGGGCCCTTCCTGAGCGTTAACGTCCAGCCCGCGCTTGCCCGGCTCCAGCCGGCCGCCGGCGCCGAGGTCTGGACCGAGATCCTCACACCGGAGCAGCAGGTCTGGGGCGCCGGCCGCTGCGTGTTCACCAACGCGCTCGGCGGCCGGGTGGGCGTGCTGGCCGCCACCGCCGTCGAACTGCTGCCGTTCGACGACGACGGTCAGCGCCTGCTGCACGCGATGGTCCGCTACCTGGAAGGCGACACGTCGACCCTGCCGCTGGTCACCGGTGGCCCGCACCTGATCCCGCAGCTGACCCGCACCGAGGACGGCTGGCGGCTCGCCGTCGCGAACGGCAGCGCCGACCCGGCGCGCCCGCGGGTGCACGTGCCCGGTGGAACGGCCGGTGCCGAGGCCACCCTGCTCGCCCCGCTCGCCGAGCCCGCCACCGCCCGCACCACTGCCGACGGCGCGACGCTGGCACTCGACCAGGACCTGCCGCACCGCGGCTGGCTGATCGTCGACCGGCAGTGAGAGCGGGCGGCCGCCAGAGATTTGGCCCATGGTTCGGAGAGGTGGTGGCCGAGGTGGAAGTCCCGTTCGAGAGCGGCGTCCCGGCCTGCGGAGAACACCCGGATGTCCCCGCTGCGCCGGTATTCCTCGCAGTTGACGTCGATCAGGAGTTCATAGCTCAGGTGGGGATCCAGGGCGGGGAACCCGGCGCACTGGGCGGATATCAGCTCGGCCAGGGCCCGGGGTGCGGCCTGCGGCCCTGCGGGCGCGTAGCCGCTGAGCAGGAAGAGCAGATCGAGCTGGAGGAGACGCGCGGTCCGCTCGTCGTCCTCGGAGAGGCACTGCGGAGTGAGTCTCCGGAGCATCTGCTCGTGGGAGTGAGCGAATTGATGGTACGTCAGACACTCTGCCGAGAGGTCGCCGAGGGCGGCGGGAAGGCTGTGCAGGACGTAGTCGCGCAGCGGTGAGCCCGAGCGACCGGGGGCGGGAGAGGTGTGCTGCCGGGGGTGTGCGACACCCTCGACGAGCTGGTTGCTGTTCACGTCCGCTCCTTGCCGGCCGCCTCGACGGGCCGTGACGGCACTGGGGGTTGGTGCTGCTCGGAGGCCCGGCTGCCGGCCGGGGCCCGTTCCGGCGGCGCCGAGGCCGCGCGGGCTCCGATGACTCACTGCCCCGCTGGGAAGTCGGCGGCGGCGCTCGCCCCGGCCCACTGCCGCGTCTCCTCCGAGCGCGCCTCACCGGCGGCCAGGGCCGCGGTCACTGCCTGGGCGCCGAGCAGCAGCCGGCGCGGCGGAGCGGCGTGGCCGACGACGTCGATGATCACCTGGGCGGCGCGGGCCGGGTCGCCGGGCTGCGTGCCGTTGTTCTCCCGCCGGTACCGGTTCATGGCGCCGACGGTCTCCTCGTAGTCGGGCCCCACCGGGTGCAGCTCCATGGACGAGCCCTGCCAGTCCGTCCGGAAGGCGCCGGGCTCGACGATGACCACCTTCACCCCGAACGGGGCGACCTCGCTGGCCAGGACTTCGGAGAAGCCCTCGACGGCGAATTTCGCGCTTTGGTAGGCACCCATGCCCGGGGTGCCGCCGACCCGGCCGCCCAGGGACGAGAACTGCACGAACACTCCCGACCGCTGCTCGCGCAGCACCGGCAGTGCGGCCCGGGTGACGTTGACGACCCCGAAGAAGTTCGCCTCGAACTGCTCGCGGAAGTCCTTGTCCGTCATCTCCTCGATCGGGCCGCTGTTGGCGTATCCGGCGTTGTTCACCACCACGTCCAGCCGCCCGAACGCCGTGACCGCACTGTCCACCGCGGCACGGGCCGCAGCCGCGTCGGTCACATCCAAGGCCGTGGTGCGGACCCGCGCCCCGTAGCGGGAGACCAGGTCCGCCAGCTGCTCCGGCCGCCGAGCCGTCGCCAGGACCTGCTCTCCGCTCTCCAGGACCGCTTCGGTCAGGCGTCGACCGAAGCCCCGGGACGCGCCGGTGATCAACCACGTGCGAGTCATGTCAAGCCCCTTGTGTTCTGTCGTGAGATCCATTGGTCATCACTGTCACGTGCGGTGCATCCGTCGCACATCAGTCATATGACGCTGAGTCCGCGACAACGGCCAGGCCGAGGGATGGGTCAGCGCCGCCCTGGCGAGGTCGTGGCCGACCACCACCCAGCCCGGCAGGCCGGGTTGGAACTCGGCCGGGTGGATCGGGCCGAGCTTCCGCAGCCGGGCGTACCGGGCGGGGGCAGCCGCCTTGAACGCGGCAAGTCGATGACCACCTTGGCCGGTCTGTCGGAGGGTTGAGCGTGCGGGTCCATGGGGCGCCTCCTCGTCGAGGTGAGACGGTGCTGGTACCAGCCGCTCAGGCGTCGACCCCGGCCCGGCTGCTCCGTTTCCCGGTGGCCGTGTGCCGGCTGTGGCTCCCCTCCTTCGCCTGTCGGTGGATTCCCGGATCAGTCATCTAATGGTCGGAGCCAGCGGGGACGCGGTGGGCACGGTGTCGAAAGGAGATGAGAACCGCATGGCGAAGGGGGCGGCAGCTGGTGCCGCCGGCCGCTGGGGAGGGTCCCAGGCGGTTTCGTCCCCGCGGGGTGGCGGTCAGGTGCGAGCCGGCCGGCGGGGGCCTGGTGGGCCAACCGCCGTGCCCCCTCGGGTCGCTGGACCCGAGGGGGCGGTGAAGTGGCTTCGAGGGAGGTTCAGTTGTAGTAGTTGTAGATGTAGTAGATGACGTTGTCGCGGAAGTAGTGGCCCTGGACGTCGTAGAATCTGCCGCCTCGGATGGTCAGGTCGACACCGTTGGGCCCGGAGCTGACGCGCGGGGCCGACGGGCTGGCGACGTTGTTGCCGCGGGGCACACCCTGTGGGGCCGTCGCCTCGGCGGCGTACGTCAGGCTCTCGGAGGTCAGGATCTGGCCGGTGCCGGCGTCGCGCCAGGCCTCGACCATCAGACCGTCATGGCCGTTGTAGGCGATCGACGGGGCGGCGTTGGTGTTGGTGTTCCGCATCTGCTGCCAGTTGTGGTCCCACTGCCAGTTGCGGAGGTTCAGGCCCTGGCGGTAGATGCGGTTGTCGGTGCCGCGGTGGAGGACGGTCAGGCGGCCGTCGGGCGAGGTCGAGGCACCGGCTGCGGACTCCGTGCGGGCGCCGCCCGGCATTTCGGACCAGGAGCTGAAGTTCCGGTTGACGTCCATGAAGCCGTGGTAGATGCGCTCGTTGGCGCCGACGACGATGAAGTGCAGGTGGTCCGGGGAGGCCGCGACGGCCGGGCCCAGGGTCGGGCGGACGGCCGAACCGGAGCCGCCGATGTTCTGCGTGCGGTACTGGATGGGCGAGTTCCAGTACCAGCGCCGGTGGTTGGGTTCGTTGGGGTTGGCGAGGCTCTGGCCCCACACGTCGCCGTTCTGCCCGGTGTGCCAGATCCAGAGCTGGCCGTTGAACGACGTGATCGTGGGCGCGGCGTACGTGACGCCGCCGATGTGGTTGAACGGGCCGCCGTCGACGTTGAACCAGAGCGCGTTGTCCTGGCCGCGGATGACCTCGATGTGGCTTCCCAGGTAGTACGCCATCGCCGGGGAATCCGGGGTGCTGGCGTTGTGGTCCGCCTCCTGCCAGGGCGTGGTCGCGCCGGCCGGGGCGGTGGTCGCGAAGACGGCGGCCAGCGCGGTGAGGAGGACGGCCACCATGGTGGCGAGCCTGGAGGACCTGCGGCGGTGCAGTGGGGTGTGGGGTGGTGCGGTCATGTCTGTTGCCCTTCTCGTCCGTGAGCCCGCGTACGTGGGTGGCTCCGTAGCGATGACGTGGTGTGGCTCGGATCCGACGACGCACCCGCTCGGGGCGTGGGCCCCGGCGGGTGCGGAGCCGCTCGATGGAGAGGTTGTCAGCGGAGCCGGCCGCGGCGCATCAGTCATCTGACTTTCAGCTCGCTCTCCGGCGCATGCGTGTGCTTCGCCCCCACACACTGGAAGTCGACCGACCCTACTTTCCGGTGCGTCGAGCAGGGCACCGGGTCCAGGTCGTGGCGACCGTGTGCACCGCCGACTCCTCCCGTCAGTTCCGGCTCGGTGGCGACGGCGGCCTGGACCCGGCCGCCGCGCCCGTGGGTCGGGTGACTGCTCTCCGCGCCACTCTCACCCGCCCGGATCCCGGCCCTGACGAAAAGGAGGTGCCGTCAAATGACTGATGTCGAACGGTGGTTCGGAACCGATGATGGAGAACGCACGCCCGCCCCGAAGGGACACTCCATGTCTGGACCTCCCGTCATCAGCAGCCCGCTGTCCGACAGCGCCCGAGCAGTCGCCGGCAGTGCCCTCCAGGCGACCCTGGTCGACCTCCTCGATCTCGCCCTGGTGGCCGAGCAGGCGCACTGGAACCTGTACGGTCCGCGTTTCCGCTCCCTGCACGTGCAACTCGACGAAGTGGCCACCACGGCCCGGAACTTCTCGGACACCGTCGCCGAACGCGCCGCCGCGCTGGGTGTCGCTCCGGACGGGCGGGCCGGGACCATCGCCGCCACCAGCGCCCTTCCCTCCATTCCGCAGGGATGGCTGGAGGACAGGGCCGTGGTGAACGCCCTGGTGGAGACGTTCGCCACCGTCATCCGCCGACTGCGCGAGCGCATCGGCGCGACCGGCGAGGCGGACGCCGTCACCGAGGACCTGCTGATCGGGCTGATCGCCGAGTTGGAGAAGCAGAGCTGGATGTTCCAGGCGGAGAACCGGGCCTGACTCCTCCAGCAGCACCCTCCAGCAACACCATCACGTACACGGAAAGGTGGTTCACATGTTCACACCCAAGGCCATGCTCCGCGGCTCGGCCGCCACGGCGACGGTCGTCGCGGCCGTGATGGGCCTCGGTGCCGGATCGGCACACGCCGCCGGCTGGCCTCCGTTGCAGCCGGGCGCCCACCTCTACTCGGGCACCGGCGGGAGCGGCGCGGTGACCCCGGTCGACCTCGACGACTTCGGCACGTGCCACACGCTGTCGGCGCCCGCCCGATCGGTCCAGGTCGCCTCCGGCTCCGCGTCCGTGGTGCTGTACTCCGGCGCGGGCTGCACCGGCGCCAACCCGTGGGCCACCGGTTCGCTGGCCCAGTCCGACCTGCCGTGGCCGGTGCTGAGCTACCGCGTGGTCCCGGCCTGACGTCACCCGGACCAGGGCAGTACGGCCTTCGGTGACTTCCCCACACGGAGGTCTTGAAGCCCCTGTCATGAGGGGTGCCGGGTAGGCGGGTGATGCCCCGGGGCGGCGCGAGCAGGCCGCCGTCCGCTGCCGGCCCCGAGACGCACACCGGGCTCGTCCGTCACCCGGCACTCCCTTGCCCGCTGTCCGGCACGGACCGCAGTGAGCCGACCGCCTGGTGTTCGGCGGACGGCCGGACGGTCACCCAACGCGTCAACGCGGGCCGAGTCTCCCGCCGTTTCGCTCCGGTTGCCCCTGGCGCGCACCCGGATGCCCCGCGCCGACAGCGGTGTCCACCTGCCAGGACGGCTGACCGGCGAGCCGTGCCGTCAGTGCCTCCGGCGCGACGGCGGGCGGAACACCTCACATCCCGTATTCGACACAAGGAGTCCTCGATGGCAGCGCACGACAACATGAACCGGCCCACCAGCGGTCGACGCCGTTTCCTCGGTCTCGCGGCGGCCGGTGTCGTCGCCGGGCAGGTCGGCCTGTCCGCGCCGGCACAGGCGGCCACCGGCCGAGGGACGGCATCGGCAGACGCCGGGACGGCGCCGGGCGGGGCGCCGGGGTCGGGAGCGGGGATCCGCCCGTTCCGTATCAAGGTGGCGCAGCGAGACCTCGACGACCTGCGACGGCGGATCCGGGCGACCCGGTGGCCCGACCGGGAGACGGTCGACGATCGCAGCCAGGGCGCGCAGTTGGCGAAGGTGCGGCCGCTGATGGAGTACTGGGGCACCGGGTACGACTGGCGCAAGCTGGAGCGGCGCCTCAACGACCTGCCGCAGTACATCACGGAGATCGACGGACTGGACATCCAGTTCGCCCACATCCGCTCCCCGCACGCCGGAGCCATGCCGATGCTGATGACCCACGGCTGGCCCGGGTCGATCGTCGAACTGCTGAAGGTCATCGACCCGTTGACCAACCCCACCGCGCACGGCGGCCGCGCCGGGGACGCCTTCCACCTGGTGCTGCCGACCCTGCCCGGCTACGGCTTCTCGGGCAGCCCGACCAGGCCCGGGTGGAACTTCGCCCGCATCGCGCCCGCCTTCCACGAGCTGATGACGCGCCTCGGGTACCCGGAGTACGTCTCGCAGGGCGGCGACCACGGCGCGATCCTCTCCGAGGTGCTCGCCGTCCAGCAGCCGAAGGGGCTGCTCGGCATCCACGTCAACATGCCGGGGACCGTCCCGGACGACGTCCTGCGCCGTGTGCGCAACTTCGATCCGGCCCCGGCGAACCTGTCGGCCGAGGAGAAGCGGGCGTACGACCGGCTGCTGCACTTCTACCGCGACGGCTTCGGCTACGCGGCGATGATGAACCAGACCCCGCAGACGATCGCCTATTCCCTCACCGACTCCCCGGTCGGCATGGCGTCCTACTACTACGACAAGTTCGCGGAGTGGACGGACTCCGGTGGCGAGCCGGAGAAGGTCCTCACGTACGACGAGATGCTCGACGCGATCTCGATGTACTGGCTGACCCGCACCGGCGCGTCGTCGTCCCGACTGTACTGGGAGGGCGCCAGGGCCGGCGGCGGACCGTTCAACGCGGTGTCCATTCCGAAGACGCCGGTCGCGGTGACGGTCTTCCCCGCCGAGATCTACCCCGCGCCGCGCAGCTGGGGCGAACGGACCTTCGGCAACATCATCCACTGGAACGAGGTCGACCGCGGCGGCCACTTCGCCGCCTGGGAGCAGCCGCAGCTGCTGGCCGAAGAACTCCGCACCGCCTTCCGGTCGCTGAGGTAGCACGGACCTCCCGCAACCCTCCGGGCCCCCGGACGCGGACCACCCGTGCCACCGGCCCGGGGACGGCCGGGGTGACCGGATCCGTGCGGCCCAGCCGGCCCCGCTCTTCGTAGGATGGGTGTAGCTCCTCCGGGAGGAACTCGTCCCGGAGGAGCCATGCCGCAGCGCGCGAAACACCAGCTGCTCGGGCGCGCCCGGGAGGTGGAGGTGCTGGACCGTCTGCTGCGCGAGGTGGGCGACGGGCGCAGCCGGGTGCTGGTGCTGCGGGGTGAGGCCGGCGTCGGCAAGTCGGCGCTGCTCGACCATCTGGCCGGGCAGGCGGGGCAGTGGCAGGTCGTGCGCGCGGCCGGCGTCGAGGCCGAGGCCGAGTTCGCGTACTCGGCTCTGCAACGGCTGTGCGCCCCGCTGTTGTCGCACCTCGACCGGCTGCCGGAGGTGCAGCAGGACGCGCTGCGGGTCGCGTTCGGCCTGAGCGCGGGGAACCCTCCCGAGATGCTGTTGGTCGGGATGGCGGTCCTCGGCCTGTTCGCCGAGGCGGCGGCCCGGTCTCCGCTGGTGTGCCTGGTCGACGACGCGCAGTGGCTGGACCTGATGTCCCAGCGGATCCTGGCGTTCGTCGGGCGTCGGCTGGACGCGGAATCGGTGGCGTTGGTGTTCGCCGAGCGGATCACCGACGGGAAGAAGGAAGAGGACTTTTCCGGTCTGCCGGACCTTCCTCTGGGCGGGCTGGCCGACGCGGACGCCCGGGCGCTGCTCGACAGGGTGCTGACGGCGCCGGTGGACGCCCGGGTGCGGGACCGGATCGTCGCCGAGACCGGCGGGAATCCGCTCGCCCTGCTGGAGTTGCCGCGAGGCCTGTCACCAGCGGAGTTGGCGTTCGGCTTCGGCGGGCCCGGCGCCGGTCCGCTGGCGACCCGGCTCGAGGACGGCTTCCGTCGGCGCGTCGACGCGCTGCCGGCCGACACCCGCGCCCTGCTGCTGGTCGCGGCGGTCGAACCGGTCGGCGACGGGCCGCTGTTGTGGCGTGCTCTGCGCCTGCTGGGCATCGGCCCGGAGGCAGCGGCGGCGGCCGAGGCCGCGGACCTGATCACGCTGGGAGCCCCGGTGCGGTTCCGGCACCCGCTGGTGCGCTCCGCCGTCTGGCGGGGCGCGGATGCCGCAGTGCTGCGTGCGGCGCACCGAGCCCTGGCCGAGGCCACCGACGCCGAGCGCGACCCCGACCGGCGGGCCTGGCACCGGGCCCACGCCGCGGTCGGGCCGGACGAGCAGGTCGCCGCCGCACTGGAGGGCTCCGCCGACCGGGCCCTGGCGCGCGGTGGTCGGGCGGCCGCCGCCTCCTTCCTGGAACGGGCCGCCGCGCTCACCCCCGACCCGAAGAATCGGGCGCGGCGCGCACTGGCGGCCGCAGCGGCCAACGTCGCAGCGGGCTTGCCGACCCGGGTGCCCGACCTGCTCGCCGCCGCGGAGCTGGGGCCGCTGGACCGGTTGCAGCAGGCCCATGCCGGCCGGCTGCGGGCCAAGGCGTCGTCCATGACCGACTCGGGGAAGGGCGCGGTGCAGCCGCTGCTCGACGCGGCGCGCCAGTTCAGGGACCTCGACCCGGCCGTCGCGCGGGAGACCTGCCTCGCGGCGTTCGACGCGGCCATCTGGGCCTGGCCGCACGACGAAGGCGGACTACGGCGAGCGGCCGAGGTCGCCCGTGGCCTGATACCCGGCGACGAGCCGGCCGGAGTCTTCCTCCGTGCCCGGGTCGCAGGGACCGTGGACGGGCAGGTCGCCGCCTTCCCGCTACTGGCGCGGGCGCTGCGCTCCTTCGCCGACGAGGAGGAGCCGTCCGTCCTGTGGGCGGCCGCGAACGCCGCCGCGGAGCTGGGCGATCTCCAGGCCTGGCTGGACGTCACCGATCGGGCGGTCCGCTTCGCCCGGACGACGGGCACGCCGTCGGTCCTCTCGACGGCGTTGCCCTACCGGGCGGCCGCGCTGGGCCATGCGGGGCGTCTCTCCGAAGCCGAGGACCTGTTGGCCGAGGCCGCAGCCATGGAGAAGGCCACCGGCGTGGTGACGCGCACGGCCACGGCGGCCATGATCGCCGCGTACCGGGGACGGGAGCGACCGGCCCTGGAACTGCTGGAGGCGATGGAACGGGACGGCGAGCAGCGTGGCCTGGGCCGGCTCACCCGCATGGCCGCGTGCGAGCGGGCCGTACTCCACAACGGCCTGGGCAACTATCCGCTCGCCATGGAAGCGGCGCTGCGCGGCAGCGTGCACAAGGACCTCGTGGTGCACTTCTGGACGTGCAGCGAGCTGGTCGAGGCCGCGACCAGGGCCGGCGAGCCGGACGTGGCGGCCGGGGCGCGCGAGCGGCTCGCCGACTGGAGCCGGGCAGGCACCCCCTGGGCCCTGGGAGCGCATGCGGTCGCCGACGCCCTGACCGGGGCACCGGAGAAGGCCGAGGACCGTTACCGCGAGGCCGTCGACCACTTCGGCCGCGGCGGGCTCGGCGTGTTCGAGACCCGGGCCCGGCTGCTGTACGGGGAATGGCTGCGCCGCCGGAACCGGCGCGCGCAGGCCCGTACCGAGCTGCGGGCGGCGTACGAGGCGGCCGCGCGCATGGGCATGGAGGCGTTCGCCGAGCGGGCCCGGCGTGAGCTGCTCGCCACCGGTGAGACGGTTCGCAAGCGGACCGTCGGCGCGCCGGTCCTGACCCCGCAGGAGGCGCAGATCGCCCGCCTCGCGGCCGCAGGGCACCCGAACGCGGAGATCGGCGCACACCTGTTCCTCAGCCCTCGTACGGTCGAGTGGCACCTGCGCAAGGTCTTCGCCAAGCTGGGGATCTCCTCCCGTCGAGAGATCGACGGCGCCTTGTCGGAGCGGTGATCGCTGTGCGGTGGCGGCTACGGAAGCACGGTGCGCAACTCCCGCCGTGAGCTGATGCCGAGTTTGGTGAACACCTTGCGCAGGTGCCACTCGACCGTACGGGCACTGAGGAAGAGCTCGGCTCCGATCTCCGCGTTCGAACGGCCGTCCCGTGCGCGCCTGGCGATCCGGCTCTCCTGCACCGTCAGCCCGACCGTCCGTTGCGTGGCAGGTGGCGACACCGATACACCGCACTCGGCGAGTTCACGGCGGGTGCGTCCGGCGAAGGCTTCGGCGCCGATCCCCGTGAACAGCTCGTGCGCGGCGCTTACGCGCCGTGCTCCAGGACGACGGTCGGCTTCGGGGCCCGGTCGGTGGCCGAGTCCTGGGTCGCGGCGTTCGCGGTGCCGACGACGGCGAACGCGCCGACGACGGCGGCGGCGCCGGCGATGAAGCGGCGCAGGCGGCCGTTCCGGATGCTGAACAGTGCCCCGGCGTCGCGGATCCGGCAAGGACCCAAGGGACGCGGAAGGTCGATGGCTTCTACCGGCTGTTCCTGGCCCCGGGCGTCGACCACTGCGGCCTGGACGGCGGCAAGGTCGACGACCTGGCGGCGCTGACCGCCTGGGTCGAGCAGGGCAAGGCGCCGGCGGTGCTGCACGCCCCCTGACCACCGCCACCGGCGCGACCGTCGCCCGCGACCTGTGCCGCTACCCGATGGTCTCCCGCTACACCGGCCACGGAGACCCGAGCGCCGCGAGCAGCTTCCGCCGCGTCCGTGCCTCGCGCGACTGACCCCCCGCAGGGCCGAACACGGATTGCTGAAGAGCACGACCCGGCTGAGGCCGGGGCACAGCAGGCTCGGGTCCGTCCTCAGTGGGGGGCGGACCCGGACGCCTTGTTGCCGGTGTCGCGTCATGCCTGACCCGCTGTGCTCAGAGGCCCAGATCCGCCGCCAGGCAGGAGAACCTGACCGCCAGCGCGTCGGGGTCGTAGGCGTCCACCGCCTGATACGCCGGCAGCACCGCCTTCTCCTCGACCATGTCCTCGAAGGGGACACGTTCCGGGAGCGCGCCGAATCGGGCCTTGCGGATTTCCGCCGCCTGTTCGTGCGCGCCGGGACTGGGATCACTCACGTTCGTACCTCCATGTGGTCGACACGCTTGCGGGTCACAGATGGTCCGCGTCCACCACGGCCTGGGCGAACGCCGTCGGCGCCTCCTGCGGCGCGTTGTGGCCGACGCCCGTGAGGACGCGGTGCTCGTAGGGGCCGGTGAAGAACCGCCGGTACCCGCTGCCGTCGGTCGTGGGCAGGAACGGGTCGAGGGCAGGGTCCACGGCGATGGTCGGGACCGTGACGGGCGGTCGGGCCGCGAGCAGCTGCTCGTAGCGGTCGTAGCGGCGCTCGCCGTCGGCCAGGCCCAGGCGCCAGCGGTAGTTGTGGATCACGATGGCGGCGTAGTCGGGGTTCTCGAACGCCGTGGCCGTGCGCTCGAAGGTGGCGTCGTCGAAATTCCAGGTCGGGGAGGTCTCCTCCCACACCAGCCGGCACAGGTCGTGCCGGTTCTGCCTGGTCTCCATGGCGACGCGGCCGCGGTCGGTGGCGAAGTAGTACTGGTACCACCAGGTGTGCTCGGCCTTCGGCGGCAACGGGTTCTTCTGCGACGGGATGTTGACGATGAGGTAACCACTCACCGCCACCAGGGCCTTGACCCGCTCCGGCCACAGCGCCGCGACGGTTCCGGCGGCCCGCGAGCCCCAGTCGAAGCCGGCCAGCACCGCCTTGTGGATCTTCAGGGCATCCATCAGGGCGATCACGTCGAGGGCGATCGCGGCCTGCTGCCCGGTGCGGACGGTGTTCGGGGACAGGAAGTTCGTGGTGCCGTGGCCTCGCAGGTACGGCACGATCACCCGGTAGCCGGCGTCCGCCAGCAGCGGCGCCACGTCGACGTAGCTGTGGATGTCGAAGGGCCAGCCGTGCAGGCAGATGACCACGGGCCCGTGCTTGGGCCCGGCCTCGGCGTAGCCGATGTCGAGCACGCCGGCCCGGACCTGCTTCAGGTCGGTGAACGTGGTGTGGGTGCCCGGGGCGATGTTCGGGATGACCGGGGCCGGGCGGCCGGGCCGGTCGGTACCGGCCGCGACGGCGGCGGGCGCGTTCGATGCCGCGCCGAGCGATGCGGCCGTGGCGCCCACGCCGAGACCGACCGCTTTGGTGAAGGTACGCCTGTTGATCATGTCTGATCCTTCCTGGAGACCCGCTGATGCATCCACTGTTCTTCGGCCAGCGGCCCGACGCATCGGTCACATGACGTCGAGACGCACGAGGACGCTCGCAGACCTACCAAGGGTCTGCCGGGCCGCCGGATTCAGTCATTCGACTGTTTCCGCCGTCCTACCGCTCGGTGATCCTCGAAGGAGCGCCGCGATGCCGGCGGGTCGTCGTGTGTGCAACCGGAAGGTCTGGCCGTGAAGCAAACCCCCGTCGTCCTCATCCACGGTGCGTGGTTCCACATGTCCTCCTGGGAGGGCTGGGCCGAACGGTTCACGGCGCACGGTTACGCGGTGTGCGTCCCGGGCTGGCCCGGCGAAGCCCCCACCGCCGACCAGGCCCGCCGCGACCCCGGCCCGCTGCGCGACCTCGGGCTCGCCGCGCTCACCGCCCACTACGGGACGATCGTGCGCACCTTCGACAACCCGCCGGTCCTCATCGGGCATTCGGCCGGCGGCCTCATCGCCCAGCACCTCCTCGGAGCCGACCTCGGCCGCGCCGCCGTCGTCCTCGCGCCGTTGCCGCCCGGCGGTGTGCCGCTGGACGACGGCCGGCCCCGGCCGTGGTCGCCGATGTCGGCCGGCACGACCCGGCACCCGGGGTTCGAGCTGCTGCCGCGCGCCCGGTTCCGACACCTCGTCGCCAACGCGGTCGGAGAGGAGGAAGGCCACGAAGCTCTTCGACCGGTACGCCGTCCCGGCCCCGCTCCGGCTGCTCGCGGACCTCGGACTCGACCGCACCACCGCCGGGCCGGCCGACACCGTCGTGGACACGGCCAATTCGGCGCGCGGACCGCTCCTGCTCGTGTCCGGCCAGGAGGACCGGATGGTCCCGGACGCCGTGACCCGCTCGGCCTACAAGCGCTACGGCGACTCCTCCGCCGTGACGGATCTGAAGCAGTTCGCCGACCGAGGGCACTCCCTGGTGTTCGACAGCGGCTGGCGTTCGGTCGCCGACCACGTCCTCGTCTGGCTGGCCGCCAACGGCGTCGAGGCCGTGGCCGCAGGGGGCTGAGCGCGGGCATCAGACCTGCGCCGCGTCGGTCCGGCCCAGCGCGTCGCGCAGCGCCGCACGGGCCGTGATGCCCAGCTTGGGGAAGACGCGGTACAGGTGCGAGCTGACGGTACGCGGCGACAGGTGCATCCGCTCGCCGATCTCCTTGTTCGTCAGGCCGCTGGCGGCCAGCTCGGCGATGCGGCGTTCCTGCCAGGTCAGCGAGGCCAGGTTCAGCGTCGAGACGCGGGGTGGGGCCCCGGTGGCGCGCAGTTCGGCCCGGGCCCGTTCGGTCCAGCCGGCCGCACCCAGCCGCTCGAACGCCTCGGCCGCCGGGACCACGTACGGCCGCGCCGCCGCCGGACCCTGGACGTGGCGCACCCGGATGCCGTGCGCCAGCCGGATCCGGGCCAGCTCGAACGGGAAGCCGGCGGCGTCCGGGTGGGATTCGGCCCGCGTGAACATCTCGGCGGCCTCCCGCTCGTC
This sequence comes from Kitasatospora cathayae, assembly GCF_027627435.1. Classification (GTDB taxonomy): domain Bacteria; phylum Actinomycetota; class Actinomycetes; order Streptomycetales; family Streptomycetaceae; genus Kitasatospora; species Kitasatospora cathayae. The sequence goes on along the minus strand of NZ_CP115450.1, from coordinate 2,423,528 downwards.
CTCGGCGGTCATCGCCAGCGCGCCGTAGGTGATCAGTCCCAGGCGGGGCGACACGTCCGGCAGACCGGCGTCGCGGGCGGCGAGGGCGTGCGCCCGGGCCTGCTCGACGCGTCCGGTGTGCCGGGCGGCCTCGACGAGATCGAGCAGGGTGCGCGAGGCCTGGTACGCGTAGGGCCGGAACGCGCCCGGCTGTGTGATGCCGATGGCGTAGAGGTACGCGCTCTCGTAGTCGCCGGAGCTCAGCGCGGCGGTCGCGCCGGCGGCGTCGGCGACCTGGGTCAGGAACCCCAGACCGCGCGGGCGGGCCCAGGCGTCCACCTCGGCCTGGAGGTCCCGCGCCCGCCCGACCTGCCCGCGCAGCGCCGCCAGCTGGGCCAGGTACGCGCGGCTCTGGGCGGCGAACAGGTGGTGGCCGTGCTCGGTGGCCAGGTCCAGGCCGCGCTGCCCGGTCTCCTCGGCCTCGGCCCACTCGCCGGCCGTCATCTGGTCGAGCATGATCTGGTGCAGCATGACCATGCCGGTGGCCACGGCTCCGGTCTCCAGCTCGCGGTCCACGACGCGCTGCAGGTGGGGGCGGTAGTGGCTCAGGACGTCGAGGTGGTACGCGGCCGCGCCGAGCCGCGTGACGGCCCAGGGTTCCAGATCCGACAGGTTCGCGGCGGCCTGTCGCACCGGCCCGGCCCAGCCTGCTCCGTGCCTGGTCACATCGCTCCACGTGTCGCGGTAGATGCGCGCGTGTTCGGTGACGAGGTCGCCCAGGGAGGCGAGGAGTTCGCGCGTGCTCTCCCAGACCGCGCGGTCCCCGCTGAACTGACTGATCGCCAGGAGAACGATCACCAGCCGGGTGAGGACCTCGTCAGGTTCGGCTTTGCCGACCGTCGACGCAGCGGCGGCCTCGCCCGCGATGGCTGTCCCTGCGTCCCGGAGCTTCTCGATCGCGGCCGAGACCTGGCGGTGCGTGGAGCGGACGTCCCCGTCCTGGTAGAGCGCTCGGTAGGCGGCCGCCAGCACGGAGGCCGGCGACTCCGTCGAGCCGGGCGCGAGGTCTGCTTGGACCAGCCGGTGCGCCTGGCCGAGGCGGGCGGCGTGACCGGCGACGAAGGCCGCGTCGGTCAGCCGCCGGGAGCGGTCGGCGTGGTTCTCGCTGAGCTCGGCGGCCCGGGTCAGCCAGGTCACGGCCGCCAGCGCGCCGCCGCGCCGGGTCGCCGACTCGGCCGCCGCCTCCAGGATGTCGGCGACGTCCTCGTCCGGATCGACCGTTGCCGCTGCCAGGTGCGTCGCCCGGCGTTCGAGGTTCTCCCGATGCACCTGTGCCAGCGCCAGGTGCGCGGCGCGGCGCTGGTTGGGAGTGGCCATCCGCACGACGGCGGACCGCACGAGTGGGTGCCGGAAGACGAAATCGCCGGTGACCACGTCGATGTCCAGCAGCCCGGCGGCCACTGCCGCGTCGGCGTCACGCATGCCGTAGCGAGTACCGGGGACGGCGTCGGTGCCGCTCGGGGTTCCGGCGCCGTCGAGCGCGCCCATCAGCAGCTCGGTCCGCACCCGCTCGTCGAGGGCGGCGATGCGGGTGCCGAACAGCCGTTGCAGCCGCCGGGGCAACGGCACGCCGTGCTGACCGATCAGGTCTTCGACCGGGAGGTCGCTCGACCGGCCGGCGAAGTGGGCGGGCAGCTCCACCAAGGCCAGCGGGTTGCCCTGGGCCTGCTCCAGGACGATTCGACGGACCCGTCGGCTCAGCTCCGGGTACCGGTGGTCCAGCAGGCGGGCCGCGTCCTCGTCGGTGAGGGCGGTGATCGGCAGTTCGGGCAGTGCGGCGGTGTCGAAGCGGGACGTGAGGTCGGAGCGGACCGCGACCAGCATCTTCGCCGGGCCGCCGGCCAGGCGTCGGCCCACGAACCCGCAGACGTCGGCGCTGGAGTCGTCCAGCCACTGCGCGTCGTCGAGGACCAGCAGCAGCGGCCGCTGTGCGGAGGAGAGCGACAGCAGGCTGAGTACGGCGATGCCGAGCGCCATGACCGACGGCGGATCGCCCTGCACTCCGCCGAACACGGCGTCGAACACCGTCCGGGTCCCGTCGTCCAGCCGCGCGACGTCGGCGAGCAGTGGATGGAGGAACTGGTGCAGCCCGGCATAGGGCAGCTCGGACTCCGCCTCGACACCGGCGGCCCGGATGACGACGTGGCCCTCCTGCTCCGCCAGCGCGGCGGCGTGGCTCAACAAGGAACTCTTGCCGACCCCCGTCTCCCCCCCGCAGGACGAGCGCCTGGCCCGTGGCGGACTTCACGAACGCCACGAGCTCCGCCTGCTCGTCCTCGCGGCCCACCATCGCCGTGGTGACGCCCCATCGCTGCAACCCGGTCATGTCCCCCTACCCCTTCCTGATTTCGCTCTCACCGCGCGGCAGCTCCATCAGCGCCAGCGGGTTGCCGCGTGCTTCGGCGACGATCGCGTCCCGCACGCGGGGGTGCACCGGACCGGGCAGCACCGAGTCGAGCAACGCCCGGGCGTCGTCGTCGCGGAGCCCGTCGACCTGTAGTTCCGGCAGGCCGGTAAGGAGTCCGGCGCTGGTCGGCGTGCGGACCGACGCCGAGGTGGACACGGCGAAGACCAGGGCCACGGACTCGGCGTCCAGCCGACGGGCGACGAACGCGAGGACGGCCGCGGAGATCCCGTCGATCCACTGCGCGTCGTCCACGACACAGACCAGCGGCTCGACAGCGGCGGCCTCGGCGAACAGGCCCAGCACGGCCAGTCCGGTCAGCAGACCGCCAGGCGATCCGCCATCGCTCGGTCCGAGCCCCGACTCCGGCTCCAGCCCCAGGGCCGTCGCCAGAGCGGCTCGCTGCGCCGCCGGCAACCGGTCCAGATGGCTCAGCAGCGGAGCGCACATCTGCTGGAGAGCCGAGTACGCGATCTCGAATTCGGTTTCCACCCCGACCGTGCGGACGACGCGGCCTGCCGGGGCGCGATCCGCCAGATAGGTGAGCAGGGCGGTCTTGCCGATGCCGGACTCCCCGCGCAGGACCAGTACGCGGCTGTGTCCGCGGCGCAGGTCGAGCAACAGCCGATCGAGTACTTCCTGTTCCCGGGCGCGCCCGCGCAGTTGCGGCGACAACGGATCCCCCGTCCCGTCCGTCCCGCCCTTGCCGCCAGGCTCCACCCTCGTCAACTCCTTCGCCGCAACGGAAGCCGGTCGGCGTCCACCGATCACGATCCCGGGACTACGGGCCCGTCGAGCCAGTGTCGAACCCTGGCCAGTACCCGGGCCGGGGGCGCGACCAGTGTCCGGCACCGGCACGACGGGCCGCCGCTGCCAGGGACACGGGCTGCCCGAAGCCCTCCGGGCTGCCGAGGAGCCGTGCGTCGTGGCCGTCAGCTCCGGCGCACAGCGCCTGCACGGCTTCGACTTCGACGACCCGCAGTTCGAACGCCGCCGGTACGACCCCATGGTCGCCTACGCGCAGTCGAAGACGGCCGACGTCCTGCTCGCCGTCGGGATCAGCCGCCGCCGGGCCCAGGACGGCATCGTCGCCAACTCCTGCGAACCCGACTGGATCCACACCAACCTGACGCGCCACCTCCCCCGGGCCACCCTGCAGGCGGTGGGCGCCGTGGACGAGGAGGGGAACCTGCTGACTCCCGACTTCTACAAGACCGCGCGGGGGGCAGCCACCACCGTTCTGCTGGCCGCCTCACCGCTCGTGGCCGGTGTCACGGGCCATTCGTGTGCCTTCGGCGGCTGCGCCCCCGCGCGCTGCTTGCCTTCGTTTCCGCGTTCGCGATGCCCGGAGAGCTGCGCGGCCGCACGCGGCCAGCCGGTGGCGCGGTCGCCGACATCCCTGGAGCACGGTGAGTGTCGACAGGGCCTACGGGCGCGTTGTCGCAGCGCGCGCTCGGTACGCCGGGGCGCGCGGCGGTTGGAGGTGCCGGAGAGACACGTCAATCAGCCGGCGTCCTGCGATGACCACGGTCCACGAGCGTGTACATCACCGACCGCTCTTCCTTGTGGCGTCGGACCTGGCCCTTCGCGACGAGCGACTCGAGGGTGTTCCGCACGACCTGCGGGGTGGGCTCACGGTCCGGATGCTGCACCATGAGCTCCTCCCGCAGATCCTTCGCCAGGTGTGGCTCGCTGTGGCCTGCGAGCAGGTCCAGCAGGAGGTCGCCCAGCAACGGCCGCTGTGACCTGCGCTTTGCTGCCGCCTTCGTCTTCGAGCCGGTCCGCGCGGAACGCGGTGCCTTCGAGGCGGCCCCGGGCGTCCTGCGCAGGCGCTCCTGGGTGAGCGTCGGCTCGTCCTGGGCCTGCTCCGGCAGGGGAGAGAGCCCCGCATCACCCTGGTGGTGCTCGGCCAGCGCCATGATCTCGATCAGGAGCGCTTCCTCTTCGCGCAGCATTGCGAGCTTCTCGGTCAGTTCCTTTTGTCGGCGGCGGTTCTCTTCCAGGTCCGACGCGGCTTGTACGGCGTACCGCGATCGGAGCGTGGCGGCTGATTGGCTGGTCACGACCGGTCACTCCTCCGTGCTGGATGTTTGCCGCACATGTTACCTGCGCCGGGCAGAAGAAGAACGTCGGTGAATCGTCTGCCATGACAATCCTGGCAGAGCTCGCCAGTCCCGCGTGGAACGTTGCAGGCAGCGTCCTGACTTCAGGCCGACAGAGGCCAGTCGCAGCAGGAGTGCCCAGACCCGGAGGTCTTACACCTCGAACCGGTTGTGGAGCTTGCCCAAAGCGCATACGTTTGTCCTGTGTGGTCATCTCGACCCTGGAACTGTGCCCGGCAAGGCACACGTGTGTGTCAGTCCGCGCCCCCGTGTGGATTGCCGCACGGCCACACGATCCACCGCTGCCGGCCCGACGGGCAGCGTGGCGGGAGGGGGCGCAGGGTCCGCTCCCTCCCCGCTCCGGTCCCCCACCCGCGGCAAGACCCGCCACCGGTCTGGCAGTCGGGTTCGCCGAGACGGTGAGAGGAACGAACCCCGTGCACGTCTTGGTGCCTGACGATCCGGTGTTCCTGGCGAAGTTCCAGAGTCTGGAGGAACTCCTCCTGCGCCGCCTGTATCGGCTGCAATTGGCGGACCCGGAGTGCGAGGAAGGACGCGTGGTCGCGGACGCCTACGACAGCTGGGTCAGGGTCTTGCTGAAGCTTCCCGCGTGGCCGCGGTGGCAGGAGGACGTGAGTCCGCCGGGTGCCCTGCGGACCGAGTACACCCTGTACGGCCCGCGGGGCACCCAGCTGACGAGCTTGTACCCGGTGGAGCTGGACTCGGCCGACCTCGAGCAACTGACGCTGTGCCTGCGGGCCTTCCTGAGCGCCGGTGCGGACCGCGGCTTCGAGCCCCGATGCACGCGCCGAGAACCCGAACGACGCGGACCGGAGCTGGTTCACGTCTTCCGGCGCGTCATGGGGGTCCTGCTGTTGCCCTGTCCGCCGGAGTTGATGCACACCCTGGGCCGGGTCCGTGAGGGCGCTCCCGCTGTGACCCTCAGTCTCAAGGAAGAAGTGCAGTACCGGCGGTACTGCACGACCGTGGTCCGCATCCTCAGCCTCGGCGACCAGTTCGCTTATCAGAACCACCTTGCCATGTATCCGTAAGCGAAGTAACCGTTCTGTGCGGGCGGATGTTTCCGTCCGCGGCGGGACATGCCGAGGGGCACATTCCGTGCCGGCAGGGCGCGCCGCTCTGCACCGGGCCGCAGCCGCACTGCCCTCGACCCGTCGGATTCCGCGCGCACCGGATCCGGCCTGCAGCGCAGCCCACGCCCCTTCAGGGGCCGTGAGCGGCTGCACCCGGTCACATGCAGTCATTCGACTGATCCCGTGGCAGGCCGCCTGCCCGATGCTGAGCGGTAGCCGCAAGCCGGCGCAGGTCGCCACCATGCTCGGAGGTCCAGCTGTGATCCGTACTCCCGTCGTGTTCATCCACACGCCCGTCGTGTTCATCAACGGCGCGTGGCTGCACGCGCTTTCATGGGAATCCTGGGCAGAGCGCTTCGCGAACCACGGCTACCTCACCTACGCCCCGGGTTGGCCCGGCGAAGCGGCCACCGTACGGGAGGCGCGCGAGGGCCCGGACATGCCACCCGACATCGGTCTGGACGACTTGTCCGGGCACTACGCCGAGATCGTGCGCCGCTTCGACGTCCCGCCGGTGATCGTCGGGCACTCGGTCGGTGGGTTGGTCGCGCAGCACCTCCTCGGCACCGGCCTCGGGCAGGCCGCGGTAGCCATCGCGTCGGCACCCGTCAACGACGTGGCGCTGCGGACCTGTCCCGAGTCCGCCGACGCTGCTGGTGAGCCCACAGGCGCTGCGGTCGCGCTGTCCCGCGAGCGGTTCCGCGGCCTCGTCGGAAATGCCGTCAGCGGCCCGGAGTCCGATCAGCTGTACGAGCGATACGCCGTGCCCGCTCCGCGCCGCTTGCTCAACGACCTCGGATGCCGGGGTGCACCCCGGCATCCGAGCACCCTCGTGGACACCGGCAACACGGCGCGCGGTCCGCTGTTGCTGGTGTCGGGCCAGGAGGACCTGCTGGTGCCCGACCAGGTGACCCGCACCGTGTACAAGCAGTACGGCGACTCCACCGCGATGACGGACCTCAAACAGTTCGCCGACCGGGGCCACTCACTGGTCATCGACAGCGGGTGGAGGTTCGTCGCCGACTACGTGCTCGGCTGGCTCGGTGAGCGGGGAGTGCGGCCCACCGTCCCGGGCCGCTGACCACCTCCCACGGGCGCGGCGGCGGCGCGGGCCCGACCGGACGGCCACACCGGCGCGCGGGTCTAACCGCGGTTCTCCTCAGTGGAGTTGCCGAGCGCGTCGCGCAGCGCCGCACGGGTGGTGATGCCGAGCTTGGGGAAGACCCGGTACAGGTGGGAGCTGACGGTGCGCGGGGACAGGTGCATGCGCTCGCCGATCTCCTTGTTGGTCAGACCGCTCGCGGCGAGACCGGCGATCCGGTGCTCCTGCCAGGTGAGGGCCGAGGTGGACGAGGGCCGGGTGGACATTCCGGAGGCGCGCAGCTCGGCCCGGGCCCGGTCGGCCCAGGCAGCGGCGCCGAGCCGCTCGAAGGACTCGGCCGCGCGGAGCAGGGCTTGGCGGGCCGCCTTGGGGCCCTGCGAGTGGCGGACGCGGATGCCCTGGGCCAGCCGGATCCGGGCCAGCTCGAAGGGGAAGCCGTCGCCTTCCGCGACCGACTCGGCCTGCTCGTAGTGGGCAGCCGCCTCCTCGTCGCCTTCGGCGGTCATCGCCAGGGCCCCGTGGGTGATCAGAGCCAGTCGTGGTGAGACGTCGGGCAGGCCGGCGTGCCGCGCGGCCAGGGCGTGCCGGCGGGCCTCGTCCGCGCGTCCGGCGTGCACGGCGGCTTCGACCAGGTCGAGCAGGGTCCGGGAAGCCTGGTGGGCGTACGGCTCGAACGAACCGGGCGCGGTGATGCCGATGGCGTACAGGTAGGCGGACTCGTAGTCGCCCTCGCTCAGCGCCGCCGTGATGCCGACGGCGTCGGCGATCTGCGTCAGGAAGCCCACTCCGCGGGGGCGCGCCCAGGCGTCGACGGCGGCCTGCAGTTCGCGGGCGCGCTCCACCTGGCCGCGCAGCGCCGCGAGTTGGGCGAGGTACGCGCGGCTGTGGTAGGCGAAGAGCGCGTGATCGTGTTCGGACGCGAGCTCCAGGCTGCGCGCGCAGGTGCGCTCGGCTTCCTCCCACTCGCCGGTGGCCATCTGATCGAGCGTGATCAGATGAAGCATGGACATCGCGGCCGCGATGGCACCGGTCTCGGCCTCACGGTCCACCGTGCGCTGGAGGTGGGAACGGTGAGGGCCCAGCACATCGAGGTGGTAGGCCGTCACGCCCAACCGGACCAGGTCCCAGGGGTTGAGGTGGCGGGCTTCGGCGAATGCGCGATCCACGCGCTGACGAAGGCCGGCCCCGTGGCGCACCACATCGCTCCAGGCGTCGCGGTAGAGCAACGACTGCGCCGGGATCCGGTCCCCGAGCGCGTCGAGGAGCTCGCGGGCCTGCTGCCAGGCGACGGCGTCGGACGCGTACTGGCAGGTGACGATCAGCAGGATGACCAGTCGGGCTTCGGCTTCCCCCATCCCCTGGCAGGTGCGGTCGTCCCGCACGGCCTCGAGCGCTGCCGTGACCTGTCGTCGGGAGGAGCGGACCTCGCCGTGCCGGTACAGCGCGTCGTAGGCGGAGGCGGCCACCGAGGCCGGGGAAGCGCCTCCGTCCGGGGCGGTGTCGGAATGGACCAGCCGCTGCGCCTGGTCGGGAAGAGCCGCCTGGCCGGCGATGAAGGCGGCGTCGCCCAAGCGGCGCGAACGGTCCTCGGAGCTCTCGCTGAGCTCCGCGGCGCGGGTCAGCCAGGTGATGGCGGCGAGCGCACCGCCGCGTCGGGTCGCGGACTTGGCCGCTGCCTCCAACTCGGCCGCCACCTCCTCGTCCGGATCGATCGTCGAGGCCGCCAGGTGGGTGGCCCGCCGCTCGAGATCGTCCCGGTACACCCGGGCGAGGGCGGCGTGCGCGTCACGCCGCTCGTTGGGGGTGGCCTTCTGGACGACCGTCGATCGCACCAGGGGGTGCCGGAACACGAAGTGACCGTTCGTCCGGTCGACGTCCAGCAGGCCCGACAGGGCTGCCGCGTCGACGTCCACCATGCGGTAGCGGGTTCCACGCGCGGCACCTGCCGCCATTCCCGAACCCGCGCCATCCAGCGCGCCGCGCAGCAACTCCGCGCGCACCGCCTTGTCGAGAGCTTCGATGCGGGTGCCGTAGACGTACTCGAGGCGGCGGGGCAGGGGCACACCGTGGTAGCCAGGCAACTCCTCGACACAGCGGCCGGGCCGGCCGCTGAGGAAGGGCGGGAGCTCGAGCAGCGCCAGCGGATTGCCCTGCGCCTCGTCCAGCACGATGCGGCGGATCTTCGGATCGAGCCGTGGATGGTGCAGGTCGAGCAGCGTCTGCGAGTCGTCCTCGGACAAGGTCGTGATGTGAAGCTCCGGCAGCGCCGCGGTGTCGAAGTGTGAGGGCACGTCCGAGCGCACACCGACGACGAGCTTGACCGAGCTACCGGCCAGCCGCCGCCCCGCGAAGCCGCACACCTCGGCGCTGACGGTGTCGAACCACTGACCGTCGTCGAGTACGAGCAGCAGCGGCTTCTGCGACGACGCGAGGGAGAGCAGGTCGAGGACGGCGATGGCGAGGGTCATCACCGACGGGGGCGCCCCCTGGTTCCGGCTGAACACGACGTCGAAGACGGCACGGTGGGAGGCGTCGAGCCGGTCGAGGTGGGACATCAGCGGGTAGAGGAACTGGTGCAGTCCGGCGAACGGGTAGTCGGATTCGGCTTCCACACCGACGGCCCGGACCACCTGGTGGCCCTCCTGGCAGGCGAGGTCCGCGACGTGGTCCAGGAGGGCGCTCTTGCCCGCACCGATCTCGCCCCTGAGGACGAGCGACTGACCGCTGGAGGCCGTCACGAAGGACGACAGCGCCTCCTGCTCCCGCTGCCGGCCGACCAACGACCTGACCAGTGCATCCATGTGATCCCCCGCTTCCTTGACTACCGGGTCGGTCGTGGCACGGCCGACCGCGCTCGAAACGCCAGGCATGTGTGTCCGTCAGAGCCCGAGCACCTCATGCCCGCCGCTGCAACGTGTCCGAGGGCCGCCAGGCGTGTTGCGAACGCCTTTCGCGCCGCCGGAAGAGCACCGATGCCACATGCCTGACCCCTCGCTCGACCCACACCTCACCGAGCAGCGTAGTGGACATCACAAGCCAGCCGAAACGTGGGACATGTGTGTGGTCATACCGGCGCCAGGATGGCCACACGGTGCTGTGGACGAGTCATCATGCGAGAACGTGCACGGACAACCGCGTGAACATGCGCGTGTGACCTGGTGCCCCGTCAGGACGATCCGACACCCCGCAGCAGGGTGTCGACGACCAGGTCGGCTGCCGGGCCGGCTGCGAGGTCCGGCACTCGGCGGGCCACCAGGTGCATGAGCTCTGGGAGCAGGGCGGCGACCCAGCCCGGGGGGAGCCCGGCGCGGAGCAGGCCCTCGTCTTCGGCGCGTTGGAGGAAGGCGTCGACTTCCGCGACGGAGGCGTCACGGCGTTTGCGGATCCCCTCGTCGGCGAGCATGCGGGCGAGGTCAACCGGCCAGCGGCGGTTGACCTCGATGATGTTCTCCACGTAGCGGTGCAGGGCCACGGTGACGGGGGCCTCGCGCAGGCGGGCGTCGGCGATGGCCTGCTCGACGGCATCCAGGCGGGCCGTGTAGATCGCAGCGAGGAGTTCCTCGCGCGACGGGAAGCGCCGGTAGATGGTCCGCCGGTCCACGCCCGCCTCGGCGGCGATGGCGGCGATGCTCGCGCCCGGGTCTTCGGCCAACATCCGTGCCCCCGTTGTCAGCACCGCTTCGATGTTCCGCGCAGCATCAGCTCTCATGCCGCGCAGTCTACCGGGCCGTTGTGCAGATTGTGGCCATAACAACCTCTTTGCTGTAGCAGTTGACGCCATCAACCGCCACAAGCATGTCGTGACAGGACTGCGCGGACGTGAGGCCGCCGGTCGGCGCCACGGTGCGGCACAGCGCCAAGGCCGGTTTCACATGTGTCTGGACGTACCCAGTTGCACGTGTGTGCCTTTGAGGTCTTCTTCACATATGCTCATCGCGAGACACATGTTTTGCCGATCCCGCGATACCTCCGTCGCCCGGGCGCCGAGGAGGGGTTTCGGCACAGCGCGGTGCTGGGTTCCGGCATGTCGTTTCGCGGGAGGACGGGTCCCGGGCGGCAGTCGTGTTCGCCCTGGGTGCCTGGCTGAGCCTGGCGAACCGCAGGATCGCCTCGCCGCCGGCACCGCTCAGGAAGGCATTGGAGACCTTGCGTGGCCCGGACTACGCCGCGCTCGACAGTCGGCGCTGACCGGGCGCAGGACAGGGGGGTGCCTCTATGTCCTTCGTCAAGGTCGATCGGGTCATGCGGGCACGGCTTCGGGGGTGCGGGTCTCGTAGAGGGTGCCGTCTCGGAGCATGGCGAACAGGACGCTGATGCGTTGGCGGGCGAGGCGGAGGAGGGCCTGGGTGTGGGTCTTGCCGCGGTCTCGTTGCCGGTCGTAGTAGGCCCGGGAGTCGGGGTCGTGGAGGGCGGCGAACGCGGAGAGGAACATGGCCCGTTTCAGGAGCCGATTGCCGGTCCGCGGGGCGTGTTCGCCGTGGATGGAGGATCCGGAGGACTTCGTCGCCGGAGCGAGGCCGGCGTAGGAGGCCAGGTGGGCGGCGGTGGGGAAGCTGGTGCCGTCGCCGACGGTGACGAGCAGGGTGGCGGCGGTCCTGACGCCGACCCCGGGCATCGAGGTCAGGACCTTGGAAAGAGGGTGGGCCTCCAGCAGTTCGCCGATCTGGGCTTCGACGGCGCGTCGTTGCTCGTGGACGGCGGCGAGCGAGCGGGCCAGGGAGGGCACCACCGTGTCCAGGGTGGTGGTGCCGGGGACGACGACGGTCTGCTCGTCGAGCGCGGCGAAGATCTCGTCGACCAGGCGCTCGGCCATGCGCGGGGCCTTGGGGCGTATGAGGGTCACGAGTCTTCGCCGGCCGGCCTTGCGCAGGGCGGCCGGCGAGCCGTGCTGTTCCAGCAGGTGGGTGACGGCGGGGTGGTCCAGGCGCGGGCCGAGAACGCGTTCGAGGGAGGGGTGGAACTGCGTGAGCAGGCCGCGCAGGCGGTTGCTGGTGCGGGTGGCCTCGGCGGCGAGGTCCTGGTCGAAGCCGGTCAGGACGGTGAGCTGGGCCGCGGTCTCGTCGGCGAGTTCGAGGGCGCGCAGGGTGTGGGGCATGGTGCGGGCGGCGTCCGCGATCACGCGGGCGTCGCGGGCGTCGGTCTTGGCTTCGCCGGGGTAGAGGTCGGCGATGCGGCGCATGGCCAGGCCGGGCAGGTAGGCGACCTCGCAGCCGGCGTCGCGGGCTACGGCGAGTGGCAGGGCGCCGATCGAGGCGGGCTGGTCGACGATGACCAGGACGCGGCCGAACTTGGCGGTGAGCTTGTCGAAGACGGCCCGCAGTTTCGGTTCGCTGTTGGGCAGCCGCTTGTCGAACACGGTTTTGCCGGCGGCGGTCAGGCCGTGGCCGTGGTGGTCGCCCTTGCCGACGTCCAGGCCGAGGAAGACCGCGATGTCACTCGTGTCGAACACCGAACCCCCCGAGGGTCGTTCATCGTCCTGGCCTCGCCCTTTGGCACCGTTCGCGCGCATCCACGTTACGCAGACCAGGCATCCGTCAGCGGCCGGGCGTTGCGCTCGGCCGGGTGCCGGTCAGGCCTCTCATCAGCGGTCATACGGTGCTCCGGGCCGCGGTGACACCACCCCCCAGGTCATACCTTCGACAGGGGGCAACAGTCATACCGGGCCCGGAGGCCAGGAGCCCCGTTTCAGGGCCACGAAGAAGGTAACGGGGAGGTCCCCCAGCTTCGTGCCCACCTCGCCGCTCATCGATCCCCGGCATGCCCAGCACAGCCGCAGCGCGGAGTTGGCGGCGCGGGCGTGTCAGGGGCTCGCACGCGTGGGTCATGACTTATCCCGGCTCACGGTCGAGTGACCTATGCCCAGCCCGGAGTCCCTGAGGCACAGTCATGGCAGACCAATTCGCTTTGTGGAAGGGGCAGCTGCCATGAACGGCGAACAGTCCGACGTCAGGGGATGCCGGACGACGCCCGAGGACGGGCCCGTGCTGACACTGGTCCTCAAGCGGGTGCTGGACGGCCGCGCATGGCAACCCCTTCTGGCGGAGTTCCGATTCGCCCCGGACACCCCCGCGATCGTGACCGTCATCCTCGAGCCGATCCGCGGGCCGGGTGTCACCTGGCGGATCAGCCGGGAACTGCTGTACCAAGGCCTCTTCGAGGAGAGCGGGGAAGGCTTCGTGCAGGCTTGGCCGGTGCCGGGCCGGGCAGCTGGGACCGCCCTGTTGCAGCTGGAGTCGGCGGAATCCAGCGCCCTTCTGGAGCTGCCCGCGCCGAGGCTGGCGGAGTGGTTGGAACGCACCTACGAGATCGTGCCCGTCGAGGCGGAGGCCGACGGCCTGGACTGGGACGGATTCATCTCCGAGCTGTTGGGCGAGACGGGTCGGCCGACCGGGGGTTGACCACTGTCGAAGACCTGCGGTCCTGGGGGACGGCGATGTTGCGCGTCTGCCAGTAACTGGTCAAAGTGGTGACGCGATGCACGCGTTTCCCTGCGGGACCCCGCCCCTGGACTTTGTCGGAACCCGGGGGGCACGGCGCAACGCGGTGCCCGCCGAGAAGCCGGGGTCTCCCCAGCAGCTCGACGCCTGGTTCGTCGAGGCCGGATGTTCGACAGCGCGCCCGGCGCCGACGAGACCGACCTCGATCGCGGTGGATCTGCGCGAGTCGGTCTACTCGCTCGTTGCCGCCCCAACCGCTCGCGCGGCTACCGGCGTGGCTGGTTGCGCCATGAAGACCTGCGGGAACCGGGTCAAGGCCGCGCGCGCCAGCACAGCGCGACCCCCGCATAGGCCGACTGACCGTTGCCACCTCCCACTGATGCAGAGTCAAACGACTGATCCCACCACCGGGGTGCACTGCCGAGAATCGAGGGGGTTCACACACCTCCGGAAAGGGAGACACATGTCCGCACGGTCCATCATCAGCAGCCCGCTGTCCGACAGCGCACGGACGATCGCCGGGAACGCCCTCCAGGCGACCCTGGTCGACCTGATCGACCTCTCCTTGGTGGCCAAGCAGGCGCACTGGAACCTCTACGGTCCGCGCTTCCGTTCCGTGCACCTGCAGCTCGACGAAGTGGTGACCACGGCGCGGGACCACGCCGACATCGTCGCGGAGCGCGCCGCCGCGCTGGGCGTCTCACCGGACGGCCGGGCGGCGACCGTGGCCGGTGCCAGCAACCTTCCGGCCGTCCCGCAGGGATGGACGGAGGACACGGCCGTGGTGAAGATGCTGGTGGAGATCTTCGCCGCCGTGATCCACCGAGTGCGCGAGCGCATCGACGCGACCGGCGAGGCGGATGCCGTCACCCAGGACCTGCTGATCGGGCTGGCCGCCGAACTCGAGAAGCAGAGCTGGATGTTCCAGGCCGAGAACCAGGCCTGACCTCTCCGACGCCCGTCGACGGACTGACCATCCGAGCGCCGCACTTCACCTCCGGCCTTCCCGCAGCGGTGGAAGGACCGGAGGCGGCGAGCGCGCCTGCGCTACGCGGAGGCCGAGCGGACGAATGCGCGCACCGCGTCCGAGAACGCGGCCGGTTGCTCCAGGTGGCCGAAGTGCCCGCTGTCGTTCAGCACCACCAAGCGGGACTGCGGGACGAGGGCGTGGAGGTCCTGCGCCCACCGCGGTCCGCAGATCACGTCGTACTGGCCGACCAGGACCAGGGTGGGGACCGTGAGCGAGGTGAGGCCAGCCCGGTCGTCCACGACGTCGGGCTTCCCGCTCTCGTCCAGCGGCGAGATGTAGGTGCAGGTCACCTGGGCGCGCAGGTCGCGGAACTCGCTCTCCCGGTCCCAGTAGCGAGCGAAGTAGACCGGCATCAGGGCGCGCAGCGCCGCGGTCGTCCCCTCGTCGTCGGTGACGGTGCCGACGCTCTGGAGTCCGGCCAGCGCCGCGGGGAGCTCCGCGCGGCCCTCGTTGCGGGCCGCGAACTCCTCGACCCTTGCTGCCGCTTCGGCCATGTGCTCCGGGCCCGTCACCGGCGCGCTCTCGTACAGCACCAGGCCCCGGAGCCGGTCGGCGTGGTGCAGCGCGAAGTGCTGGGCCACGAAGCCGCCGTGGGAGTGGCCCAGGAGGAACACGCGAGGCAGTGCCAGCAGGTCGAGAAGGCCGGCCAGACCGCGTGTGTACCGCTCGCGGGTGTAGCCGTCAGGGTGTGAGGGCAGGCGCTCCGAGCCGCCGGTGCCCAGAGGCTCCACGTACACCATGGTCAGGAACTCCTCGAGCGCGGGCGCCCGGAGGTACTCCCAGCTGACGCCCGGTCCGCCGGGCACGGCCAGGCAGACCGGGCCCGAGCCGTACAGGTGGTACCGCTGGTTCAGACCCTCCACCAGGACGTCGTGGGTGCCGGGGGACAGCAGGTCGGTCGTTTCGCTCGTCATCAACGCTCTCCGTGTGAGTAGATACCTTGTCGAGCACATGTATCTCACATGTTGCCATGAGATGTGTGTCGGCAAGGTGTGTGTTCGGACGGCGTCATGTCCGGAGCGGATGAGGGACGCTCCCGTCACTCACGGAGCGCCGGTTGTATCTTTTCCAGCAACATGCTTGTGAATAATAAAGATATAAGTGCTACAGTCAAGTGGCAGATAGTCGAGGGTTGAAGGAGAGAGGCATGATTACTTACGACCGGCTCTTCATCGGTGGCACCTGGACCGAGCCGAGCGACGCCGAGCTGCTCGCCATCAACTCCCCGCACGACGGGACGGTGATCGGCAAGGCCGCGCAGGGGCGGCCGGCGGACGTGGACCGCGCGGTGGCCGCGGCCCGTGCCTCGTTCGAGGAGGGCGCCTGGCGCGAGACCCCACCGCTGGAGCGGGTGGCGGTGCTCCGGCGCTTCAACACGCTGCGCGAGGCGAACGCGGAGCGGATCGCCGAGCTGATCGCCGCCGAGACCGGCTCGGCGGGATGGTTCACCCGGGCCGGCCAGCAGGGCCTGACCCGCCAGGCCAACGCCTACCTGAAGGCCGCGGAGGAGTTCGGGTGGGAGCAGACGCTGGCCCCCTCCGACCCGGCCTCGCCGGTGCGCAGCGTGGTGCGCCGCGAAGCGGTCGGCGTGGTGGCCGCGGTGATCCCGTGGAACTCGCCCTTCTCCTCCGCGACCGCGAAGATCATTCCGGCGCTGCTCGCCGGCAACTCGGTGGTGCTCAAGGTCTCGCCGGAGAACTCGCTGAGCATGGGCTTCCTTGCCGAGCTGCTGGAGCAGGTGGGGCTGCCCGAGGGAGTGATCAGCGTCCTGCCCGCCGACCGCGAGACGAGCGAGTACCTGATCTCCCACCCCGAGGTCGACAAGATCGCCTTCACCGGCTCCACCCGGGCCGGCCGGCGAATCGCCTCGATCGCAGGGGAGCAGCTGAAGCGGGTCAGCCTCGAACTGGGCGGCAAGTCCGCCGCCGTCATCCTGCCCTGCGCCGACATCCGCACGGCGGTTCAGGGCCTGAAGTTCTCCTCCCTGCTCAACAACGGCGAGTCCTGCATCGCCCAGACCCGCATCCTGGCCCCGCGCAGCCACTACGAGGAGGTCGTCGCCGCGCTCAAGGAACTCGTCGAGTCCCTCAAGGTCGGCGACCCCAGCGACCCGGACACGTTCATCGGCCCGATGATCCGCCCCGACCAGCAGGAACGCGTCCGCCACTACATCGAGCTCGGCATCGAGGAGGGCGCCCGCCTGGTCACCGGCGGCCCCCAGGTCCCCGAAGGGCTGGAGAGCGGCAACTACGTCACCCCGACCCTCTTCGCCGACGTGGACAACTCCATGACCATCGCTCAGGAGGAGATCTTCGGCCCGGTCCTGGTCGTCATCGCCTACGAGGACGAGGACGACGCCGTCCGCATCGCGAACGACTCCGAGTACGGTCTGTCGGGCGGCGTCTGGGCTTCCAGCGAGGAGCACGCGCTCGAGGTCGCCCGCCGCATCCGCACCGGCACGGTGACGGTCAACGGCGCCTCCGTCGGCTTCGACGGCCCCTTCGGCGGCTTCAAGGCCAGCGGCATCGGCCGCGAA
Organism: Kitasatospora cathayae; assembly: GCF_027627435.1. GTDB lineage: Bacteria > Actinomycetota > Actinomycetes > Streptomycetales > Streptomycetaceae > Kitasatospora > Kitasatospora cathayae. The sequence continues at coordinate 2,406,784 of NZ_CP115450.1, read as the reverse complement.
TACGGCGCGGTCGGCCTCGGCAGCTACACGGAGTACAAGACCATCACCCTGTGACCCGACGGGGACGACATCGTACGTGCGGCGTTCGCCCGTGCCACCGGCGGCGCCTTCCTCCGGATCGCCCGGCTCCGGCAGCCCGACGCCGCGCGCGGCCTGCTCCCGAAGCAGGCCGCGCCCCGGACGGGCCCGTTGCACCGGCCCGGGCCCCCTCGGCTCGCCACCGAGTCCTAGCTAGACTGACGCCGACGGCGACGGAGGAGGGGCGCGGCGCGCGGGCTGTCAGCGCGGACGGCAGCCGCGCCGTTGCACACCCCCGTCCCGCTCCGGTCCGCGGCACGCCGCACACAGCCGGGTCGGGGCCCAAGAGCACAAGGACGGCCTCCGGTGGACCTCGTTGACTCCCGAGTCGACTCCCGAGTTGACTTCGCCCCGCTGGTGGGCAGGGACCGGGACCTGGATCGCATCCATGCCATCCTGACCCGCGACACCGGCGCCCTCTTGGTGTCCGGGCAGCCCGGCATCGGCAAATCCGCGGTCCTGGAGGCGGTGGCCGTCGCTACCGCTGCCGCAGGTACCCGCGTCCTGCGTGCCGCAGGTGCGGAGTTCGAGGCCGACATCAGCTACGCGGCGCTGAACCAGCTGGCCCTTCCGCTCCGCGACGCCTTCGACCGTCTCAGCCCCCACCACCGCGAGGCGCTCGATGTCGCCCTCGGGCTGGGAGCCGGCGCCCCTCCGGAGCGCTTCGTGGTCTGCAACGCCGCGCTCGCCCTGCTGAGGTCGGCGGCGGTCGAGACCCCACTGCTCCTCACTGTCGACGACCTGCCGTGGGTGGACCGCGCGAGCGCCGCCGTCTTCGGATTCATCGCCCGGCGACTCGCCGGTGAACGGGTCCGCTTCCTCGGAGCCACCCGCACCGGTGCCGGCGGCTTCTTCGAGCACGCCGCCCTGCCGATGTACGAACTCCCGTCCCTTGACCGCGAGGCGGCAGCCCGCCTGGTGGACACGCGGTTCCCCGACCTGGCCCGTCCGGTACGCCGGCGCCTGTTGGACACGGCCGAGGGAAACCCTCTGGCCCTACTCGAACTCCCCAAGGCGCTGCGCCAGGAGCAGCGGCGCGCCCAGGAGATCCTGCCCGTCGTCCTCCCGCTGGGCGAACGCCTCCAGTCACTGTTCCTCACCCGCGTCCGCGACCTGCCCGCAGCCGCACGGGACCTGATGCTCCTGGCAGCCCTTGACGGTACGGGTGACCTCGGAGTGCTGGCCGCGGCAGCTCAGGAGCTCGATGCCGGCATCGACCTGGACGACCTGGGCCCCGCCGAGGACGACCAGCTCGTCCGTGTTGACGAGGGCACCCGCCGCCTGGTGTTCCGTCACCCGCTGGTCAGAGCAGCCGTCGTCGAGGCCGCCACCAGTAGTCGTCGTCGCGCCGCACACGGTGCCCTCGCCGGCGTCCTCGAAGACCGGCCGGTGCAGCGCGCCTGGCACCTGGGGGAGGCCACCGTCCAACCCGACGAAGACGTGGCAGCCCTGCTCGAGGACGCGGCCCGCCGCATCCTCGATCGCGGCGACGCCGTGGCGGCGATCGCCGCCCTCACCCGTGCTGCGGACCTCAGCCCGCTCGGCACCGACCGCGCCCGCCGCCTCGCAGAGGCCGCCTACGTGGGAGCCGAGGCCGTCGGAGCACTCAGCAGCGCCTCGGCGTTGCTCGAGAACGTGTGGCGGGCCGACCCGGACCACGGGGTCTCGCTGCGTTCCGCAGGTGCCGCCGTCCAACTCCTGCTGAACGGCGACGGCGACGTGGCCACGGCCCACCGCCTCCTGATCGGCGCCATCGAGGAAGGAGACTCCGGCTACGACGCTGACGATCCGGCACTCGTCGACACCCTCCACTTCCTGATGCTGCTGTGCAGCTACAGCGGCAACGAGGAGCTGTGGGCGCCCTTCTACGCCGCCCTGGCCCGCCTGCGCCCGACCGAGCCACCGCTGCTGCGCATCGGTGCCCAGACCTTCTCCGATCCCGTCCGCACCGACAGGGCGACGCTGCGCCGACTCGACGCGATCATCGACGGCGTCACGACGGACACCGACCTGGCCGAGATCGTGCGCATCGGGGCCGCGGCGATCTACCCGGACCGGCTCTCGGCGCTGCGCCCGGCATCCTGGCGCGTGGTCCGGCGCGGTCGCGAAGGCGGACCCGTGCGGCGCCACATCGGGGCCCTGCTGCACCTCTGCCTCGACGACTACCTCTGTGGCAGGTGGCAGGAGGCCCTGGAACTGTCCGACGAGGGCCTCGCCCTGTGCGCGGACTCCGGTTACACGATCTGCACGTGGTTCTTCCAGTTCACCAAGGGCTTGGTCGTCGCCTCCCGGGGCGACGTCGAGCAGGCGCGCGCCCTGGCCGGGACGATGATCGACTGGGCAGTGCCGCGCGGGATGCGCATGACCGTGGACTGCGCCCGGCAGGTGCACGCCCTGGCCGACATGGCGGCAGGGGACTTCGACCGGGCCTTCGGCCACGCTGACGCCGTCAGCCCCGCGGGCACGCTCCGGCGCCGCGCCCCTCACGCGTTGTGGGTATTCTTCGACCTGGTGGAATCGGCAGTGCGCACCGACCGCCGCGCAGAGGCGGTAGCGCACGTGCGCGCGCTGCGAGCGGCGGATGTCGCGGCGCTCTCGCCTCGGATCGCCCTCCTGGTCGCCGGCGCGGAGGCGCTCGTCGCCGAGGACGACCATCATGCGGCCCGTCTCTTCGCACAGGCGCTGGCCGTGCCGGGGGTCGAGAAGTGGCCGTTCGACCTGGCCCGGATACGGCTGGCCCAAGGCGAGCAACTGCGCCGCGCCCGCGCGGTATCGGGCGCGAAGGGCCCCTTGACGGCAGCACTGTGTGCCTTCCAGAGCCTGGATGCCGCCCCCTGGGCCGAGCGCGCCCGCAAGGAACTGCGCGCCGCAGGCGGTCACGTCGCGAGTCCCGGAGCGAGGCAGGCGGCTCCGCTCACGCCGCAGGAACGCGAGATCGCCGAACTCGCCGCAACCGGCCTGACGAACAAGCAGATCGCCGAACGCCTCTTCATCTCGCATCGGACGGTCGGCGCCCACCTGTACCAGATCTATCCCAAACTGGGCATCGCCTCCCGGGTGGCGCTGAGGGACGCGCTGCTCGCCCAGAGCATGAACGAGCCGTCCGCCTGACCCAGTCGCCGCATCCGCACCGGCACAGTGACCGTCAACGGCACCTCCATCGGCTTCGACGGCCCCCGGAGCGGGCTGGCGCGGGCGGGGGAGTCGACGGTGCGTGAGTTCCGGTGCGGCGTGCTGCTCCGAAAAACGTCGGCGCAAACGCCGGAACGGGTTCCTACGAAGGGCGGCGTCCCCAGCAGGAGACCATCACCCAGGCGGTATCGGTGAAGGCAGGGTCGTCCAGGTGGGCGACCGCAGCCGCGATCTGCTCGGCCGTCATGAGTCCGGTGTCGATGAGCGCGGGGGTGGCCTGCGTGAAGCACTGGCGCCAGAACGCGTCTTCTGTCTCATCCGTCCCGCACACGGCGACGCGTACGGTCATGCCGACGTCGGTGAGGCCCGAACGGGCCATGGCTGCGGGAATGCGGCGGGCCCAGGTGTGGTCGGTTCCCTGGGTCCGAGCAAGCAACTGCTGGCACGCCTCCAGCAGTTCGGCGAACTTCGGATAGGGGGAAGCCGCGGCCGGGAGATAGGTCGGGTCCTCGAGGACGATCCATCCTCCGGGCACGAGCCAGCCGGCCATCCGGTCGAGGACGTGCTCCGGATCGGGGATGTGGCTGAGCAAGGCCCGCGCGTGCACCAGGTTCTGAGAACCTGCCGGGAAGTCGTCACGCATGACGTCGTGCCGCGCGACCGTCATATTGGCCGGCGTGGGGCGCTCGCTGAGGAATGCGACGTCGAGGTCCGTGGCCGTCACGCGGCCGTCGGGGCAGCGGGCGCTGAGCCAATGGGCGATTGAACCGGCCCCGGCCCCGGCCTCGACGCAACGCCAGCCCGCGGCGACACCGAGCCGTTCGAAGATGGTGATGGTGGTGGGATCGCTGAGCTCTTCCAGCAGACGCAGTCGTTCGCGTTCGCCTCCCCTGGCGTGGGCGAGGACACCGTCCTGGTAGACCGGGGCGCTCATCATGCACCGTCCAGGTGTTGGGCCACGACGGGCGTGAAGTCCCCGATGCAGGTCAGCTCCAGGCGGTTGCCCACGGGGGGCTGGAAGTAGAGCACGGACCGGCCACCCGCCTCCTGGTTTTCATGGGGGTTGTGGCCACCGCCGTCCGGGCGCATGGCCAGCTGGCCGGTGAGCAGTGACCGCAGCTCGCTGAGCAAGCTCCTGCTCGGCGTGTCGACCATGAGAGCCGTGTGACGTTCCTGATGGAGCCGGCGCTCACATTCGACGACGTGCTTGGTAGCGACGGTCGGCGGCAGGCAGAACACTTCCACGCCGGCCGTGTCGTGGGCGAAGGCACGGATGATGCTCACGTCGAGCAGCTCGTCGTCAAGGCCGTAGCGGTGTGCGAGACGCCGGCGTACGACGACGCTGGGCACTTCGGACGCTGTTCTCCACTGGCACCCCAGGAGATGGGTGTGTACGTCGTCGACGGCGGCGGGGAACACGAGCGTGGCGACGTGGTCGACGCGGCAGTGCGCGGCGATGGTGTCGATGGCCGCCTGTTCCATATCCGCACCATCCGTCATGCCGCGCAGCACACCGGGCACGTCGGCTTCAGCGGCTTGGCGTAGCAGCCGGTCCAGCTCGACCGCATCGGCAGGATCCAGGACGGTCACGGCTGCCTACCCGGATCGGTCATCGGGCTGTTCCACTCGCGCATCAGCGCGACCAGCCGGCCGCAGTAGCTGCGCTCCGCCTTCACGTAGCGGCTGCCTCCGGCGCCGAACGACCACGCGACGGCGTTCATCTCCTCCTCATCGTGCGAGGGAGCTCCGCTGAAGAACGCGGCCAGCCGGTCATTGAGGCGTGGGAACTGCCCGGCAGGCAGCCGGAGGGCATAAATGCCGACGCGCTCGACCTGCCCGGTGGAGATGCGCAGCGTCACCGAGAACGTGTGCCCGTCCGGGGCCGTGAAGTCGACCATGTCCTTGAAGGTCGTCTCATCCGGCGGCGTGCTCCGGGACAGGGCGAGCAATCGCGCGGCCGCCTTCGGGCTGAGCCCTTCCTGCACGCGGAAGTACAGGTTCGCCGTATCGTGCTGGTAGTCCACGGCTACGTGCCGCACCGACGTCAGGCCCAGCTCGCGGAAACCGCCGTGATGCCGGCGGATCGTGTCCGGGACTCCGGGGGCGCCAAGGACCGCCTCGAGGGGCCGGATCCCGCCCAGGTACACCCACGTCTTGGCCAGGCCCCGGACCGCGTCGAAGTCGCACAGCTGCGTCGACCCCTCGTACAGCGAGCTCCATGCCGAGATCAGACTGGCCGTCTGGTTGTGGGGGCCGAGGAGTCCGGTCTGCGCCGCGATGCTCACGGTGTCGACGGGAACGCGTTCGTAGAAGCGGTAGTTCAGCACACCGTCGGGCTTGTCGGTGGTGCGCCACAGGACGGCTCCGCGGTGGAAGCTCTCCTCGTACGCGTCCAGCACCCGGCGTGTCATCGCCTCGGAGTAGTCGATGCCCAGCAGGACCGTGGTCGCCTCGATGTCCTTGAGGAACCGAGACGGAGAGAAATCGACAGCAGACCCCATCAGAGGGTCCCCCCGTTCGTCTGTGTGGGAATGCAACTGCGAATGGACCTGGGGTTCCTTGAAAGTCAGCGGGGCTGACCGCTGAACTGTGGAAGGCCGGGGATCACAACCGCGCCTCCAGCCGGTGCATGGATGAGCTCGACCTCGCACGGCTCAGGCCGAGGCACCCGGCATCCCCAGATCACCAGTCCTGCGGTGATCCAACCATCTCAAAGATCATTTCGCCAGGGGGTTGCCAACCCGATGTCAGCGGGCTGAGGTGAGTTCGGCGAGTCCGGCGGGGCCCGACCGGGGGAACGCTGATTGGACGACAGCGGCCGATGCGGGCGCCGCCGCGAAGGGTCGGCGCCTCTCGCGGCGGCGCTACTTCGCCAGGAAGGCGAGCAGTGCCTCGTTGACCTCGGCAGCATGGGTCCACAGCGGGCCGTGCGGCGCGTCGGTGAGGGCCATCAGATCACCCCAACTGGCTTGCGTGGCGGCGAGGCTGGGCCAGGCCCGCGGCACTGCCAACGGCGCTCGGCAGCGCGATCTTCGAAGCCCCCGCCTCCAGGAGGAGAACCTGGATGTCCGGGTCCTGGGGGAGCCGAGCGGCAAGCACGCAGCCGGCTGTGCCCCCGCCCACCAGGATGATGTCGTAGCTGGACCGAACGTTCACGGTGCTGCGTCCTCGGCGCGGCGCTGTCGCCCGGGTCAAAGGGCCGGCCCGCCCGGGCCGTCGGTGCCTCACGGCGGCATGGGCGGGCCGGGAACGGCTGCGTCAGGTGGTCACCGCGGTGGCGTTGATGGTGACCGGGATGTTGCCGCGCGTGGCCTTGGAGTAGGGGCAGAGTTGGTGGGCGGCATTGCCGAGTTCGACCGCGGTCTCCTGGTCGACTCCGCCGAGTTCGAGGTTGAGGACGGCGCTCAGTCCGAACTCGCCGTCGTCGCTGTGGGTCAGGGACGCCTCGACCGTGATGGCGGTGCTGGTGAGCCGGACCTTGCGTGCGGCGGCGGCGCGGCGGACGGCGCCGAGGAAGCAGGCGCCCCAGCCGGCCGCGAACAGCTGCTCCGGGTTGGTGGCACCACCGGCGCCGCCCAGCTCCTTCGGGATGGCGAGGGAGGTGGCCAGGTGGCCGTCGCTGGCGACGATCTGCCCGCCGTTGCGGCCCTCTCCCGTCACCGTGACCACACCGGTGTAGCTGACTGCCATTGCCCTGACTCCTTGTTCATGTCGATCCGATGAGGCGTCCGCCATCACCGGTTTAACTGGTTACACGCTCTGTTGAATGGTTGCAGTGCTTTCGCGTACCACGGTGACGCGAGCCGGTGGCCTGCCTGACCGTCGGCCCCTCAGCCGTGTGCGGCGAACCGCTGGTCCTGTACCGCGACGAGGCGTTCCATGTAGTCCACGCCGGTAGCGCCCACACCGAAGGCCGACTCCGCCCAGTCCTCCGTCGTGGCCATCAGGACCTCGCGCGAGATGGGAAGTGACCTCAATCGCGTGCGCAGCATGGCGGCCACCCCGTTGAATCGAGGGCCGATCTCGTCCATGAACTCCAGCACGGCGGCATAGCCGCCGCCGGCAGGTGCGATCCGATCGACAAGGCCCTGCTCCTCGTGCCAGCCGACGGGGTGTTGCTCACCCCACCCGATCAGGCGCTCCGTTGTCCGTCGGCCGGCGCGCACAGCGGTGAGCGGGTACGCGCCCATCCCGGGGAACAGGTTGAACCTGATCTCGGGGAACCCGAGGCGCACCTGTTCCTCCGCCAACACGAAGTGGTGTGCGAGGGCGCACTCGTATCCGCCACCCAGCGCATGGCCGTCGACGAGCGCGATGCTGATCGCTCCCGTGCCGAAGCCGTGCATCGCCTCATCGATGCAGTCGACACAGGCGCGGGCGTACGCCCGCAGTGTCTCGCGGTCACCTGAACGGATCGAGCGGGCGAACAGGTCCAGGTCGCCGCCCGCGTTGAACATCCCCGGGGTGCAGGAACCGGTCACCCAGAACCTGACCGGCAGCGCGGTCTCCCGCACCAGCCGAGCCAGTCGCAGGATCTCGGCGAGCAGCACCGAGTTGAACGACGGACGCGGTTCCGCACTCATCATCATCCAGACCACCTGGCGCTCGCTGTCGTAGCGCGCGATCAGCTGGTTGAACTGCCCTTCCGCGCCCAGGCGCTGGGTGTGGTCCAGAAGCTTGATGTCCACCCTGGGAACTCCCTACTTGGCGAGGAAGGCGAGCAAGGCCTGGTTCACCTCGTGGGCGTGGGTCCACAGCAGTCCGTGCGGGCCTCCTTCGACCTCCACGTACTCCGCGGTCGGCAGCGCCTTGTGGAACGGTCGGGCGGTGGCCTCGACAGGCAGGATCCGGTCGGCCGTCCCGTGCAGGATGAGCGCCGGAACGTCAACCTTGGGGATGTCGGCACGGAAGTCGGTGCCCCAGGTCAGCGGGGCGGCTGCCGCAGCGTGCGCGCCGCCGCTCGCGGCGATGTTCCAGCTGTCGCGCAAGGCCTCCTGCGAGATCCGGCTGCCGAGGTTCTCGTCCAGGTTGTAGAAGTCCCTGAAGAACGCCGTGTAGTAGGCGTAGCGGTCGGCTGACACGGCGTCGCTGACCTGCTGGAAGAACTCGGCGGGAGCCGCGCCGTCGGGGTTCTCCGGACCCTGCAGGAGCCACGGCTCCAAGGACGCCAGGAAGGCGACCTTCGCGATCCGGCCGGTGCCGTAGGTACTCGCGTAGCGGGCGACCTCGCCGGTGCCCATGGAGAAGCCGACGAGGATCGCGTCGTCGAGGTCCAGTGCCGTCAGCACCCGGTCCAGGTCGGCGGCGAAGGTGTCGTAGTCGTAGCCGGTGCCCGGCCGGTCCGAGCGACCGAAGCCGCGACGGTCGTACGTGATCACCCGGTAACCGGCGCCGAGCAGTGCTGCGGACTGCTTCTCCCACGAGTCGCCGCTGAGCGGGAAGCCGTGGATGAGCACGACCGGCTGCCCGGCCCCGTGGTCCTCGTAGTACAGGTTGATGTCGGCGGAGTTCTCCTGCCCGACGGTGATGAACGGCATGCTGGGTCTTCCTTCGATGAACGAGTCGTCGGTTGTCGGCCGGAGGTGCCGACGTCCTTCACTCTCCGCCCGGCGGGTGTGCCTTGGGATCAGTCACATGACGGTCAACCCGGCCCGCACATGTTTGGGTCATCCTTGCGTCGCACCGGTGTCCGCGCACGTGTGAGACCGCGGCCACCCACTCCAAGTTGTTCGGGCCGGGGGGAGGTTGGGTGTTCCGGATGACCCCGCAGGACGGGGGTACCCGGGTCGACGTTCAGCTGACCAGGACGCCGAGCACCCTGAAGGGAAAGCTCCTGGCGTCGCTGCTCCCCGCCGCGCACGCTCACTGTCCCGCCGGGAAGTCGGCGGCGGCGCTCGCCCCGGCCTACCTGCGCAAGGTCCTCGCCCAAGCGGCTGGGGATCTCCTCCCGCCGCGGGATCGACGGCGCCCTCGCCGATCGATGAGCGCCGTCGCCCGCCGGTACCGTCACCGTCAGGTTCGGGGCCCTGCCGCCGGTCGGCCCAGCCGCCCGTCGACCAGCTCCAGGCGCCGCTCCACCTTGATCGCGTCAAGGAACCGCGCGTCGTGACTGATCACGACGAAGGCTCCTTCGTAGGCGTTCAAAGCGTTCTCCAACTGCCCGACGCTCACCAGGTCCAGGTTGTTGGTCGGCTCGTCCAGCAACAGCAGATGGGGGGCCGGCTCGGCGTAGAGGACGCACGCCAGCGTCGCACGGAGCCGTTCGCCGCCCGACAGCACGCGTACCGGCAGGTGGATCCGCGGGCCGCGGAACAGGAACCGCGCCAGGATGTTCAGCCGCCGGGCGTCCGGCAGCGACGGCGCGAAGGATGCGAGGTTCTCCGCCACCGTCCGGTCGTCGTCCAGCAGATCCAGCCGTTGCGACAGGTACGCGATGCGGCCGTCGGCGCGCCGGATGGTTCCGGAGTCGGGCTCGAGGTCGCCGTGCACGAGCCGCAGCAAAGTCGACTTGCCGACCCCGTTCGCCCCCGAGAGCGCGATGCGCTCGGGCCCGCGGATGGCCAGATCGATGCCCTCGCCCGCGAATACCTCCGTGTCGCCGAGGAGTTTGCGCAGGTGCTCCCCCTCGAACAGGGTGCGCCCGGCAGGCACCCGCGTGTCCGGGAGCTCCAGCGCGATGCCCTGCTCGGTGCGCACCGCGCGCGCCGCCTCGTCGGCGCGTTCCTTCGCCTCGCTGACCCGGGCGGCGTGCATCGTCCGGGCGGTGCCCGCGCTCTTCTCGGCGGAGCGCTTCAGACCACCGGCGACGATCCGCGCCAGCCCGGCGTCCTTGAGGTTGCGTTGCGCGTTCCCGGCCCGGCGTTCGGCTCGCTCCCGAGCTTGCTGCATCTCCCGCTTCTCGCGCTTGACCAGCAGCTCCGCAGTGCGGAGGTTGCGCTCGGCGGCCTCCTGCTCGACGGCCACGGTGTGTTGGTACGCGCTGAAGTTCCCGCCGTAGAAGCGCATTTCGCCTCGGTCCAATTCGGCGATGCGGTCCATGTGGTCCAGCAGTTCGCGGTCATGGCTGACGACCAGGACGCAGCGCCGCAGACCGTCCAGCACCTCGTGGAGCCGGTGCCGGGCCGCGCGGTCGAGGTTGTTGGTCGGCTCGTCCAGCAGTAGGACGTCGGGGCGCTTCAGCAGCAGTGCGGCCAGGCCGAGCCCGACGATCTGGCCCCCGCTGAGCCGGTCGAGCCGGTCGCGCAACGTGACGTGGCCGAGGCCGAGCCGCTCGAGTTCGGTTCGCGCCCGGTCCTCCACGTCCCAGTCGTCGCCGACGACGGTGAAGTGCTGCTCGGCGGTGTCGCCGGACTCGATCGCGTCCAGGGCCGCGATGACGTCGGCGACGCCGAGCACCTCGGCGACCGTCCGGTCGGCCGTCAGCGGCAGATCCTGCGGCAGGTAGCCCAGCACACCCGCCACCGCGATCGAGCCGGTGGTGGCGGTGAGACGGCCTGCGATCAGCCGCAGCAGCGTGGACTTGCCGGCCCCGTTGGGTGCGACCAGGCCGACTCGCTCGGCTTCGAGGCTGAAGGTGAGGTCCCGGAAGACCGGGGTGTCGTCCGGCCAGGCGAACGACAGGTCGGAGACGACGATGGGGGAGTGTGACATGACTGTGCCCTAGGAAAGCCCTGCGGAGCGACGCGCTCGATCACAGGTGAGGTGAAAGGGAGGACGAAGCGGCGCCGAGCAGCGGATCGTCGATCAGAACGCGCTCGGGTGCCCGGACATCTCAGTGCGTGATGTCGTCGTCGCTCAGCATGTCGAAACTCCTTCATAGGGGCGCCTGCAACGCTAACACGCTGCCTTGAGCAGGCACCGGATTTTTTCGAGGTGGGGTGCGCCGGGAGGGCGGAGGGTGGGGACGGGGGAACCGCCCTCCGCCCTCCCGGCGTTCGGGGGCCGCTGGTCGGCGGCGGGATGGTGAGGAGTTGTCAGCGGGTGGCGCGGGCGGCCTTCTCGATGACGCCGGCCACCAGGTCGGGGTGGGACACCGCGACGGAGTGGGACGCGGCCACCTCGGTGGTGTGGGCGTGGGCGCGCTCGGCCATGAACCGCTGGGCGGCGGCCGGGATGTTGAGGTCCTCGGTGGTGACGATGTCCCAGCTGGGTACGGTCTGCCAGGCGGCGGTGGTGGCCTTCTCCGTCAGCGCGGCCTGGGCGATCGGCCGCTGCGACGCGGCCGCCAGTGCGGCCCGGTCGGCCGGGACGTCGGCGGCGAACTGGGCTCGGAACTTGTCCTGCTGGATGTACAGGTCGGTGCCGGTGCTGCCGTCGGCGTTGGTGAACGGCACCGGGTCCAGCGTGCCGGGCAGGGTGGAGCCGGGGAACTGGTTGGTCAGTTGCAGCGCGGACTCGCCGGGCGCGGGCAGGAACGCGGCGACGTAGACGAGGGCCTTGACCCGCGGCTCACCGACGGCGGCCTCGCTGATGACCGAACCGCCGTAGGAGTGGCCGACCAGGACGACCGGGCCCTTGATGTGGTCGACGAGGCTGCGCAGCGCGGCGGCGTCGGAGGCCGGGCCACGCAGCGGGTTGGCGGCCGCGACGACCGGGTAGCCGTCATGGCGCAGCTTGGCGATCACGCCGTCCCAACTGGAGCCGTCGGCGAACGCGCCGTGCTCCAGGACGACGGTCGGCTTCGGGCCGCGGTCGGCCGCCGCCGAGTCGCTCGCCGCGTCAGCGGTGCCGGTGAAGGCGAGGGCGCCGATCGCCACGGTGGCGCCGACCGCAGCGGCCATTCCCGTGATGAACCGCCGCTTGCGACCGTTCTCAATGCTCGACATGGGTCACGCTCCTGAGATGAGGACAACTGGACTTGGTGGCCTTCACTGTCGCCCGCGGCTCGTCCCGGCGGCATCGGTCATGTGACTTCAACCTTCTACGTGTTCGGGCGCCACGCACCGGGTTCACGACCCTCCGTCAGCTGACTGATGTGCCCGAGGCGGTGTGCCGACGACAGTGATGGCGCCGTCCCCGGATGGCGACGAGAGATCATGAATCGACGGCTTCTGCCGCTCGCGGCGGCCGGTGTCATCTATGCGCCGGTGAGCGTGCGGACCCACATCGGATCACCAGTCCCCGGCGGTAGGAGTACACGACCGAGCTGAACGGGGCCGCGAAGCCCGAGCTTGCCGGGAAGGCAGGACGCGGATGCCTTGACGGTCTCCTGGCCGCCTACCCCCATGCTGCGATGGCCGTGGGGCGGCCGGAGCGACGCCTGCGGCTCACGGTCGCGGATCGGTTTGCCCTGCTCAGTCAGTCGGTCGGAGTCAAGTCGCTTCAGGAGGCCGTCGCGGGAACGAGGTTGTCGAGTCCCTGTGCACTGCCCGTCGCGGCCCTGATCGAGCGCGGCAGCATGATGCTCTCGTAGGCGCGGACGGCCTCGTCGACGCTGGATTCGGTGACCAGTGCGTGGGCGAGGTCGGCGCCGTCGAGCATGGCGAGGTTGGCGCCCAGCCCGACGGGTGGCATCAGGTGCGCGGCGTCGCCGAGCAGCGTGACGCCGGGAACGTGTTCCCAGGTGTGCGGGGCGGGCAGGACGAACAGGGGCCGGTGGATGAACCCGTGGTCGCTGTTGCGCAGGAGGTAGTGCAGGCTCTCGTCCCAGTCGTCGAACAAGCTCAACAGATGTGTCCGCACGGCCTGCTGGTCGCCGAGGTCGATACCGGCGGCCTCGTGCCAGTCCTTGGGCGCGCGGAGGGCGATGTAGGCGCGGATGTGGCCGTTGCTGTTGCGCTGGGCGACCAGGGTCCTGCCGGCGCCCTTCGCCAGCATCGATCCGTTGCCGACCAGCCGCGCGAGGTCGGGATGGCGGGTGTCGCAGTGGTCGAATCCGGTCTCGACGAAGGTGACACCGGTGTAGTCGGGTACGGCGGGTGACAGAGCCGGGCGCACGCGTGACCAGGCGCCGTCGGCGCCGACCACCAGGTCGAAGTCCTCGGCGGTGCCGTCACCGAAGAGCAGCCGGCAGGTGCCGTCCGCCAGCGGGGTGACGCTGGTGACGGTGCTTTCCCAGCGAACCGTGCCCTCGGTGAGCGAGTCCAGGAGCAGACCCCGCAGCTGGCCTCGGTCGATCTCCGGCCGGCCGCCGCCGGCGGCCGGCCCCTGCCGCGCCAGGAGGGCGGCGGTTGAGAAGTCGAGCACGCGCCACTCGTCTCCTTCGGGGCGGGCGAGGGCGTGGAATCGGTCGAGGAGCCCCGCCGTACCGAGGGCGGCCTGGCCGGTGTCGGGATGCATGTCGAGGGAGCCGCCCTGCGGGCGGGAATCGGCGGATGCCTCGCGCTCGAAGACGGTGACGGAGCGGCCGTGTTGCTGGAGGACTCGGGCGCAGGTGAGGCCGCCGAGGCCGGCGCCGACGATCGCGATGCGGGGATCACGAGCAGAGTTCACGGAAGTGTCCCTCGGGAGGTGGGTCAGCCGCCGGGAGATCCGGCACCACCAAGAAACCACACTCGCTCAATAAGTGCAATGACTACACTTTCACAGTGACTGCACTTCGAGGTACGGTGGGCGAGTGACCGAACCGACCGGGCGCCGCGAGCGCAAGAAGGCCCAGACCCGCCAGTCCCTGGCCGACGCCGCACTCGAACTCTTCCTCGAACGCGGCTACGACCAGGTCGGCGTCAAAGACGTCGCCGACCACGCCGACGTCTCAGTCACCACCCTCTTCAAACACTTCTCCGGCAAGGAAGCCCTGGTCTTCGACCAGGACGACGAACTGGAAGCAGAACTCGTCGCCGCGGTGCGCGAACGCCCCCCGGGCCAGTCGATCCCGCAGGCGCTGCGCGAGCACCTCCTGCTGAAGCAGACTCAGCTCGCCGTCCATGCCACCGACCCGCGGTTCGCCGACTTCACGCGTCTGGTGCAGGAGACCCCCGCGCTGCGCGACTACGCCCACCGCATGTGGACGCGCCACGAAGCGGCCCTGGCCAGGGCCGTCGCCGAGGCGGTGGGTGCGCCCGAGGACGACGTCAGCTGCGCCGCCCTGGCCCGTTTCGCTCTTGAGGCCCGCAGTCTCATCCTGGGGCACGCCGAACCGCGCCGAGCCGCCGACGAGGCCTTCGCGCTGCTCGAACACGGCTGGGCAGCCTCCCATCCGAGCAACTGACCGGGCTGCCAGGCGCCCCGCTGTGCGCGGTGGCGGTGCGCGCCGCTCGGGACCCTCGGTGAGGCCCTCCGCGAGACGTTCGAATGGGGGGAAGGATGCAGCGCAGACACGGGGTCCACGTGATCATGGAGTCTCTACGCTCAGTGATCACGAAGGACGGCCGTGCTCGCGCTGCCGTCTCGACACTGGGCCCCCGGGGGGCGTCGGCGGGAGCAACGGGACTTCGTGGTACAGCGCGTACCACTCAGCGGGGCGGGGTGTGCGGGAGGACGGGGTGCATGGATCAACTCGGCGCCGCGCTGCGGGCGTGGCGGGACCGGCTGGACCCCGTGACGGTGGGCTTCGCACACGGCTCACCCCGTCGGGTCCCCGGTCTGCGACGCACGGAGCTGGCGACGCTGGCCGGCATCTCGGTCGAGTACGTGGTCCGGCTGGAGCAGGGACGGGTGGCGACACCCCAGAACGAGGGGTGGTGCGAGCTCCAGCCGGGGAACTGCTTGCCGATCCGGGCATCGCAGCGCACCAGGCCGGTCAGCACGGTGGCCGCGGTGAGCACGGAGACGCCCTCGGAGTGGACGGTCGCGAAGACCGGCGCCGCCGAGTCACCGACCGGATCGGGCAGCCGTTGCTGGACGGCTACGGCAGCAGCACCGGGCTGACCGTGTTGCCTCCGATCGGCTGCGGGCGCCCGATCGACGGCTTGACGCTGCGGGTGCTGGACGATGCCGACAGGCCGGTCGCCCGGGGCCGTGGGCGTCCCGACGGCTCTGTCGACGTCACTTCACGAGTTGCGGGTACAGCGTCTCGATGTCCGCTGCGAGGCCGGCCTTGACCGCGTGAAGGACGGGCAGCTCCGGGGGCTTTCGCATGGCCGGCGAAGAATCATGCAAGTGTTCGGAACTTCCGGGAGTCCCGGTCCGACTCATGTGCCGGGTGTCGTCGCCGACGGTGCCCGATACAGGAGGAGGACGGAGCATGCGGCCCATGAGGTGCCGGTCGGATCGGCCGAGATCCGCCGGCAAGGGGTGTGCGCGGTGAGCGCGACGACGGGTCGGGAGGCTCCGCAGACGGTCACGGACCGCTGGAGCCTGGTCGCGGTCGCGGGGATGCTGTCGTTCGTGGCGATGCTCGACATGAACATCGTCAACATCGCACTCGCGGACATCGGCACGGGCTTCCACATATCCGCGCAGACCGCCCAGTGGGCGGTCCTGGGATACCAACTCCCTCTGGTGGCGCTGCTCCTGCCGGCCGGACGCTGGCTGGACGCGGTCGGCACCCGCCCCGCGCTGCTGACCGCCGTCGCCGGGTTCGCGCTGGGCAGCGCCGCTGCCGCCGCGGCGCCCTGGGTCGGTGCGCTGATCGCGGCCCGGGTGGTCCAAGGGTCCTTCGGCGCCGTGCTGTTCGTTCTGATGCCGGTGCTGGCGATGCGTTCGGTGCGGCCGGAACTGCGGGGCCGGGCGATGAGCGTGCCGGCGACCCTGGGGCCGCTCGGCGCGGTCACGGGCCCGGCCCTGGGCGGACTGCTGCTCGACCACCTGGGCTGGCGGGCGATCTTCCTCGTCAAGCTGCCGGTCTGCCTGGCGGCCTGGCTCCTCGCCCGCCGTCACCTGCCCCGGGGCGGTGCCCTGGTCAAGCCGGCCCGGACGGAGCTGACTGACGCGGCACTCATCGGCGGGGCCGTCTGCGCGGTCCTCCTCGGACTCACCTTCACGGCGGACGCTCCGGCCTGGCTGCTGCTGGCAGTCCCGGCCGTACCGCTGACCGCGCTGTGGCTGCGGCGTGCGGGCGGACAGCCCGTCAGGTCGGTGCTGCGGGCGAACCGGACGGCAGGCCTGAACGCCGCGGTGCTGGCCATCGCCGGGGCCTTCGCCGTCATGCACTACCTCCTCGCCCTGCACCTGCAACGGGACGAGGCCGCCAGCGCCACCGCGACCGGCCTGACCATCCTGTGCTTCCCGCTCGCCATGGGGATCGGCGGGCCCTTCGGTGGACGGCTGGCGGACCGCTTCGGCGCCCGGCCGACCGCGACCGTCGGGGCCGTGCTCACCGCGCTGGGCTTGCTGCTGCTCGTGCCGCTCGGCGACACCTGGAGCCTGCCGGACATCGCCTGGCGCCTCGCCCTCGCCGGAGCCGGCATGGGCCTGTACGGCGGTCCGACCCAGGCCATGGTGATGACCTCCGCCACCCCGGCGACGGTGGCCACCGCCGCTTCCACCGTCCAGCTCGCCCGCAGCCTCGGCTTCACCCTCGGCCCGGCCCTCGCCACCGCCACGTGGAGCCTCGGCGGCTCCGGTACGGGTGGCCTGCACCTCGGCCTCGGCGTCGCCGCGGCCTGCGCCTGCCTCGCCGTCCCGCTGCTGGCACTGCACGGCCGCTCGACCGTCGCCAGGGCGGCCTGAGTCCACGCCACCGCCCACTCACGCCTCGACCGTTCTCACTTCTGGAGCCGCGCATGTGCGGAATCACCGGCTGGGTGTCCTTCCACCAGGACGTCCGGCACCGCGCCCCCGTCATCGAGGCGATGACCGCGACCATGGCCCTGCGCGGGCCCGACGCCGGGGGTGTCTGGACCGGCGCCCACGCCGCGCTCGGCCACCGGCGGCTCGCCGTGATCGACATCGAGGGCGGCGCCCAGCCCATGGCCGACCGCCCCGAGCTGCCGCAGGTGGTGCTCACCTACAGCGGCGAGGTCTACAACCACCACGAGCTGCGCGAGCGGCTCCGAAGCAGGGGCCACCGGTTCGAGACGCGTAGCGACACCGAGGTGGTGCTGCGCGCCTACCTGGAGTGGGGCGACGCCCTGGTCGACCACCTGGAGGGCATGTACGCCTTCGCCGTCTGGGACGAACACCAGCAGCGACTGCTGCTCGTCCGCGACCGGCTCGGCGTCAAGCCGCTCTTCTGGGCGGCCGTCGACGGCGGCCTGGCCTTCGGCTCCGAGCCCAAGGCCCTGTTCGCCCACCCCGAACTCACCCCCACCGTGGACGCCGACGGCCTGCGCGAGGCCTACGGCCTGCTGTTCAACACCGGCCCCACCGTCTGGGCCGGCGTCCGCGAGGTCCACCCCGGCGCACTGCTCGTCATCGACCGCGACGGCATCCGCGAGCGCCGCTACTGGGACCTGACCGCACGTCCGCACACCGACGATCTGGAGACCACGAAGGAGCGGGTCGGCGAGCTGGTCGACCGCGCCGCCAGATCGCAGCTGGAGGCGGACGTCCCGCTGTGCAGCCTGCTCTCCGGCGGCCTCGACTCCACCGTCGTCACCGCCCTCATCAACGACGAACTCCGGCTCAGGGAGGGCCCGCAGGCCAGGCTCCGCTCCTACGCCGTCGACTACAGCGACCAGGCCGAGCAGTTCACCGGCGACGTCCTGCGCACCGGCCACGACACGCCCTTCGCCACCGAGGCCGGCGCCTTCATCGGCACGGACCACGCCACCGTGATCCTCGACCCGCACGCCCTGCTCGACCCGGAGCACCGCCGGGCCGTCGTCGTCTCCCGGGACTCACCGATCGGCGTCGGCGACATGGACACCTCGCTCTACCTGCTGTTCGGCGAGATCCGCAGGCACTCCACGGTCGCCCTGTCCGGCGAGGCAGCCGACGAGGTCTTCGGCGGCTACCCGTGGTTCCACAACCCCAAGGCGCTCGCCGCGCAGGCCTTCCCCTGGCTGCTCGTCACCGGCGACGACGCCGCCATGCCGATCAACCCCGAGCTCGCCGCCCACCTGCGCATCGGCGAGTTCCGCAACGACACCTACCGCAGCGCGCTCGCCGCGGTCCCGCACCTGGACGACGAGACGCCCGAAGAGCACCGGCAGCGCGAACTGCAGCACCTCTCGCTGACCCGCTGGCTGCGCCAGCTGCTGCACCGCAAGGACCGCCTCTCGATGGCCCAGGGCCTGGAGGTCCGGGTGCCTTACTGCGACCACCGGCTCGTCGAGTACGCCTTCAACACCCCCTGGGCGATGAAGAACCACGACGACCGCGAGAAGAGCCTGCTGCGCGACGTCGGCCGGGGCGTCGCCCCCGACTCGGTGCTATGGCGGCCGAAGAACCACTACCCGGCCACGCACCACCCCGCCTACAACCGCGGCCTCCAGCGGCTGGCCCGCGAGGCGTTGGACGCGCCGCACGTACGGGACATCGCCGACGAGACGGTCATCGAGGCCGCCCTCGACACCCCCGCCGAGCAACTCCAGTGGGGCCACCGGCTCCGCCTGGAACGCGTCGTCGACCTCGCGCTGTGGCTCGACCACCACCGCCCCGCCCTGGCCCTGTGACCATCCCACCCGCCACCCAGAGGAACCGGCATGACCACCCCTGACCACACCGAGGGCCGCTGCCCCGTCACCGGCGCCGCCGCCGGTGAGCCGATCCCGCTCTACGGCTCCGCCTACAAGACCGACCCGTACGACCTCTACCGCCGCATGCGCGACGCCGGGCCCGTCCACAAGGTCCGCTTCCCCTCCGGCATCGCCGCCTGGCTGGTCACCGGCTACGACGCCGCCCACCAGGCGCTCAACGACCCCCGCCTCGGCAAGAACCACGAGCTCGGCAACGACGACTGGCGCGCCCTGGCCTCGATCATGCCCGAGCCCCAGCACTCCCAGCTCCAGGCGCACCTGCTGCACCAGGACCCGCCGGAGCACACCCGGATGCGCCGCCTCGTCCTGGACGCCTTCGCCCCGCGCCGGGTGGAGTCGCTGCGCCCGCGCTTCCAGGAGCTCGCCGACGCCCTCGTGGACGAGCTGCCCGCCGAGGGCGGCGCCGACCTGGTGCAGGGCTTCGCCGCGCACTACCCGTTCCGGGTCCTGGCGGAGGTCATCGGCCTCCCGGCCGAGCTGGCCGCCCGTTTCGACCGGGACTGGGGCAAGGTCGTCCAGCCGGTCGGCCCGCAGGACCCGGGCCGGCCCGCCTACGAGGCCCGGTTGTTCGGCCTGCAGACGTACATCGCCGAGGTCGTCGCCCACAAGCGCGGGCACTGGGACGACGATCTCCTCTCCCGCCTGGTCGTCGCCAAGGACCGCAGGGAGCTGACCCAGGAGGAACTCGACTCGATGATCTTCCAGCTCCTGGTCGCCGGCCAGGAGCCCGTCACCAACCAGATCACCACCATGCTGATCACCCTGCTCCGCCACCCCGACCAGCTGGAGCGGCTGCGCGACGACCCCGCCCTGATGCCCCGGGCGATCGAGGAACTCCTGCGCTACGACAGCGCGTTCGAGCTCACCACCTGGCGGTTCTTCGCCGAGGACAGCGACCTGCACGGCACCCGCATCCCGGCCGGCGACTCCGTCATCGTCTCGCTGTGCGCGGCCAACCGCGACGGCAAGCAGTTCCCGAACGCCGACACGCTCGACCTGGAACGCAGCCCGAACTCCCACCTGGCCTTCGGGCACGGCATCCACTTCTGCCCAGGGGCCGCCCTCGCCCGCGCCGAGCTCCAGATCGCCCTCGCCACCCTGCTGGCCCGCCTGCCCGGCCTGCGGCCCGCCGGCTCCCTCGACGACCTCACCTGGATCCCGGCCGTGCTCGCCCGCGGCGTCAACCGGCTCCCGGTCGCCTACGACAAGCGCACCTGACCGACCCGGCCACCGCCGGTCGACCCACCCCGCCCGACCAGGGCGGCCCGGCACCCGCCTCCCGTCGGGACGAGCGGCGCCGGGCCGCCGTCCCGCCATGCCCTCACGGAGGAGACGCATGCCCACCGAATCCGTCACGGGCAGTTCCAGACCCGTCCGACAGACCTGCGCCGCCGTCCTGGAACTGCTGCTGCCCCACCGCCGTGCCACCGACACCGCGGTCCCGGCCGACGTCGACGACTTCCCCGAACAGCTGCGGCAGCTGGCCGAGTTCGTCGAGGCGGGAGACCGGATCGTCTTCACCCTGCCGGGCTTCCCCTGCAAGTCGCCCAGCCCCGCCAAGGTCCTCGGACACCTCCCCGACGAGGGCGAACGCCTCTCCCTCACCTTCCTCGAGGACCTCTGCCGGGCGGTCGGCGAGGTGTACGAGCCGGGCGCCCGGATGGAGATCTGCTCCGACGGGCACGTCTTCGGCGACCTGATCCGGGTGCCGGACCCGCACATCGACGCCTACTCCGACGAACTCGCCGCCCTGATCCGCCGCGAGGGCCTGACCCGCCTGTCCGTCTTCGACCTGCGCGACGTGCTCGGCGACCTGCCGTACGACGAGAAGCGCGCCCGGGTGCACGACGAGTACGCGCCCACCGTCGAGGAACTGCGCGCCGAGGTGAGACGCGACGAGCACACCCTCGCGCTCTACCGGGGCATCACCCGCTTCCTCACCGAGGACACCGTGGACTTCACCGGCACCAGGTCCGCCCTCCAGCGCGAGTGCCGCCGGCGCGCCTACGGGGTCATCCAGCGCAGCCGCGCGTGGGGCGACCTCATCGCCGAGCACCACCCCCGCACCGTCCGCCTGTCCATCCACCCCCAGCCGCGCGGCGCCGCCAAGTTCGGCATCCGCCTGCTCGACGCCACCGACGCCTGGACCACCCCCTGGCACTCCACCGTCCTGCACCGCGCCGACGGCAGCTGGCAGTTGATGCGCCGGGCCGACGCCGAGCAGCAGGGCACCCTGGTGCTGCGTGACGGTCGGCCGAGCCACTTCGAGGAGTCCTGAGCCCTGCCGGCCGACACACCACGCCCCCTCGCTCCCATCGGGAACCAGGGGGCGGTCCGGCGGTCCTACACCGAGGCAGTCGGCTCCCCGGCGGTGGTCCCGCCGGCGGTCACGGGGCGGCCTGCCGGTGGTCGAAGGCGATCAGCGGATCACCGGTCAGCGGATGTTCCACCACCGCGGCCCGCACGCCGAACACCTTCGCCAGCAGCTCGGGCGTCAGCACCTCCCGTGGCGTGCCGGAGGCCACCAGAACGCCCTCGTGCAGGACGTGCAGCCGGTCGCAGAGCGAGGCCGCGGCGTTCAGGTCGTGCAGCGAGATCAGCGTGGTGCGGCGCTGCTCGCGCAGCAGGGCCAGCAGCTCCACCTGGTGCTGGACGTCGAGGTGGTTGGTCGGCTCGTCCAGCACCAGTACGTCCGGCTGCTGGGCGAACGCCCGTGCCAGCAGCACCCGTTGCCGTTCCCCGCCGGACAGCTGCGCGAACCGGCGGTCCGCGTGGGCCCCGAGGCCGACCCGCTCCAGTGCCTCGGCGACGGCGGCCCGGTCCCACTCGTCGTCCCCGGCGAAGGCCCGCTTGTAGGGGGTGCGGCCCATCGCCACGACCTCGCGGACGGTGAACTCGAAGTCCGAGCCGCGCTCCTGGGGCAGGGCCGCGATGTGCCGGGCGGCCTCGGCCGGGGCCAGCGAGCGCACGTCCCGCGAGGCCAGCAGGACCCGCCCCGCGTTCGGACGCAGGTGCCGGTAGACGGTGCGCAGCAGGGTGGACTTGCCGCTGCCGTTCGGCCCGACCAGGCCGGCGATCTCGCCCTCGGCGGCGATCAGGCCGACGTCGGAGAGCACGTCGCGCCCACCGAGGGCGACGGACAGTTCCTCGATGGCGATCCTCATCCGCGCTCCAGCCGTCGGTCGAGCAGGTACAGCAGGACGGGTGCGCCGATGACGGCGGTGACGACGCCGATCGGCAGCTCCTGCGTGTCCAGGGCAGTGCGGGCGACGGTGTCCACCACGACCAGCAGGACGGCGCCGGTCAGGGCGGACAGCGGCAGCAGCCGGCGGTGGTCGCCGCCCACGACGAGCCGGCACACGTGCGGCACCAGCAGGCCGACGAAGCCGATCGCGCCGGAGACCGCGACCAGGACCCCGGTCAGCAGGCTGGTGACGGCGAACAGCTCGCGGCGCAGCCGGGCGGTGTCGACGCCGAGGCCGGCGGCGGTCTCGTCGCCCATCAGCAGGGCGTTGAGGTGCCGGCCCCGTGCCTGGAGGACCAGCCAGCCCAGGACGACGGCGGCGGCGGGCACGGCGAGCTGGTCCCAGGTCGCGGCGCCGAGGCTGCCCATCAGCCAGAACAGCACGCCCCGCGTCCGCTGCTCGTCCCCGGCCTGGAGGACGAGGAAGCTGGTGAACCCGGAGAGGAACTGCCCGACGGCCACCCCGGCCAGCACCAGGCGCATCGGGGCGAAGCCGCCGCCGCGCCGGGCGATCGCCCACACCAGGGCGAAGGCGGCCAGCGCGCCCGCGAACGCGGCGGCCGAGACGCCGAACCCGAAGGCGAAGCCGGTGCCCGCGCCGAGGACGATGACGGCGACGGCGCCCAGCGACGCGCCGGAGGAGATGCCCAGCAGGTACGGATCGGCCAGCGGATTGCGCACCAGTGCCTGCACGGCGGTGCCGACCAGGCCCAGCCCGGCGCCGACGAGTGCCGCGAGCAGGGCACGGGGTACGCGCAGCTGCCAGACGATCAGATCCCGGGTGCCGGCCTCGGGCGCCGTCCCGGTGATCCGGTGCTCCACCACGGTCCAGACCTCCCGGACCGGGATGTCCACGGAACCGAACGAGACCGCCAGCGTGAGGGCGACGACCAGCGTGGTGACGAGAGCGGACGCGACGAGGCCGGCCCGCGCGGTGCGCGCGGGCCGGCGGACGGGCGCCGCGGCGGGTGCGGCCGTCACTA
Organism: Kitasatospora cathayae; assembly: GCF_027627435.1. Classification (GTDB taxonomy): domain Bacteria; phylum Actinomycetota; class Actinomycetes; order Streptomycetales; family Streptomycetaceae; genus Kitasatospora; species Kitasatospora cathayae. Next base: position 2,383,826 of record NZ_CP115450.1, on the reverse strand, counting down.
CTGGGCGTCCTTGACGAGGTCCGGGAAGAGGGTGTGGGCGATCTGCTGGACGGTGTCGGCGTTGCGGGTGCCGGCGATGGTGGTCACCTCCGAGCCGATGCGGACGAAGTGCCCCTCCTGGACGGCCTTGAGGCCCTTGGTGGCGGGGAACTCGCGCAGGAACTTCTCCGCGTCGTCGAACGCCTTCTTGTTCTCGGCCTCGCTGCCGCGGTTGCGGACGCCGAGCTGGATCCAGTCCGGGTTCTTGGCGACGACGTCCTCCCACGAGACGGGCTTGAAGTCGCCGTCGCAGTCGCCGAACACGTTGCGGGCACCGGCGAGGGTGATCACGGCGTTGCCGACCTGCCGGTTGCAGACCGCCATCGGCTGCTTGGTGCCGGCGTCGAAGTCGAAGAAGAAGTAGCCGGGGCGCTGGTCCGCCGCCACACCGGCCAGCGCGGTCTTCACCGACCCGACCTTCTTCTCCATGTCCGCGACCAGCGCATCCGCCTTGGCCGAGGTGCCGGTGACCTGGCCCAGGCTCCTGATGTCGCCCTCGACGCCGGAGAGCTCCTGCTGCGGGGCCTTGGCCATCGCCGCGCAGGCGGTGGAGTGCAGGAACACCCGCTTGATCCCGGCGGCCCGGTACTCCTGGTCGGTCGGCGTGGTGCCCATCCCGCCGCCCATGCCGCCCATGGCGGCGAAGGTCTCCACGTACAGGTCGGCGCCCGAGCCGAGCAGCTTCTCCTTGGGGATCACCATGTCCCCGAGCACCGGCACCTTGGCGCCGGCGTCGGCGATGTCGGCCGGCAGCGCGCCCTTGCCGGGCGGGAAGCCCGTCCCGGTCACCCGGTCACCCGCGCCGAGCCGCAGCAGCATCTCCAGGCCGGACGCGTTGCTGGTGACGATCTTCTTCGGCGCCGAGTCGAACACCGTCTCCTTCCCGGCGCAGTCCGTGACCTTGACCGGGAACGCCGCCGCGGCCGACGGCGCCCCGGCAGCGGGTGCGGACGTGGCCGCCGCTCCCGCGTCGCCGGTCTTGGCACCTCCGCCACTGCCGCATCCCGTCACGAGGACGGCGACGGCGGCGGCCATGCCGCACAACACACGAGAACGCATGGAAATCTCCTGGGAAGATCCGGGTGCAGGGGCCGACGGTTGCGGCCCGGCACTGGTAGTCGGACGCGACACCGGAAAAGTTCCGTGCATGTCCGGGGTTCTTCCCCGGCTCCCCGCACGGCGGTGCGGCGGGTGGTGTCATGATGTCCGGCCATGTCTGACTCCGGAACCCGCCGCCGAGCCTGTGCCGGTGCGCGCCGCCGCGCTCGACCTCCGCGTTCTGCGGGCTCTGCCCTTCGCCAGGACTTCACCGTCGACCTCGGCGCGCTGCCCGACGGCACCGACAAGGTCGTCTTCAAGGCCCTGCAGACGTACAGCGACGGCAACATCGTGCGCTGGATCGAGGAGGCCCAGGACGGTCAGAAGGAGCCGGAGCACCCGGCCCCGGTGCTGCACCTGACCGCGGCCACCGGCGGCGACGCCACGCCGGCCGCGAGCGCAGCCGCGAGCGCCCCGGCGGCGAACACCGCCGCGGCCCCGGCGGTGAGCACGGCGGCGGCGAAGGCGAGCAGCAGCGACTCCACCGCCCGCACGCTCGGCATCGCGGGCATCGCGGGCATCGCCGTCGGCGTCCTCGGCGCCGTGACGGGCGTCGTGCTCGGCCGCCGCAGCCGCAAGGCCGACGGCTCCACCGCCTCGGCGTGACCGTCCGGGGCCGGTGCGGGACTCCTCCCGCACCGGCCCCACAGAGCCTCCCGCCGGGCGGGGTCGGACCTCAGAAGGCCGTGCCATACACGGCCGCGCGGAGCCCGGGATAGCGCTTCGCACGGCGCGCGGCGGTGTTCACCGCCTTGCTGCCGACGCTGTCCGTCGGCGGTCACGTCCTGCTGACCGGTATCCCGTTGCCGGGAACCGTCATGGCCATCGCCGCCGTGGCCGTCCTCGGCGCCGCCGCGAAGCATCGACCGCTGGATCGAACTGCCCCAGGGCGGCACCGAGCCCGAGCACCCGGCGCCCACCCCTCAAGCTCGCCGCCGCGCCGGGAGCGACCCCGGTCGGCACGCCGTCCGCAGCGCCCACGGCGTCCGCAACCCCGTCGACGTCGCAGCCGCCGCAGTGCCCGGCCCCGTGACGCGGGAGCCGGGCAGCGCGGCTTCTAGTCGACGTGCAGGGTGAGCTCGGCGGTGTGCAGTTGTCCGGCGGTCTGGAACTGCAGGAAGACTCGCCAGTTGCCCGGCTCGGCGAGCAGGGCCTGGAAGGTCAGCGTGGGCCCGCCGTGGTCGCCGTTGACGGTGTTCGCCGGGTGGAGGTGGGCCAGTGCCTGGTCGCCTTCGTGGAAGGCGGTGAGGTGGGCGTAGCTGTCGAGGTAGGGCTGGAGGTCGGTGACCGGGCGGCCGTCCTGGCTGACGGTGGCGGTCAACTGGTGTGCGCCGGCCATCGGTTGGGCGTACAGGGTGACGGTGTAGCCATCGACGGTGGTGCTGTCGGTCGGGGCGGGCAGGGGTTTCGGGACGACCTCGCCCGGCACCGTCACGGTGCGGCTGAGGACGAGCTCTGTGGCGTGGGGGCCGGTGTTCGGGATGAAGTCGGCGTACAGCCGCCAGGTGCCCGGAGCGAGGGCGGCGAGATCGGCGGTCCAGGTGCCGTCGTCGGCCATGTCCGGGTGCAGGTGCTGGAAGCCGGTGAGATCGGTGCGGATCGCGTAGAAGTGCAGCTTCCTGGTCTGGTGGACGGCGAAGTCGGTGACCGGGGCGCCGTCAGGGCCGGTGACGGTGAACCGGAAGGCCGTCGGCCGCCCGGCGGGCACGCCGCAGGTCGCGATGTTCAGCCGGTAACCGTCCTGCTCGGCCGCGAGGCCGCGGGCGAGGCCCTGGGCGGCGCCCGCCGTGTGCGCCATCCCGGGCATCTCCGGCATGCTCGCTGCCGTGGCCTGCGGGGAACCGGAGGGAGCCGAGGGGACGGACACCGCCATCCCGAGAACGAGCAGTGTGGGCACGCAGGACGCGAGCAGCCAACCTCGGGAGAACGGACGAGGAGAGGTGGTCATCGGCAGGTCTTTCCCGTAGCGGGCGCGCCGGAGAGGGCGCCGTCCGGGGCCGAGGGGATTCGGCCTCCTTACAACAGGAGACCGGTGACGGTCAGCGCGATAACCGAAAGTCGCGACGGAAGCGCAGAGCCCTCCGCGGCACCGACGGCGGTCGGGCCACGGAGGGCTCAGCCTGTGGCCGGGGTGTCGGCCCGGCCTCGGCGGAGCGGAGGCGGTCCGCCGGGGAGGATCACCCGGACAGGTGGAAGGCGAAGGGGCGGCGTGGTGCTTGGGGTGGTGCAGTTCCAAGATCTCGGCCGACATCGCCCGCTCGAGCGCGGAGTAGTCGTACGGCAGGTCGGGAAGCGAGTACGTGCCCATGGCGGGACACAGTTCCGCTCGAAGGACGTGGTGGTCGTGCCGGGTCTTCGGTGAGTTGGCGTTTCCTGGGGCGGTGCTCGGGCGTTGATTCGATGGAGTGTCCAACTGCCGTGATCAGGAGAAGAGATGACAGAGCCGACCGTGAACCGCCCCGGCGCGCCGACTGCCGCTTCGGAACGTCCCCGGCTCGCGCGCCGTGCCCTGCTGGGCTCGGTTGGCGCCGCCGCGGCGGCTGGTGCGATCGGCGCCGGAGGGAGGGCTTCGGCCGTCCCCTCGGGCGCCCTGGTGCCTGCGTTCGCGCCGAGTACCGGGGCGGTGGCCGATGAGGCGGTCAGTCGCGCCCTGGCGCGAGAGATGCTCATGGTCGGTGAGGACGAGCAGAGCGATCTGACGCTGGAGTATCTGCGGATTCTGATCGACGGCCGGCTGCCTGCACGTACGGGCCGCAAGCGGGTGCTGGTGGTGGGCGCGGGAATCGCGGGCCTGACGGTTGCGACGCTGCTCAAGCAGGCCGGTCACGAGGTGGTCGTGATCGAGGCCAATGCCAGCCGGGTGGGGGGACGGATCAAGACCTTCCGCCGGATCTTCTCGGACCCGCTGCTGCACGCCGAAGCCGGTGCGATGCGTCTGCCCGACTTCCACCCGCTCGTCCTGGGCCTCGCGGACAAGCTCGGCCTGAAGCGGCGGTTGTTCTACAACGCCGACGTCCAGCCGGGCAGCGGTCCGTCCGGTGCCGTGCCACCGGTGACGTACCGTTCGTTCACCGGGGAGAGCTGGAGCAACGGCCCGCAGGGGACGTTCACCGCTCCTGCGGCCGCTTTCCGTTCCCTGATCTCGGTCAACGGCACCACGACCTCCCGTGCGGCGTACTCGAAGTCTCCCGCCGCGGTCAACCGTTCCTTCGGCGCGCGGTTCGACGCCACCACTGCCGCCGCCCTGAACAAGGCGTTCGAGAAGGTCACCGTCCCGGACGGCGACATCCGCTCGCGGCTGGACGCCTGGACCGGCGTCTTCCGCACCTACGGCTACCACTCCACCCGCCGGTACCTGCGCGAGGAGGCCGGCTGGGACACGGCGTCCGTGCAGGCCGTCGGCACCCTGGAGAACCTCACCTCGCGCCTGCACTACTCCCTGATCCCGACCCTGATCGATCACGCGGTCATCAGCCCCGCCAACCGCTACTGGGAACTCGAGGACGGCACCGCCGCGCTCACCGACGCCCTGGCCGCACCGCTCACGGACGAACTGCGCCTGGGGTGCCGGATGACCCGCCTGCGGCAGGAGGCGGGAAAGGTCACCATCGAAACGGTCGCGGAGAGCGGGGACGAGGAGTCCTGCGACGGCGCCCCCACCCCCGGGACCGAGGTGTTCGAGGGCGACTACGCGATCGTCACCATCCCCTTCAGCGCGCTGCGGTTCTGCCGCATCGAGCCGCTGATGTCCTACCCCAAGCGCCGGGCCGTCGCGGAGCTGCACTACGACAGCGCCACCAAGGTCCTACTGGAGTTCCACCACCGCTTCTGGGAGCAGGGCCCGGACGGCTTCACCGGCGGCGGCTGCGTCAGCGACAGCGCCAGCCGCTTCACCTACCTGCCCTCCCACGCCCCGCAGGGGTCCCCGGGTGGCGTCGTACTCGCCTCCTACACCTGGTCCGACGATGCCGCACGCTGGGACTCCCTCACTCCGGGCGAGCGGTACGCCTTCGCCCTGGACGACCTGGAGCGCCTGTTCGGCCCGCGCGCACGACGGGAGTTCACCGGTGTCGGCGCCACCCAGTCCTGGGCCCGGGCCCGCTACGCGCTCGGCGAAGCCGCCATCGTCACCCCCGGCCAGCTGCACGAGCTCCACCCGGCGACCCGGACCCCGGAAGGACGCGTCCACTTCGCCGGCGAGCACACCAGCCTCAAGCCGGCGTGGATCGAGGGGGCCCTGGAGTCCGCGGTGCGTACCTTCCTCGAGGTCCATCAGCGCTGAACGGGGCACGGACGCCGCGGGACGCCCTCGTGACGTGGTGGTGCGACGCGGTTGCTCACACAACTGGACGCGGTTCGTCGATCCGACGGCGGCCGGATGGTGCGTAACCGAATTGGAATCGCGGCCCGGAGATCACGCGGGTTGCGTCGTGTCAGCTGCCGTGAGGAGGCGCGCCTGCCGAACGGCCGGGTGCGTAGTCGTGTCGACGGTCATGTGACGCATGCCTGTGCGTAGGGCTCCCTGCCACAGTGAGGTGCATGAGGCCGCCTGCGGCGGCGTGTCCTGACGCTGGGAACGGCCGCGGGCCTCGCCGCCGCCACACCCGCTCGCGACCGGGCCGTCGAGTCGGGTGTCGGCCTCGACCGCGCGATGGATGTGCGGGTCCTGCTGCTTTCCGGGTCGCGATTCGACAGGAGAAGATCGATGACGACGATGTCCTGGCATATCCAGGCCGTCTCCCCGATGCCTCTGAGGGATGAGGAGTTTTTCCATCTGGCACGGGCGGTCGACGATTCGATGATGATCACCAGCGATGGTGACGAGATCCCCTTGAAGGCGAGCGACCTCGTTTTCTGCGATCCTGGCCGGTCTCGCACCCCGCGGTTCGCCGATGACGGCCGGGTTGCTGTCCTTCGTCTGCCCCGTCGCCTTCTGGAGCTGTCGGAAGCGGACTGCGATCGCCTCACGGGAATGATCTCGGAAGGCGGTGACGGCTTGGGTGCACTGGTGTCGAGCTGTCTGGCCGAGCTCACCACCGGGGTGCAGGATCACAGTCCGGAGACCATCCACCGGCTCACCCGCACCACCGTGGATCTTCTCGTCGTCCTCGTCATGGAACTTCTCCAGACGGAGCGGGAGGAGCTTTCGACGGTCGCCCATAGCGAACTGATCGCGCAGATCCAGAACTACATCGAGAAACACCTGACGGATCCGGACCTCTCGCCGTATTCGATCGCCCGCGCCAACCACATATCGGTCCGCTACCTCCACAAGATTTTCCAGCACGAGGGCATCACGGTGGGTCAGTGGCTGCGGCAGCGCCGGCTGGAATCCTGCAGGCACGACCTGAGGCGCACACCGAACCGCAGGATCGCCGTCTCGGCAGTGGCGAACCGTTGGGGCTTTGTCAGCGCGTCGCACTTCAGTCGCGTTTTCCGGGAAGAATACGGCATGAGCCCCAGCGAATGGCAGGCCCTGTCGTGATCACGGACGGTCGCGGCGGTTGCAGGGCCACGGACGCCCGGCCGGCCGGGAACGCCGCCTCCGAGGGGCGCGCGGGCTGCCGCAGGACACCGCGCGAACACAGGGGTGTCGACTCCCGGCGCTCTCGGCGTTCCTGGCACGGCCTCAATCGGCTTTGCGCCGTGGGGACAGTCGTGTGCACTCCTGGCGCAGTGCCCCCCGCCCGGCGACATAGCGTGGCAACAACGTACGCCCCCGATGCCTTCCTGAGGGTCCGGCGCCGTCACGCCGGTCCCACCGACATCTCACGTACAGGATGGGAGAACCCGCATGCCTGGTGCCGTCGAGCCGGTCCAACCGGTGCTCGAACCGGCGGCAGCCGCCCTCGCGGAAGCCACCACCCGCCCGCCCTACCTGTTCGAGCTGCCCCCGGCGGAAGGGCGCAAGGCCGTCGAGGAGATGCAGGACTGCGGGGTCGCCAAGGCCGTGATCGAGGAGGAGTGGATCACCGTACCGGGCGGTCCGACCGGCAGCGTTCGCGTGCGGATCGTGAAGCCCGCCTGTACCGAGGGCGCCCTCCCCGTCATCCTCTACCTGCACGGTGCGGGATGGGTGTTCGACGGTGCCCGGACGCACGACCGTCTGGTCCGTGAACTGGCCGTCGGTGTCGAGGCCGCCGTGGTGTTCCCCGAGTACGCCCTCTCACCCGAGGCCCGCTACCCGGTCGCCATCGAGCAGAACTACGCCGTCGCCCAGTGGGTCGTGCGGCAGGGTGCGGCGAAGGGGATGGACGGCACGCGGATCGCGGTCGCCGGTGACTCGGCCGGCGGGAACATGGCCATCGCGCTGACGCTGATGGCCAACGAGCGCGGTGATGTTCCGCTGGTGTACCAGCTGTTGTTCTCGCCGGTGACCGACGCCGCCTTCGACACCGGCTCCTACCACCAGTTCGCCACCGGGTACCTCCTGCGCCGCGACGGCATGCGGTGGTTCTGGGACCAGTACACGACCGACGAGACCGAGCGCGCCCGGATCACCGCCTCCCCGCTCCGCGCCTCCACCGAGCAACTCACCGGGCTGCCACCGGCTCTGATCATCACCGCCGAGGCCGATGTCCTGCGCGACGAGGGCGAGGCTTACGCGGGCAAACTCCGCGCGGCCGGTGTCCCGGTGGTCTCCGTGCGGTTCACGGGTGCCATCCACGACTTCGTGGTGCTCGACGCCCTGCGCGGGACCTGCGCGGCCGAGGCGGCCATCACACTGGCTGCCGACACCCTGCGCGCCGCCCTCTACGGCGCCTGACCCGGTCGCCGGTACGCGCCCCGCGAGGGCAGGCACCGGTGCTCGCGGCATCGTCGGTACGTGGTCGGGAGGCGCATCGGGGGTGTCGGCGAGCGGGGAGGAGCAGGGCTATTCGCCGCCGAGGTCGGCCAGGTGCAGCTGGCCGCGGGAGGTGATGTCGAGCTTCTGGAAGATGCGGCGCAGGTGCTGGCCCACCGTGCGGTGGGAGATGAACAGTCGGGTTCCGATCTCGCGGTTGGTTATCCCGGTCGCCGCCATTCTGGCGATCTGGAGTTCCTGCGGGGTGAGGGTGTCCCCGGTGGGCGGTGCGGCCCTGCGGACTGCTTCGCCCGCCGCGCGCAGTTCGGACCGCGCGTCCTGGGCGAAGACGGTGGCGCCCAGCGCGTCGAAGCTGTCCACGGCCGCCCGCAGGGGTCGGCGGGCCTCCAGGATGCGGCGCTGGCGGCGCAGCCACCGGCCGTAGGACAGCTGCAACTGTGCTCGGTGGAAAGGCCAGTTGACCAGCAGCCTGTCCTCAAGGGCCTGCACGTAGGAGGCCTCCGTCCGGTCGGGGGCGACGATCAGGGGGCGGGTGCGGGTGGCCATGGCCTTCAGGAGCGGGGCGGTCGTCTTCTCGGCCAGCGCACTGAGCCGGGCGTGATGGTGCGCCGCCTCGTCGGTGCGATCGGTGCGGACCGCGGCCTCGATGAGGTCCGCGGCGCCAAAGACGCCCAGGACCGGGTGGTAGGTGATGTCGGCCGGATCCAGCACCCGCGTCAACTGCTCGTAGGCGTCGTTGTACAGCTTGTTGGCCATGGCGTGACGCCCCTTGGCGAACTGGGCGAATCCGAGCATCGAGTGCGCTCCGGCGGAGAGCAGTTCCGCCTCGGCCCTCCGGATGAGTTCGTCCGCGGTGTCGGACTCCCCGCGTTCGCTCGCCAGGGTGGCCAGTACCAGGTCGGCGGCGCACGCCCACAGGGATCGGCCGGTGTCGCGGGAGAGCCGCCGGGACTCGTCCGCCGCGGTGTGCGCCAGCCGGTGTTTGCCGAGGTGGAGCGCGGCCCACGCCTGGCACACGAGGGCTTCGCCGAGCAGTCCCAGGCGTCCCTGCCGGCGCAGGCCGTCGACGGCGGCACTGTGGTAGGGCCAGGACAGGTCGAGCGCCCAGATCCCGGTGAGCGAGGAGCCCAGGGCGTGCTGTTCGGCCGGGTCGTCCACGGTCCCCGGGGCGATCCGGCCGGTCGTGTCGATGATCCGGGCCGCTTGACCGACGGGGTCGCCCAGGGCGGCGACGGACAGGGCCATCGGGTCGCTGTCGTGCCGCTGCAGCCGCCGTGCCGCCTGGACGAAGAGGTCGCGGGTCTCCTGCGTCGGGTTGTCGTGCCAGCACCTGATGGACAGGGGCCACAGCGCGTTGAGCGCGAGTACGGCGCCCGCGCTGTCGGCACCGGCCAGCTGGTCCGCCACGTCGGCGAACGCCCTCACCCGCTCGGGGCTGAGCCAGCTCTCGTGGTTCAGTACCTCGCTCAACAGGGTGAGGCGCAGCCTCTCCTCGGTCCGGAGTTCCGCGGACTGTGCCTCGGCGAGCTGCTGGCGTGCCGTGGCGGCCTCGCCGAGTTCGAAGTTGATCTCTGCCGTGCGTAGGAGGAGCCGGCCCCTGTGCGTGTGGGGTCGGCTGCGGAGGGCCGCCTGTCGCAGCGCCTCGGCCGCGGCTCGTGGGGCACCTCGGCTCAGTGCTCTGAGGGCGGCTTGTTCGAGGTCGAGCGCCACGTCGTCGTCCGCCCCGGGGGTCGCGGCCGCACGATGCCAGGCCCTGCGTTCGGGCTGTCCGGCCAGCGTCTTCGCCAGTGCCGCGTGCGTGCTCAGCCGACGGGAGGGGCCGGCCGCGTGGTAGATGGACGAGCGGACCAGGGGGTGGCGGAAGTGCACCTCGGGCCCGCGGATCTCGAGCAGCCCCGCGTCGACGGCGGGCTCCACGGCGGCGACCGAGAGGTCGCCGCCGACCAGGCCCTTCGCGGTCTCGATGATCTCCGCGAGGTCGGCGCCGTCGTCGGCGGCGGCGACCAGCAGGACGGTCTGGGTGAGCTCGGGCAGGTCCGAGGCGCGTGCGAGGAAGGACCGCTCCAGGCGGCGGGTGGTCGGCACCAGGGGCAGCAGTGCCGACGGGACGCTTCCGTCCCCGCGCAGCACCGTCGGCAGTTCGACCAGCGCCAGCGGATTGCCGGCGGCCTCGGCCAGGATCCGTTGACCGAGGGAAGGGTCGAGCCCGGGCGTGCGCGCCTGCAGGAGCGCCGCCGCCGCGTCGTCATCGAGCCGGTGGAGCTGCATCTCGGTCAGGCCGGCGTCGTCGAGTGCGCTCTCGTGACCCTCGCGGACGGCCGTGAGCAGGGCGACCCGCTCGCCTTCGAGCCGTCGGGCGACGAAGGCGAGCACCTCGCTGCTCGCCCGGTCGATCCACTGCACGTCGTCGATCAGCAGGGCGACGGGGGCTTCGTGGGCCAGGCTGCTGATCAGCTCCAGTGAGGCCAGCCCGACGGAGAACATGCCGAGCGCGGCGCTGTCGTTCATGCCGAAGGCCGCGTACAGGGCCTGCCGCTGGGGCTCCAAGAGTGACGGAGTGTGGTCAGGCAGGACCGGAGCGAGCAGCTGGTGCAGCCCGGCGTAGGGAACGGAGGCTTCGGACTGCACGCCGAGCGCCGACAGGACCCGGCCGCCGTGTGCGAGGGCGGCTTCCCGGGCTGCGCCGAGGAGGGCGGTCTTCCCGATGCCGGCCTCACCCCGCAGCAGCAGGGCGTCGCCGGCTCCGTCGAAGCAGCGGGAGAGAAAGCCGGACAGGAACCGCAGTTCGTCATCACGCCCGTACAACACGTCCCCCGTCCGAAGTCACCACCGCGAGAGCGTCGGCCCGCTCGGTGGGGATGACTTCACCCTCGGGACCTGCGTCCCGACACACCTTCACTCGGCTGAGAACAACCCTCGCCTCACGGCCCGAACGTAACATAGCCCCAGGTCAAGGAAGGAGCCGTTCCCCGGCGGGGCCGCGGAGGGTCATCGTGCCTGGTTGCTGCTGATCTGCCAGTCCCTGGGGGGCATGCCGTAGGCGGCGCGGAAGGCGCGGCTGAAGTGGCTGGAGTTGGCGAAGCCCCAGCGGCGGGCGATGCCTGCTATGCCGAGTTCCGCGGCGACCGGGCGGAGGAGGTCGCGGCTGCAGCGTTCCAGGCGTTGGGCGCGGATCCAGCTGCTGACCGTGGTGTTTTCGAGGTGGAAGAGCTTGTGGAGGAATCGGACCGACATGAAGTTGGCCTCCGCGATCGTGGACGGGCAGAGGTCCGGGTCGCGGAGGTTGCGCAGGATGTGGTCCTTGACCCGTTCCAGGGAGGCTGCGTTCCGCGGGGCCTGTTGGCGGGAGCGGCCGGAGCGGTCGTCGACCAGTAGGGCCAGCAGGTCGAGTGCGGTGCTTGCGGCCCGGCGGCCGACGACCTCGTCCAGGACCTGTGCCTCGCGCGCCATCCGGGAGAGGTAGGCGGCGACCAGGGCGGCGCTGCCCTCGGCTCCGCTGAAGGGGGTGGCGGTCAGGGCTCGGAGGTCCCGCTCGGGGACGTCCAACTCGGCGCGGGGGAAGTGGAAGGAGGTGAAGACGAATTTCTCCTCGATCTTCTTGCGGAAGACCCGGGAGGTGTCGGTGATGGAGAACTCGCCCGGCCGGATGACCGACTCCCTGCCGTCCTGCTCCTTGAGCGCGGTGCCGCGCTCCTGCAGGCTGAGGATCAGCGACGGGGGGCCGTCGTCGGCGATCATGCGCCGGGTGCGCGTCGCCACCTGCGGTCCCGCCTGGACCCGCAATATCCGGATCGGGCCGAGTTGGTGGCCGACGATCGTCCCGGGCGACGGTACCTCCTCCAGGAGGTCCACGGCCATCGGCACGAAGGCGTGGGACACCGCCTCGTGCCAGCGCTCCGCCCGGTCGGAGGCGGACAGTCGCGCGGTGGAGAGAGATGCGGGCACCGGGTTCCTCTCGGGTCGGTCGGCCACCGGTGGCCCGTCCACCGCTGCGCCTTCCGGACCACCGTGCCAGCGGGCCCGGGGCGCGGCATCGCGTGAACCTACTAGATCGGGGTGGCCCTCATTTGTCGGCCGCACCGGCGACGGACCCGGTGACGTGGCGCTGGGCGACGACGAGCAGGACGGCGGCGGGTACGGAGGCCATGACGGCGGTGGCCATGACGGCGTTCCAGTGGTTGGTGTGGGCGCCGAGGTACTGGTAGACGCCCAGGGTGATCGGCCGGACGGTGTCCGTGGTGGTCAGGGTGAGGGCGAAGAGGAAGTCGCTCCAGGCGAGGAGGAAGGTGAAGACGCCGGCTGTGATCAGTGCGTTCCGGCTCAACGGGAGCACCACGCAGCGGAAGACGCGCAGTCGGCCGGCGCCGTCCATCCGCGCGGCCTCGATGACCTCCTCGGGGATGCTCCGCATGAACGAGTGCAGGACGACGATCGCGAAGGGGACGCCGGCGGTGGAGTCGGCGAGGACCAGCCCGAGGTGGGAGTTCAGGAGCCCCAGGTCGTTGTAGGCGCCGTAGAGCGCGTCGGCCACCACGATGCTCGGCACCGCCTGGGTGGTCAGGATGCCGAGGAGTACGACCTTGGTGCCGCGCAGGCGGAACCGGGCCAGCGCGTGGGCCGCCGGTGCGGCGAGAGCCAGGCTGAGCAGCGCGCTGCCGAGAGCCACCACGAGGCTGGTGACGAGGTTGCGCCCCTGGTCGCGCAGCGCGGTGGCGTATCCGCTGAGGTCCGGGTGGAGCGGGAACCATCCTCCGCGCAGGGTGTTGCCGGCCGGCTGGAGGGAGGCGTTCACCATCCAGTAGACGGGGAACAGCATCAGCGCGAGCAGGACGATCCCGACGAGGGTGGACAGCGGGCCGCCGCGGCCGGGTGGGCGTTTCACGGGAGCGCCTCTCAGACGGTCAGACGGTCCGGGCACGTCGGTCGGCGCGCAGGTGGAGGACTGCGAACACCAGCGAGAGGACGATGAGCAGGTTGCTCATCGCGGCGCCGCGCCCGAAGTCGAACTGCCGGAAGGACAGTTCGTAGGACTGGGTGGCGATGGTCTCGGTGGCCCCGGCCGGCCCTCCGCCCGTGACCACCAGGATGACGTCCAGCACCTTGACGGTGTAGACCACGCCCAGCACGAGCACCACGCTGACCACCGGCCGCAGCAGTGGCCAGGTGATGTGGCGGAACGAGGCCAGCGGGCCGGCGCCGTCCAGCTTCGCCGCCTCGTACAGGTTCGGGGGGATGTCCTGCAGACCGCCGTACAGGATCGCTGTGTTGAAGGGGACGCCGACCCAGGTGTTGACCAGGACCACCGACAGCAGGGCCTGGGAGGTGCCGGTGAGCCAGGGAACGCCGGATGACGTGAGGTGGAGGCCGCGCAGCACCGCGTTGACGACTCCGGTGTCGGGGTCGAGCATCCACTTCCAGGTGGTTCCGGAGGCGACCAGCGGCAGCAGCCATGGCAGCAGCAGGAGTGACCGCAGCACGCCGCCGAGCGGGAAACGGCGTCGGAAGAACAGGGCGAAGGCCAGGCCGAGGGCGAACTGCCCCAGGACCGAGCCGGCCGTGAACACGGCCGTGGTCAGCAGGGTCCGGGGGAATGCGGAGGACGAGAGGACCGCCGCGTAGTTCCGCAGGCCCGCGAACGGGGCGTCACCGGTGTAGAAGCTCGTGACGGTGTACTGCTGGAAGCTCATCACGACGTTGTCGGCGATCGGGTAGCCGAAGAACAGCAGCAGGTACGTCGCGGCAGGCGCGACGAACAGCCACCGGGTCCAGCGGTCCCCGCGTCGGACCGGCGACGGGTCAGCGGCCTGTGGCGGTCTGCTGCGCATGGCTGAGGGCTTCCTCCGGCGTCTGTTCGCCCGTCAGCGCGGACTGGATCGCGGTGTAGATCCCCGTCGCCGCCTTGGGCCACTCGACGCCGAGCTCGCTGGTACGGGCGCGCGCCACCGCCACGCTCTGGGCGAAGGCGGCCATCGACGGGTTCGCCTCAACATGCTGGGCGGCCACTGCGGTGCGGGAGGGCACGGTGTGGTGCTCCTGGGCCAGGGTGAGCATGTTCGACGGGGAGTTCAGGCAAGCGAGGACCTGGGCGGCCTTCTGCTGCCGGGCTTTGGAAGGGTTCTGCGGGACGGTCCACACCTCGCCGCCGAGCGGGGTGACCGGGGACTGCCCCAGCCGGGGGACCGGGACGGGAGCCACTCCCCAGTGCAGGTCGGCGTCCTGCTCCAGGGCCGGGATGCGCCATGGGCCGTTGATCATCATGGCCGTCCGTCCGGCGACGAACTGGTCGTGGACGTCGGCCTGGGTCCAGTTCAGCACCGACTTCGACATGGAGCCGCTGTTCACCAGGTCGACCCAGAGCTGGAGCGCCTGCGCGGCCTGGGGGGTGTCCAACTGCCGTTCGTCGCCGCCGTTGGACCACAGGAAGGGCAGGAACTGCCAAGTGCCCTCGAAGGTGGCGTTCGCGTCGACCGCCATGCCGTAGCGCCCGGGGCGGGTCAACGTAGCCGCGGCCGCCTTCAGTTCGTCCCAGGTCCTCGGGACGGCGACGCCGGCCTCGGCGAGCATGTCCTTGTTGTAGATCAGGGCGACGGTGCTGACGTTGGGGGCCAGCCCGTACAGCTTGCCCTGGTAGCTGCCCGCCGACGCGATGCCCGGGGCGAAGCCGTCGGCGTCGATGCCGTAGCCGTCCAGCGGGGCCAGTGCGCCGGTCCGGGCGATCTGCTGCAGGTCGGGGTTGTCGAGCATCAGCAGGTCGGGGAGGGTCCGTGAGGACGCCTGCTGCAGGACCTTGGGGACCAGGGACGCCCCCGGGACGCTCGTCTGCTCGACCCGCACCCCGACCGTCCGCCCGCACGCGGTGAGCAGGTCGCCCCACTGGGCGTGTTCGGCCTGGTCGGTGTAGTAGTCGAGCGCGGTGATGGCGGTGACCTCGCCCCCGGACGGCCCGGAACCGGTGCGGTCACCGCATCCGGTGGCGGCCGGCGCCAGGAGGAGGAGCCCGGTCAGGAGGGCGGCGATCCGCCGAGCCGACGATCTGGCCGGTGAGGTCATGCTGGTGCCTTTGCCGGGTGCCTGGGGTCGGGGTCCAATCGGACCCTTCCGTTCGAACGCATATTAAACACCCCCGGGAGTACCCGTGGCGTGCCCGGTGGCCTCCCGGATCATCGCCACCACGGCTTCGGGCCGCGAGAGCGGGACGGCGTGCGAGGCGTCCAGCACGTACTCGGTGGCCGCGATGCGTTGGGCCATGAAGCGCTGGGCGGCGGGGTTGAGCATCCGGTCTGCGGTCGCGATGGCGTACCAGGACGGCTTGTCCGCCCAGGCCGGCGAGCCCGATCTTTCGGTCAGCGCGTCGCAGGCTATCGGGCGTTGTGCTGAGGCAAGCGCCTGCCCGGCCGCGGGTGACAGGTCGTCGGCGTACAGCTGCCGGAACCGTTCCGCGTGGATGTACACCTCGCTGTCGGGGCGGGAGGGGAAGGCTGTGGTGACAGTGGCGTCGGCCATCGGGGAGGGGGCGAAGCGGTTGGTGATGTCCAGCACGCACTCGCCGGCGTCCAGGGCGAACGCGGCGACGTAGCACAGGGCGACCACCTGGTCGGCGTCATCGGTCGGCTGGGTGATCACCGCGCCGCCGTAGCCGTGGCCGACCAGGACGACGGGGGTGTCGAGCTCGCGCAGCAGGCTACGGACGCGCGCGGCGTCATGCGCCGGGCCGCGCAGCGGGTTCGCGGGGGCGTGCACCGTCAAACCGGCGGCGCGCAGCGGGCCGATGACCTCGGACCAGGACGAGGCGTCGGTGAATGCCCCGTGCACCAGCACGACGGTCGGCGGAACGGGGGTGGATCTGTGCATGCCGGTGACCTTCGACTGGGCGGGGAAGTGGGGACGGGGCGATGTCCCACAGGGGGCGATGTCCAAGCCAAGCCGGTCCGGCCGTGGCGGGCATCGCGTGGACGTACCAACGAGCCCGTTCAGGCCTCGGGCAGGGAGGCGACCAGGTTGGCGAGCTGGACCCGGGAGCCGATCGACAGCTTGCGGAACACGGACGTCAGATGGGTGTTGACGGTGTGCGGGGACACCACCAGCACGTCGGCGGCCGACCGGTTGGTGTGGCCCTGGGCGATGAGGCGCGCGACCTTCTCCTCCGAGGCCGTGAGGGCACCCCAGCCCTGGACGGGGCGCTGCACGGTCGCCGTCCGACGGGTGTCGGCCCCGGCGCCCACCAGGACGCGCTGGACCTGTGCCGCCGCGGCGTGGGCGCCCGACTCGGCGAACGTGTCCCGGGCGTGCGCCAGCGCGGCCGCCGCCCGGCGTCGTCGCCCCGCGCCCAGGAGGGCCCGGCCGAGATCGGCGTGGGCAGCGGCCCGGGTCAGCGGGCGGGGGCTCGCCCCGAGCAGGTCCACGGCCTGTTCGAGCACGGCGGGGTCGTTCCGTACGAGCCCACGGGCGTGCGCCGCGACGCCGATGGCGGTCGGCACGGACGGGTTGCGTCCGGCGTGGGCCTCGGCCTGCGCGGCCAGGTCCTCGGCGAGCTGCCGCTCCCCGCCGCGCAGGGACATCCGGACCGCGGCGTCGACCCAGTCGCGCAGCAGGCGCCACCGCATGAAGGGCCCCTGCTGCTGAACCCGGCGGATCCGGTCGACGGCGAGTGCGACGTCCCCGTCGGCCTCGGCGTGGACGGCCTCCAGGAAGTGCACCGCGGCCGTGTTACCGGGGTTCGGTTTGACGGCCAGCTGCTCCCGGGCGGCTAGCAGGTGCTCCCGGGCCGCCTCGCGGTCGCCGCGCAGCAGGGCGATCCGGGAGCGGATCACCCGACCGTTCACCTGCTGGACGGGCACCCGCACCTCGTCCTCCAGGCGTTCCATGGTCACGAAGTCGGCCTCTGCGTCGTCGAGTCGGCCGAGCCCCAGGTCGTGCTGGCCCTGGGCCCACAGCAGCATGGCCTGACGCACCGTGCCGCCCCGGTCCGCCGCCCGGAGGAGCAGGCGCTCACCGGAAGCGAAGTCGTCCACATGCACGTGCGCGACGACCTCCTCGGGGAGGAAGGCGGAGTCGATGGCGCTCAGCGCGGCGAAGCGCTCCAGCGCGACCGCGTTCTCCCCCGCGTTCAGCGCGATCTCGCCCAGCCCCGACAGGGCCAGCACATGGGCCTCCCGGTCGCCGATCGCGGTGGCGGTCCGCAGCGCGGTCTCGCCGGCCTCCCTCGCCGTGGCCAGGTCACGGCCCCGGGACAGGGCCAGGGCGCGCAGGGCGGCCAGCCGGGCGCAGATCTCCGGGGCGGAGCCGCCCGCGGCGAGCGCGGTCTCGGCCCGGCGGCGCAGTTCCTCGGCGAGGTCCATGGTCCACAGCGCCCCGCCCAGGGCGGACTGAAGCCGGCCGAAGGTGTCCAGTGGAGGCCGGTCGGCCAAGAGCCGGTCACCGGTCTCCAGCGCCTCGCGGTTGCGGCCGGCCCGGGCCAGGCAGAGGATCGTCTGCTCGCCCACATCGAACTTCAACTTTCCTGCTGCTGGCGACAGTTCGAGGGCGCGCAACATCATGTCGGCCGCCGGGCCGGGGGTGACGGCCAGCACGTCGTCGGCCGCTCGCCGCAGCAGTGCCACGGCCTCCTCGTCCCCGGGCACGGCGCCCCGGAGGATGTGCGGCACGGCGTCAGCCGGCTGCCGGCCCGCGGTGACCAGGCGGCGGGCGGCCTCGCGGTGCAGGGCCTTGCGGGCCGACGGCGGGATGTCGGCGTACACCGCCTGGCGCAGCAGATCGTGCCGGAAGACCAACTGGTCGCCGTCGTCGTCCAGGAGCCCGGCGCGCACCGCCTCCTCGAGCGCCGGGAGCAGGGCGGCGGCCGGGCGGTCGCAGAGCGCGGCGGCGTCGTCGAAGCCGAACCGGCGGCCCAGCACCGCGCCCATCTGGAGAAAGCGCAGCGTGTCGGGCTGCAGGGACCGGAGCCTGCCGCGCACGCCGACCACGAGCCGGGAGGGCATGACGTCCTGCGAGGCGTCGGCGGCCCGCAGTCCGGCCAGCATCTCGACCGCCAGGAACGGGTTCCCGCCGGCGCCGTCGAGCAGGTCCCGCACCCACGTCTCGACCGCCGGTCCGAGCGTGTCGTCGGCGAGTTGACCGATGGCCGCGCCGGACAGCGGGCCCAGGGGCACCGTGACCGTGGGAAGGCCGCCGGCGGCGGCCGCCACGATCTCCTCGGCCGGGCCGGCCGGCTCCCGGCGTGCAGTCAGCATCCACAGGACCGGCGAGGTCCGCAGGCGGGTCGGCAACTGCTGCAGGGCGAAGCGGCTCAGCGCGTCGGCCCATTGCACGTCGTCCAGACCGATCAGCACCGGCGCGTCTGTGGCCCGGGCCTCGATCACCTCCGCCAGGCGCTCCACGAGCCAGATCCGCTGGTCGTGGCCGCGGGCGAGATCGGCGAGGTCGTCTCCGGACAGCAGCGGCCGGTCGCCGTGCAGGATGCTGGCCGCCAGCGACGAGAACGGCACGATGTGGTGCAGTTCATCGGCCTTGCCGAGGCCCACGGAGAACCCCGCCGCGGCGGCTCGGGAGGCGGCCTCGGCGAGAAGGGTGGTCTTGCCGATGCCCGGTTCCCCCTGGATCAGGGCCAGTCCGCCACTCCCGGTGCCGGCCACCGAGGTGATCAGCGCCTGGAGCCGTGCGAGTTCGGCCTCCCGGCCGCGCAGACCGCGATGGGACAGCGGACCGCCTGACCCTGCCATTCGAGCTTCTTCCCGTCCACCCACGCCGACCGCAGTCGGGTTCCGGCCGCGCCGTTGTCCCAGGCTTCCAGAGGGTACGCGGTGGTGGTCGGCCGCTGCACCGCAGGTGGTGGCAGCGGGACCCTCAGCCGGTGTGGCCGGGCAGCACGGCGTCCCAGTCGATCGCGTCGGCTTCGGTACCCGGGGGGACGAGGGCGAAGGTCTCCCGGCGGAGCCAGCGACGCACCTGACGGGACGGGAGGTCGATCAGGACGACCTCGTCGCGGTTGCGGAGCATGACGCGCAGGGCCGCCCGGCCGTGGCAGGTGCAGGGGGGCCAGATCCTGACGTCGCCGTGGCCGGCCGGCCGCTGCAGTCCCTCCCAGAGGAGGTCGCGGGAGAACTGCCAGACGCCCGCCTCGGCGGCCGGGCCGAGGAACTCGAGCGCGACGGCGATCGGGTCGTCGCTGCGGTAGCCCAGGCGCACGGGGACGTCGAAGGACTCGTGCTCGCCCAGGACGAGTCGGGCGTCGAGGAGGATCTCGGTGCAGGCGGCCTCCGGGCGGGGCTGGGAGGAGCTGGGCCGCGACTGGTGGGCAGGCAATGGATTCTCCTGGGTCGGTATCGGGGTCGTTGTCGGGGCGGGTGCCGGGCGCCGGTGCGCGGGAGGTGGGTGGGTGGGGCCGCGCGGGGTGGCGCAGTGGTCCCGCCTCGCCCCCGGGAACCGCCGTGGACACGGAGGCGGCGGATCCGCCGTCCAGGCTAGGAAAGGGGGGCGGCGGGGATGTTCTGGTGGTGCACGGCGACGTGACGGCCCGTGCACCTTCCCGGCCGCCGGGCCGGGCGGGAAGCGGGTTCGTCGCGGGCGTGCCCGGTGTCGGGGAGCGGCGCGGTCAGGCGGTCCCACCGACCGTCGTCGCTCCGGTGCCAGTGGCCGAACTTAGCTGCCCTGCAAGCTCTTTGGTCTTCCGCTCCAGGTGCCGTCAAGGCCTTCTCCGAGGAGTGGGTGCCACTCGGCATGGGCGTCGTCCGGGTCGGGTGGAGCCGCTGGAACCTCGGTTTGTTGAATGTTTGTCCAGCCGTTCCACTCCTTGTATGAATGGCGCCAGA
The DNA here is from genome assembly GCF_027627435.1 of Kitasatospora cathayae. Taxonomy (GTDB): domain Bacteria; phylum Actinomycetota; class Actinomycetes; order Streptomycetales; family Streptomycetaceae; genus Kitasatospora; species Kitasatospora cathayae. Next base: position 2,364,077 of record NZ_CP115450.1, on the reverse strand, counting down.
AGAACTTCCCCTCCTGAGCGCCCCGTTGCCGGCGCCGCCGCCCCGCCGTGCGGCGAGCCGCCCTCGCCAGCATCCGCACAGCACCACTTCCAACCGGTCGGAGTTTCCCGTGAACCAGTCGGGTCCCTCGCCCATGCTCGAAACCCCCGCGCCCGAAGCCGAAACCCACCTGCTCGACCAGGTCGCCCGCGGCGGCGGCAACGGCTGCATCGACATCCTCTCGCCGCCGCCCGGAACCGATCCCGAGGACTGCCTCTACGTCGCCCTGCACGTCCACGGTGCGGCCTCCGTTCGACGCGGCGCGGCCAGCACCGTGCTGGCCCCGGGGGACCTGCTGATCAGTGCCACCCCCCACCCGGCGGGCCTGTTGCAGGACTCCGAGTGCCGGATGGTCCGCTTCCGCATCCCCTGCTTCTACCTGGGCGTCCGGCAGGGCGATGTCCGGCGCGCGGGCGGGCTGGTGGCGCGGGGGAACGAGGGGATCGGCTCGCTCGCCTTCCAGTTCCTCCGCATCCTGGCCACCCAGGCGCGGGCCCACCGGGCCCGGCCAGGCCACCACCTCGCGCTCAGTGCCTCCGACATCGTCGCCATCCTGGTGACCGAGCTGCTCGCCCGGGAGGACCCGGAACACCCCAACGGCGCGACCGAGTTGCTGTCCCGGATCCGCGCCCACATCGAGCAGAACCTCGCCGACCCGAACCTCTCGCCCAGATCGATCGCCCGCTCGCACCACATCTCGGTGCGCTACCTCCACAAGCTCTTCCAGCAGGACGGGATGACCGTGGGCCAGTGGGTGCGACGGCGTCGGCTGGAGGCCTGCCGTCGGGAGCTGGGGCGCCCGTCCCGTCGGCAGGCCAGTGTGTCCGCCGTCGCGCACCGCTGGGGCTTCGTCAGCCACTCCCACTTCAGCCGGGCGTTCCGCGACGCCTTCGGCGTCTCGCCCCGCGAGTGGCAGGCCTACGCCACCCGGACCGAGGGAATCCACTCCGCCTCCTGATCCCTCCACCCGGTGCCATCCGAACGGCCGCCGTACCCCCGAAGCCCGGCCGAAGTGTCTCCGGGGGCGGGTGAGGACACGCTCTGCGGGTGCCGCCGCTCGGCGCGTGTTGCCCGGCGGGCACCGCCCGGGCCGCGTTGTCACAGATAGTCGGCACCGTGCACATGGCGCTGCACCGCCGGTCCTGGTGAGGACGGGCGGTGCAGCGCCGGGCATGGTCCGGGGGGTCAGCGGCCGGCGTGGATCTCCGCGACGTAGCCGCCCGGGAACCGGACCATCGCGCTCTCCCGTCCGTCCGCGCGGACCGGCCCCGACAGCACGGTCGCGCCGGCCGCCCTGGCCCGGCCCAGGGTCGCGCCGAGGTCCGGTACGCCGTAGCCGGTGGTCTCCAGGCCGAACGGGTGGGGCAGGTGGCCGTCCGTCACCGCGACGGTGGTGGCGCCGAAGCCGGAGGTGAGCCGGATCAGCCGGTACGTCGTCCCGGGCAGGCCGATGGCGGCGCCGTCGGCCCGCCGGTCGTCGGAGACGACGCGGCCCCGGGTGAAGGCGAGGTAGCTGTCCAAGAAGGCGCGGACGGAGTCCGGCGGCAGGTAGATCCGGTTCTCCGGCACGCTCGCCGGGGCGGGGTAGGACGGCGCGGTCGTGTGGACGTACAGCTGGGCGTTGACCCCGCCGGGGAACTGGACGACGGCGTCCCGGCCGATCGGGTCGGCGAACGGCGCCACGGTGACGGCCGCGCCGTCGGCCCGGGCGGTTCGGACCGCCTGGTCGAGGTCGGTCACCAGCCAGCCGGTGCGCTCGGTGCCGAACGGGTACGGCACGGGCGTGGTGTAGTCGAACACCGACAGCGTGCCGACCGGCGAGACGATCAGTTCGGACAGCGTCCGGCTGGGTGTCGGGGTCACCTGGGTGGAGACCGGGCCGATCGTGGTGCCGCCGAAGGTGGACGTCCAACTGGTCACGAAGGCCTGCTCGGTGCCCGGCGAAACGTACACGTGGGTGGTGTCGTACTGCGGGCCGACGGCGAAGTCCAGGTGCGTGCCCGGCGGCTTCGCCGGGCTGCTCTGGGTGGCCGAGGCGGTGGGGACCGCCGCCAGTGCGGCGACCGCCGTCACCAACGGGACCACGCGTCGGGCGAATCGAAGCTTCACGGGACCTCCTGGTCGTGGTGCGCGCCCGGCGCCCGTGGGGAACGGGCGCCGGGCGCGGGTCAGTGGTCGGTACCGCCGTCGCCGGCTGGGCCTGGGACCGGCGACGGCGGTACCGACGACGGGGCGGACGGCCGCCGTCGGGGGAGGGCGGCCGCCCGGGTCACTTCGCGAGGAAGGCGAGCAGCGCGGTGTTGACCTCCTCGGCGTGGGTCCACAGCAGGCCGTGCGGCGCGCCCTCGATCTCCACGTACTCGGCGGAGGGCAGCGCGCGGTGGAACGGCCGGGCGGTGTTCTCCACGGGCAGGATGCGGTCGCCGGTGCCGTGCAGGATCAGGGTGGGGACGTCGATGCGCGGGATGTCCGCGCGGAAGTCCGTGTACCAGGTGGTCGGGGCGGCCGAGGCGGCGAAGGAGCCGCCGCTCGCCGCGACGTCCCAGCTGTTGCGGACGGCCTCCTCGCTGATCCGGCTGCCGAGGTTCTCGTCCAGGTTGTAGAAGTCCTGGTAGAAGGCGGTGTAGTAGGCGTACCGGTCGGCCTTCACGGCGGCGACGATGCCGTCGAAGAAGTCCTTCGTGGCGACGCCGTCCGGGTTGTCGTCGGTCTTCAGCAGGAACGGCTCCAGGGAGGCGAGGAAGGCGACCTTGGCGACGCGGGCCGAACCGTAGGTGGACACGTAGCGGGCGACCTCGCCGGTGCCCATCGAGAAGCCGACCAGCACGGCGTCGTGCAGGTCGAGGGTCTCCAGCACGGTGTTGAGGTCCGCGGCGAAGGTGTCGTAGTCGTAGCCGGTGGTCGGCTGCGAGGACTGACCGAAGCCGCGCCGGTCGTAGGTGATGACCCGGTAGCCGGCGTCCAGCAGTTCGGCGCTCTGCCGCTCCCAGGAGTGTCCGCTCAGCGGGAATCCGTGGATGAGGACGACGGGCTGCCCGGTGCCGTGGTCCTCGTAGTAGAGGTCGATGGAGGTGGAGTTCTCCTGGCCAACGGTGATGAACGGCATGGTTCTTCCTATCTCTCGGTCAGCGGTTGGCTGCGATGGGGCTCACGCTAGGGGCGGCCGCCGCCGGCTTGTTGCCTCGGAGAGCACCCGGTGTCGTCCGAGAGTGCTCCGGTTGCCCGGCGACTCACCCGGGCCCGACTCCCGTGCGGGTGCACGGAAAGAACGCAGGCGGTGCGCCGTCGGAACAAGCCGGGGGCCCGCGCGTTCCTAGCCTGATCCCCGAACAGCCCAGCCATTCCCAGGAGCACCATGAACAGCCAGCCACACCTCCACCAACACGGCGCGGAGATCCAGGAGTTCGGGACCGTCACCCAGCTGCCGATCGCGCTCTCCCACGACGCCCGGCAGTACTCGTGCCAGCGGCTCAACCGCGTCCTCGCGGACACCCAGTTCCTGTACTCGCTGTACAAGAAGTGCCACTGGGGCATGCGCGGGCCGACCGCCTACCAGCTGCACCTGCTTTTCGACAAGCATGCCCAGGAGCAGCTGGAGCTGGTCGACGCGCTCGCCGAACGGGTCCAGACGCTCGGTGGCGTCGCCGTGGGCGACCCCCGGCACGCCGCGCTGATCACCGGGGTGCCGCGCCCGCCGGACGGCGTGGAGGGCGTGCACTCGATGCTCTCGCGCCTGCTCGACGCCCACGAGACCATCCTCGCCGACGTCCGCGACGCCGCCACCCGCACGGCGGAGCTCGGCGACGACGGTACCCAGGACCTCCTGGTCTCCCAGATCATCCGAACCGGCGAGACCCAGGTCTGGTTCCTCGCCGAGCACCTGGTGGTCACCCCCGAGACCGGGGCGTGAGCGCGGGCCGGGCCCGTTGTGGGGCGGGCCCGGCCCGCTCGGTGCCGGGTCCGTTCGTCGGCGGGCCCGGCACTTCTTCGTGCCGTCCACCCACTCCGGGGGCGCGGACTCCGCAGGCCGTGGACGAAACGCCGTCAGATCGATCCGGGCGGTCGGACGGGCCACCGACTACAGGGTCCGGCGCACACCCGCATGCTGTTCCAGCCGGTTCAGCTGATCGGCCAGTCCCGCGTGCATGGCGTCCCGCACGGGACCGCTGCGTCCGATCCACAGGGCCTCCCTGCCTCGGAGCTCCTCCAGCATCAGGGCGTAGGCGGCGTACATCGCGACCGCCGCGAGGAGCAAGCCGAGTGCCCCGGCGGTGTGGCCCAGCCAGGCCGCGCCCGAGAGGCCGTAGACGCCGGCGACGAAGTAGCGCGGTACGGCGATCAGCAGGAGCAGCCACAGCACCTTCTTCGGCTTGGCCACCGATGCCATCAGCGCGGCGAAGACCGTGAACGCCAGGTTCATCACACCGAGCACCTGCGCCCCGCCGTGGGCGTCCGCCGACGTGACCAGGCCGTTGGCCAGCCAGGCGCCGGCGAATCCGCCCATCAGCGTCGCCGCGATGACGTCACGGGCGCCGAACGCGAGGACGCTGACCAGTAGTTGGAGCACGAAGGCGGAGAAGACCGTGAGCGCCACGGCCTGCCGGTTCGCACTGTCGATCAGGCCGAGCTGCAGGCTTCCGATCACAACGGAGGAGATGGCCACCGTGAAGAAGCCCAGGGGCATCGGCGAGGCGATGGGCCGCAGCGTGATCCGTGTCATGGCGTGCAGGTCCGGCTCGGCTCCGGTACCGGCCACCGGATCCGTGCCCGTGGGCGTCTCGATCCCGGCCACCGTCGGGTCCGGCCCGCCCGGCCGCTCGTCTTCTCTCGTTGCAGCCACCATCATTTCGCTCCTTGCTCTCGGTACTTCGTGTCCTCGGGACGACCGCCGACAGGACGGCCGTCCGCTTGCTCTGCGACTTCTTCCTCAGCCGCGCCAGGCCTCCAGCAGGCGCAGCCAGACCTCGCTGATGGTCGGGTAGGCGGGTACCGCGTGCCAGAGCCGGCTGAGCGGTACCTCCCCGGCGACGGCGACGGTCGCCGAGTGGAGCAGTTCCGCGACCGCGGATCCGACGAAGGTCGCCCCCACCACGGTCTCCCGGTCCAGGTCGATGACGGCCCTGGCCTGCCCGCGGTACCCGTCGGCGTACAGCGCGGCCCCCGCCACGTTGCCGATTCGGTAGTCGACGGCCCGCACGCGCCGGCCGGTCGCGGTTGCCTCGGCGAGGGTGAGGCCGACCGAGGCGACCTCCGGGTCGGTGAAGACCACCTGGGGCACGGCCGTCCGGTCGGCGGTCGCGACGCTGCGCCCCCAGGGCGCGAGGTCGAGTTCACGGCCGGCCGCCCGGTCGGCGATCACCGCGCCGAAGACCCGGCCCTGGTACTTGCCCTGATGGGTCAGCAGCGCGCGGCGGTTGACGTCGCCGGCCGCGTAGAGCCAGCCGCCGGCCACGCCCACGGCCAGCCCGGTGTCGTCCACCTCGATCCATCCGCCGGGCTCCAGCCCGACCGTCTCCAGCCCCAGATCGCCGGTCGCGGGCCGCCGTCCGGTGGCGAACAGCACCTCGTCGGCCCGCAGTTCGCCATGCTCGCCGAGGTCCAGGACGACCTCGCCGTCCCGGGCCAGGCCGGTCACCGACGCCCCGAACCGCAGGTCGACCCCGGACTCCCGAAGCGCCTCGGCCACCAGCTGACCGGCGAAGGGCTCCAGTCGCGGCAGGAGGGCCTGTTCCCGGACCAGCAGGGTCACCCGGCTGCCCAGCGCGCTCCAGGCCGTGGCCATCTCCACGGCGACGACGCCGCCGCCGACGACGGCCAGCCGGCCGGGGGCCTCGGGTGCGCTGGTCGCCTCGCGACTGGTCCACACACCCGTGTGCTCGATGCCCGGCAGGTCGGGCAGGGCTGCACCGGTGCCGGTACAGACGGCCACGGCGTGACGTGCGGTCAGGATGCGGCGGCCCCCGCCGGGGACGTCCACCACGACCCGTCGCTCGCCGTCCAGCCGGCCGTGCCCGCGGACCAGCGTGATCCCGGCGGACTCCAGCCAGGCCACTTGGCCGTCGTCCCGCCACAGCGAGGCGAAGTCGTCCCGGCGCCGCAGCACCGCGTCGGCATCCAGCCCGTCCCCGACCGCCGCCCGCGCGCCCGGCAGCCGCTGCGCCTCCCGCAGCGCGGCCGGCGGCCGGAGCAGCGCCTTGCTCGGCATGCACGCCCAGTACGAGCACTCGCCGCCCACGAGCTCGCGTTCGACGATCGCCACGCTCAGCCCGCCGGCCCGCGCGCGATCGGCGAGGTTCTCCCCGGTCGGACCGGCACCCAGCACCACGAGGTCGAACTCGTCGGTTCCGCTCATCTCTTCGCCCGTTCCCTCACGCCGTCTCTGGTCATGCACCGGCAGGCCTGCGTTGGGCAGGTCCGGCCCCTGAACGACGCTAGGCAGCCCGACCGGGTCGGCGTGTTCTCCGCGTGCTCAGGGCTGTCCCCAGGAGGTACGGAGTGCCGTCCGAGCGCCGTCCCAGCCGGCGGCACCTTGGTTCGTGGCTAGGTTGGCCGTCGACGGGAGCCGTGCGATGCCAGGGGGACAAATGTTTATTCTTAAACTATGCTCCCGGTGTCGCCGCGATCCGGCCGTCAACGATCAGGTGCCGCCCATTCCCGAGGCGGTCGACCACACCCCGCAGGAGGAACGATGGAGCAGCTCGTCAGCGACAACGCCGACAAGTCCCGGTTCGAGATCCACGACGGTGGCGAACTCGCCGGCTTCGCCGAGTACCACCGCTCCGGCGACGAGATCGCCTTCATCCACACCGAGATCGACCCGCGCTTCGAGGGCCGGGGACTGGCCGGCGGGCTGGCGCGTGCCGCGCTGGACGCGGCGCGCGAGCAGGGGCTCGCCGTGCTGCCCTACTGCCCCTTCATCCGCGGGTGGATCACCAAGCACCCCGAGTACGCCGATCTGGTCCCCGCCTCCCACCGTGCCCGGTTCGGCCTCTGAGTCACCGCACACCGGCGTGGCGGCTCCGGCGGGCGCACGCCGGCCCGGGCCCGGCCCATTCCCGGGCCGGCACGGCGTGTGTCACGACTGGCTCGCTCGGCACGGACTTCCGGGCCGTGTGCTCGAATTCGCGGTCGATCCCGGTGCGGCGCACGTGGTGCTGGGCACAGAGCTCCGCCCGCGAGGTCACCGTGAAGACCTCGATGAACCGGTTTGGTTCGGCTGTGTCCCGGTCGACCTTCCCTGGGTGACGAATGGGCGTGGGCCCCGGGGCAGGTAGCTGCCCCGGGGCCCACGCGATCGGGAGTTGCCCGCGGTCAGGCCCGGTGCAGGGCGAGCCGTGTGGCCAGGCCGCCGCCCACGCCGGCGACCACCGCCACCGGCAGCCACCACAACGGCCAGTGCGCCAGGCCGAGGGCGCCGTCGAGCGACCACTGGCCGGGGCCGGTGGCGGCCAGCACCGCACCGATGACGATCAGCACGAGGGGGTACTCGTACCCGTCGTGCTGCACCCACAGCCCGTGCGGCCACTTGACGGTGAGGGCGACGGTCATCACGCCCATCACACCCGAGCCGGCCAGCGGAGTGAGCAGGCCGAGCGCCAGCATCAGTCCGGCCCCGATCTGGGTGCCGCCCGCGGCGAGCGCGGTGAGCCTCCCGCCGCGGAAGCCGTCGCCGCGGAACTCGGCGGTACCACCCGCCAGTCCGCTGCCGCCCAGGCGGAAGCTGACCTTCTGGACGCCGTGGCCCGCGATCAGCAGGCCGGCGACCACCCGCAGCAGGAGAAGGCCCGTGTTCATGATGGACTCCGGTCGAGTTCGGTCGCGGCCCGTCAGCCGGCGGCGTGCGGGTTGATCATGGCCTGGGCGTAGACGACGCCCATGCCGTAGGCGCCGCCGTGCTCCTTGACCAGGTCCGTCACCGCGACGTAGGTCTCGGTCCGGGCCCAGTCGCGCTGGAGCTCCAGCAGCACCTGAAGCCAGGTGACCGGCACCGCGCCGGCCGCGGTCATCCGCTGCAGGGCGTGCTCGTGCGCCCGCGGGCTCACACCGCCCGACGCGTCCGCGACCACGTACACCTCGTAGCCCTGCTCCAGCGCCGACAGCGCCGGCAGGACCAGGCAGACCTCGGTCCACAGGCCCGACAGGATGATCTTGCTGCGGCCGGTCGCCTTGACCGCCTCGACCAGCGCCTCGTCCTCCCAGGCGTTCATGCTGGTCCGGTCGACGATCCCGTGATCGGGGAAGACCGCCTTCAGCTGCGGGAGGATCGGCCCGGAGAAGGACTCCGCCGCCACGGTGGAGAGCACCACCGGTACGTCGAAGATCTTCGCGGCCTTCGCCAGGCCGACGGTCGAATTGATGATGGAGGTGCGGTCACCGCTGCCGGTGCCGAAGAACATCTGCGGCTGGTGGTCGACGAACAGCATCATCGAGTTGTCCGGGGTGAGCAGATCGGGGCTCGGGGCGGCGTGGACCGTGGCGAAGTCGACCATGGTTCTTCTCCATTCGGGGAGTTGACGGGAACGCAGGCGCCTGGCTGGGCCATCAGGGCGCCACGTTCGACGACGCTAATGCGCGCCGGCCCGACGCGGCTGCTCGCTGCGCGCCCGGGACTGTTCCCAGACTGCACTGACAGCGCGTTCCCAGGTCGGCCGCACGCGCCGTGCGCTGCGGGGCAACCGACGATGCGCTGCGAAGGCACTCCGGGCACCGCGGTCTGCCTAGGTTCGCCGGGGCGGCTCCACCGGGCCGCCCGGTCAGCGGAAAGGCGGCACCCCTTGCAGTTCGGGATATTCAGCGTCGGCGACGTGACGGTCGACCCCACCACGGGACGGGCGCCGTCCGAGCACGAGCGCATCAAGGCGATCCTGGCCATCGCGCTCAAGGCCGAGGAGGTCGGACTCGACGTCTTCGCCACCGGGGAGCACCACAACCCACCGTTCGTGCCGTCCTCGCCCACCACCATGCTCGGCTGGATCGCCGCGCGGACCGAGCGGATCGTGCTCTCCACCGCGACCACCCTGATCACCACCAACGACCCGGTGAAGATCGCCGAGGACTACGCGATGCTGCAGCACGTCGCTGACGGCCGGGTCGACCTGATGCTCGGGCGCGGCAACACCGGCCCGGTCTACCCCTGGTTCGGCCAGGACATCCGCCAGGGTCTCCCGCTCGCGGTGGAGAACTACGCGCTGCTGCACCGGTTGTGGCGCGAGGACGTGGTGGACTGGGAGGGCCGCTTCCGCACCCCGCTGCAGTCCTTCACCGCCACCCCGCGTCCGCTGGACGGCATACCGCCCTTCGTGTGGCACGGCTCGATCCGCAGCCCGGAGATCGCCGAGCAGGCCGCCTACTACGGTGACGGCTTCTTCCACAACAACATCTTCTGGCCGCAGGAGCACACCCGGCGGATGGTCGAGCTCTACCGCACCCGCTTCGCCCACCACGGCCACGGGACGCCCGAGCAGGCGATCGTCGGGCTCGGCGGGCAGGTCTTCATGCGCCGCAACTCCCAGGACGCGGTCCGCGAGTTCCGTCCGTACTTCGACAACGCTCCGGTCTACGGCCACGGGCCCTCACTGGAGGAGTTCACGGAGCAGACGCCGCTGACCGTGGGCAGCCCCCAGCAGGTCATCGAACGCACCCTGGGTTTCCGCGAGGTGGTCGGGGACTACCAGCGCCAGCTGTTCCTGATGGACCACGCCGGGCTGCCGCTGAAGACCGTGCTGGAGCAGCTCGACATCCTCGGCGAGGAGGTGGTGCCCGTGCTCCGCAAGGAGTTCGCCGCCGGCCGGCCCGAGACCGTGCCCGACGCACCCACCCACGCCACGCTCCGGGACCGCGTCCCCACCGCCTCCTGACCCCGACGGAGCCGCATCATGGAAACGACCTCGCCGATCACCCTGGCCGTGGTCTCGGCCGGACTGAGCCAGCCCTCGTCCACCCGCCTGCTCGCCGACCGGCTCGCCGACGCCACCACCGCGCACCTCACCCGGGCCGGCCGCGAAGTCCGGGTACACCTACACGAGTTGCGCCCGCTGGCCACCCTCATCTCGCACCACCTGCTCTCCGGCTTCCCCGCGCCCGCGCTGGCCGACGCGCTGGAGGAGGTGAGCACGGCCGACGCGCTGATCGCCGTGTCGCCGGTCTTCTCGGCCTCCTACAGCGGCCTGTTCAAGTCGTTCTTCGACCTGCTCGAACCCGGAGCGCTGGCGGGCAAGCCGGTGCTGATCGCCGCGACGGGCGGCACCGCGCGCCACTCCCTGGCACTCGAGCACGCGATGCGCCCGCTCTTCGCCTACCAGCGCGCGCTCGTCGCCCCGACCGCCGTCTTCGCGGCCTCCGAGGACTGGGGCGGGACCGGCGACGCGCTCACCGACACCCTGCCGGTGCGGGTCGAGCGAGCCGGGGGAGAACTCGCGGCGCTGGCCGTCGCGGCCGTGGCGGCTCCGCGGCCCGCCGACAGCCCCGCGCTGCCGTTCATCCCACCCGCCGCGCTCAGCCCCCACTGACCCGGCGCGCACCTCGACCGCGCACGCCAACCCCATCAGCTGCCGTCGCCCGAAAGGAACTCCGTTGTCCAGCATGCCCGTCGCCGGCATCCGCCCCGGCACCCCGGACCAGCCCGCCGACCTGGTCATCCGCAACGCCAAGGTGCACACCAACGACCCGGGCCGTCCCCAGGCGACCGCCCTGGCCGTCCGGGACGGACTGATCCAGGCGGTCGGTGACGACGCGGACATCGTCCCGCTGGTCGGCCCGGACACCCGGGTCGTTGACGCGCTCGGCCGCCGGGCCGTCCCGGGACTCAACGACGCGCACCTTCACGTCATCCGCGGCGGTCTCAACTACGTCCTGGAGCTGCGCTGGGACGGCGTGCCGACGCTGCGCCAGGCACTCGCCATGCTCCGGGTCCAGGCGGAGCGCACCCCGCCCGGCCAGTGGGTGCGGGTGGTCGGCGGCTGGTCCGCCGACCAGTTCGCCGAACGGCGGCTGCCCACCCTGGACGAACTCAACGCCGCGGCACCCGACACCCCCGTCTTCGTGCTGCACCTCTACCAGTCGGCGCTGCTCAACCGGGCCGCGCTCCGGGCAGCCGGCTTCACCCGGGACACCCCGGACCCGGTCGGCGGCCAGATCGTCCGCGCCCACGACGGCGAACCCACCGGCCTGCTGATCGCCGCCCCGGGCGCCCTGCTGCTCTACTCCACCCTGGCCAAGGCGCCGATGCTGGACGAGGCCGACCGGGCCGGCTCCACCCGGCACTTCCTGCGCGAGCTGAACCGCTTCGGCCTCACCTCGGCGATCGACGCCGCCGGCGGCTTCCAGAGCTTCCCGGAGAACTACGGCACCGTCATGGACCTGGCCCGGCAAGGGCAGCTGACCCTGCGGATCGCCTACCACCTCTTCCCGCAGACCGCGGGGCAGGAACTGGACGACCTCACCCGCTGGGTCAACACCGTGCGCCCCGGCGACGGCGACGCCTGGCTGCGCCTCAACGGCGCGGGGGAGAACCTCACCTGGGCGGCGGCCGACTTCGAGAACTTCACCGAGCCGCGGCCGCACCTGGGCGCGTACGAGACGGAGTTCGAGAAGGCCGTGCGGCTGCTGATGGAAAACGGTTGGGGCTTCCGGCTGCACGCCACGTACGACGAGACCATCCGCCGCGACCTCGCCGTCTTCGAGAAGCTGGCCGCCGAGGGCCTGTTCCCGCACGGCAACCGCTGGCTCTTCGACCACGCGGAGACGGTGAGCCCGGACAGCCTGGACCGGATCGCGGCCCTGGGCGGCGCCGTCTCCGTGCAGAACCGGCTGTCCTTCCAGGGCGAGGCGTTCGTTGCCCGCTACGGGGCCCCGGCGGCGGCCGAGGCACCGCCGCTGCGCGCCATGCTGAGCCGCGGCCTCACCGTCGCGGCGGGCACCGACGCCACCAGGGTCTCCTCCTACAACCCCTGGGTCGCCCTGCACTGGCTGGTCTCCGGCCGCGCGGTCAGCGGGCGGCGGCTCGCGGCCGACCACAACCGGCTCAGCCGCGAGCGGGCCCTGGAGCTCTACACCCTGGGCGGTGCCCGGCTCACCGGTGAGGAGGATGTCAAGGGCCGTCTGACCGTGGGAAGTTACGCGGACCTCGCGATCCTCAGTGCGGACTACTTCACCGTGCCCGAGCCGGACATCCCGCACATCGAGGCCGTGCTCACCGTGGTCGGCGGCCGGATCGTCCACGGCGCCCAGGAGCACCAGGGGCTGGCCCCCGATCTGCCCGCGGTGACGCCGTCGTGGAGCCCGGTCACGCGGTTCGGCGGCTACCACGCCACCCCCGCGCCCGGCCTCGCCGGCGTCCACCAGGCCGAGCGGGTGGCGCAGGCCGCGGCGGCCTCCGACGAGCAGCGCGCCTGGCGCGAGGCCCGTGGTCTCGCTCTCCCGGGTCAGGGCGCGGCGCCGCTGGACCCGTGCTTCTTCTGACGATGCGCCGACTCGGAGAGGAGACGTCATGACCACGCCCGCAGGCGATCCCCGCACCGCCCCGCCACAGCTCCCCGGAGCACAGGTCCACGACCGTCATCCGCTGGCGCTGGCCCTGTTCGCCCTCACCGCGGTCAGCGGGCTGATCGACGCGGTGAGCTACCTCGGCCTCGGCCATGTCTTCACGGCGAACATGACCGGCAACGTCGTCGTCATCGCCTTCGCCCTGGCCGGAGCCCCCGGGTTCTCCGTCGCGGGGTCGCTGACCTCGCTCGCCGCCTTCCTCGCCGGCGCGGTCCTGGCCGGCCGCCTCGCGGGGCGGCACACCGCCACGCGGCGCGGCCGATGGCTGCGCGCGGCCCTGGTCCTGGAGGTCTCGCTGCACGGTGCGGCCGCCGTCGTCGCCTTCGCCTGGAGTGCGGACGGATCCGTGCGGTACGCCGTGATCGCCCTGGTGGCGGTGGCGATGGGCATCCGCAACGGCACCGTGCGCGGTCTCGGCGTGCCGGACCTCACCACCACGGTGCTCACCCTCACCCTGACCGGCCTGGCGGCCGACTCCCGCCTGGCCGGTGGCACCGCGCCGCGCCAGCGGCGCAGGATCCTCGCGGTCGCCACCATGCTGGCCGGCGCCGTGCCGGGCGCGGTCCTGGTGCTGCACGGTCAGATCGCCTGGGCCCTGGTGGCCAGCGCGGTGCTGGCCGGCGCCACGGTGCTGCTCTACCGGGAGTGAGGTGTTGCTCCAGCAGACCCGCTGCCCCCCGCTCCCGCCGCGTGGTCCCCCCCGGCACGCGCCGATCCGCGGATCACCCCACGCCCCCGATCCCCGCACCCGCCCGTTCCGCGTACCTTCCGGAGACCTCATGGCCTCACCGGCTGCCATAGAACTGTCCCGGTGGCAGTTCGCCATCACGGCGATCTTCCACATGTCCTTCCCGGCCCTCACGGTCGGCCTCTCCGTGCTGCTCGCCGTCGTGCAGACCGCCTACGTGCGCACGGGCAACCCGCTCTACCAGCAGATCTTCCGCTTCTGGAAGAAGATCTTCGCGGTCGGCTTCGGCCTCGGCGTCGTCGCGGGCACCGTGATGACCTTCGAGTTCGGCCTCAACTGGGGTGTCTTCGCCCACGCGGTCGGACCCGTCATCGGGGTCACCATCGGCATGGAGGTCATCACGGCCTTCTTCCTGGAGGCCGGCTTCATCGGCGTCATGCTCTACGGCGAGGGCCGGGTCAAGCCGCGCACCATGGCCTTCGCGTCCTGGATGGTCGCCTTCGGCACCCTGCTGTCCACCACGTGGATCCTGTCCGCCAACAGCTGGATGCAGGACCCGGCCGGCTACACCGAGACGGCCGGCCAGTTCCACCCGGGCGACTGGACCGAGGTCCTGCTCAACCCGGCCTTCACCTACCGCTTCCCGCACATGCTGCTGGCCGTGCTGATCAGCGCGAGTTGGTTCGTCGGCGGCATCTCCGCCTGGTACCTGGTCAAGCAGCGCCGGGCCGCGCTGCCGTTCGCCCGCCGCTGCCTGTCCATCGCCCTCGGCGTGCTCGCCGTCCTGATGCCGATCCAGCTGTACGCCGGCGACGCCACCGCCGTCTTCATGGCCCAGCACCAGCCCGCGAAACTGCAGGCGTTCGAGGGGAACTGGCGCACCGACAACAACGGATACAACCTGGTCGTCGTCCCCGACACCGGCCAGGGCACGAACGACCTGCGCATCACGATCCCGCACCTGGGCGCGGTGATCGGCCACGACCTCACCGGCAAGGCCGAGGTACCCGGCCTGCTGCAGACCCCACCCGACCAGCGGCCCAACATGTGGAGCGCCTTCTACGGCTTCCGCGCCATGTACTTCACCGCCCTGGCCATGTTCGCCACGGCCCTCGCGGGGCTGGTTCTGCGCCTGCGCAGGCGCCTGTTCGACTCCCGCCGCTTCCTGCGCTGGATGGTCTGGATGACACCGGCCGGCGTGCTCGCCATCACCGGTGGCTGGATCACCGCCGAGACCGGGCGCCAGCCCTGGGTGGTCTACGGCAAGCTGCGCACCTCCGACGCGCTGTCGCACCTGACCGCCGCCCAGGCCGCGACCACCCTGACCGCCTTCGGGCTCCTCTACACGACCCTGCTGGTCATCTGGGTCCGCTACATCGTCCGGACGGTCAAGGCCGGCCCCGAGGCGCCCGCGGACGCCGTCGCGACGCCCACCTTCGGAACGGAGGCCTCCGTTGCTTGAGTACGCCACCTACGCGCTCGTCCTGCTCTCGCTCGGCATGTACGTCGTCCTGGACGGCTACGACCTGGGCGTCGGCATGCTCAGCCTGTTCGCCAAGGGGGAGGGGCGGCGCGAGTACGGCGAGCTGATCGCCACCGCCTGGGACGCCAACGAGAGCTGGCTCGTGCTGGCCGGCGTCGCCCTGTGGGCGGGGCTGCCCGGCGTCTACGCGACCGTGCTGCCGGGGGTCTACCTGCCGCTGATCGGCATGCTGCTCTCGATCATCCTGCGCGGTATGGGGCTGGAGTTCCAGAGCGCCGCCGACGGCTACCGGCGCGGCTGGGCCCTGCTGTTCGGCGTGTCCTCGGTCGCGGCGACCCTCTGCCAGGGCCTGGTGCTCGGCGGCGTGCTCTCCGGACTGGAGCAGCGTGACGGATCGTTCAGCGGCGGCGCCTTCAACTGGCTCACGCCCTACAGCGTGCTGTGCGCGCTGGGTCTGGTGGTGCTCTACCTGCTGGCCGGCGCCGCCTGGCTGCAGGACAAGACCGAAGGCGCCGCCCGCGAGCGGGCGGGCCGGGCCGGGCGCCCGCTGCTGGTGGGCACCACCGTGGCCGCGCTGATCCTCGGGTTCGGCCTGGAGGTCGCCGATCCGGAGAAGTTCGGGTTCGACGAGCCGGTGCGCGCGACGCTGTACTGGATCGCGGTCGCCGGTGCGGTGGCCGCCGGTGCGGTGGCCTGGCACGGCTTCGGGCGGCGGCCGGACTGGCGGCCCTTCGTGGGTGTGGCCGCGGCCCAGGTCTGCGGTCTGCTGGCGCTGGTGGCCGCGACCGCGCCGGTCGTCGTACCTCCTGGGCTGACGCTGCACCAGGCGTCCAGCCCGTCCAGCTCGCAGACCTTCCTCGTGGTCGGCGTGGGGCTGTGCATGCCGGTGGTGTTCGCCTACAACGCGTACGCCTGGTGGGCCTTCCGCGGCAAGTTCACGCAGGCTCCCGAGGCGCCGCTCGCCCCGCTCCGGGTGCGCGTGGGGGAATCCCGCCGAGTCCGGCCCGAGCCGGGTGGCTTCGTGGTCATCGTCCGGCGCGCGCTGCTCACTGTGCTGGGCGTCGGGCTGGCGGCCGTGTCCCAGGACGTCTTCGGCGGCGTCGCCGATTGGATCGACCCCGTGGGCATCGCCCTCCTCTCGGTGACGGCCCTGGCCGCCTGGATCCTCGGCGACCGGCGGGACCAGCGGGACGGGGTCTTCGATCTCGACCCGGACGACGCGGACTCCGCCGGGGCCGAGACATGAGCGGGCGAGTGATTGAAGGGTGCGCGTGGGCGAGTGCTCCTGCCGAGCGGAGCGAGGTGGGCGCATGAGCGCCTCGGCCGCCCTGCTGACCGAGCTCGGCGACGAGCGGGCCCGGGGCCGGGACGACGAAGTGTCGGCCCGGCTGCACGTGTGGGCCGAGCCGGGCCGCCGGGAGTTGCGGCGGGCGGGCCTGCTGCGCGGGTTGGCCCCACTGGGTACCGTGCTATGGGCGGCGGGTCTGGCCTGGGCCGCGCAGCGCGGGCTCACCGGCCAGCACGGTGGACGGCTCCCGGTGCAGGTCCTGCCCGGTGCCGGGCTCGTGCTGGCCGGTCTGGCGGTCCGGTCGGCGCTGCTCGCCACCGCCGACGCGGCTGCCGCGCGTGGCGCCCGCCGGGTGCGCGCGGCCCTGCGCGAGCGTCTGCTCGCCGCAGCTCTGCCGGCGCACGGCCCCGCCCGCCCCAGCACCGGTGACGCCGCCCTCGCCGAGTCCCTGACCGGCGAGGTCGCCCGGCTGACCGAGTGGCTCACCGAGTACGTCCCCGCCCGCACGACCATGCTGCTGGGCAGCGGCCTGACGCTGGCCGCCATCGCGGTCCGCAGCTGGTTCGTGGCACTGATCCTGGTCGCCGCCACCCCGCTGCTGCCCGCCAACCTGAAGGTCATCGGCCTGGGCACGCAGGCCGCCGTCCACGCGCAGCTCACGGCGGTGCGCGGCCACAGCGCGCGCCTGCTCGACCAGCTGCGCGGCCTGCCGACGCTGATCGGACTGGGTGCCCGGGAGACCGCAGCGGTCGCGCTGCGCGAGGACGACGAGGAACTGGCCCGCCGCACGCAGACGGTGCTGCGGGTCGCCTTCCTCTCCACCGCCTGGATCGAGCTGCTGATCACCGGGACCCTCGCCGTGGTGGCGACCTACTGCGGGCTGGCGCTGCTCGACTACCTCCAGCTGCCGTTGGTGCCAGGCCGGATGAGCCTGGCCACCGCGCTCTTCGTGCTGGTGCTCACCCCCGCCTACTTCGCCCCCGCCCGGGACCTGGCGCGCGGCTACCACGCCCGCGCCGAGGCCCGCGCCGCGGCGGAGCTGATCGACGAGGTCCTCGGCAGCGGGGGCGTGGCACCGGCCCGGCCCGCGCCGGACCGGCGCACCGGCGACGCGGTCGGCGTGCGGTTGGATCGAGTGACGGTCCGTCACCCCGATCGGGAGGACCTCGCGCTGGACGACGTGAGTCTCGACCTCACCCCCGGCGCCTTCCTCGCCGTCACCGGGCCCAGCGGCGCGGGCAAGTCGACCCTGCTCGCTGTCGCCGCGGGACTGGCCGAACCCACCGCCGGAACCGTCGCCCACGAACGGGAAGGCACCCGGCAGCCGCCGTCACCCGGCTCGGTCGCCTGGGTCGGCCAGCCCGCGCACCTGCTGCCCGGCACCGTCCGCGAGAACCTGCTGCTGGTTCGGCCGGACGCCAGCGACGCGGAACTCGCCGCCGCCTTCCGCACGCTCGGCTTCGGCGACCTGCTCGCCGACCTGCCGGGCGGGCTGGACACCCCGCTCGGCGAGCGGGGCAGCGGGCTCTCCTCCGGCCAGTCCCAGCAACTCTCCCTGGTGCGGGCCCTGCTGCGGGACGCACCGCTGCTCTGCCTGGACGAGCCCACGGCCCACCTCGACCCGGTGGCGGAGGCCCGTGTGGTGGCGGCCCTGCGCACACTGACACGCGGCCGGAGCGTGCTGCTCGCCACCCACAGCCCCGCACTGCTGCCACTCGCGGACCGGACGATCCGCCTGGACCGGGGAAGGACGCGATGAACGCCTGGAAACTGCTGCGCCACTCCACGCCCCGCCGCGACCTGGCCGTCGGCATCGCCCTGGCCGCGGCAGCGGAACTGAGCGCGACGGCCCTGCTGGGCCTGTCCGGCTGGTTCCTGACGACCTGCGCGCTGGTGACACTGCTGGCCAACACGACCTGGTCGTGGATGTACCCGTCGGGGACGGTGCGCGCCCTCGCCCTGCTGCGCACCTCGCTGCGCTACCTCGAACGGCTGGTCAGCCACCGGGTCGTCCTCGCCACGACCGTGACCCTGCGCAGCCGCCTGGTCCGGGGCGCGAGCGAGCTGAGCGCGCGTCAGCTCCGCGCCCAACGCGACGGAACCCTGCTCGCCCGCCTGACCACCGATGTCGAGACGGTGGCCGGCCTGCCCGCCCAGGTCGTCGCGCCACTCGCCGGCTGCGCCGTCACCGCGGTGCTGGTGGAAGTGCTGCTGCTGCGGGCGAGCCCGACACTGGGCGCGGCCGAGCTCGGCGTGTTCGCGGGCGGAACCTGGTGGGCGATCCGCACCGGCCGCCGGGCCCGGCGACACCTCGCAAGCGCCGCCGCGGCGCGGGCCGACGCACGGACGGACCTGATCGCCGCCCGGGCCGCCTTCAACGAACTGCGCTGCCTGGACGCGATGCCGCAGGTCCGGGGTGTCGTCTCGACGGCGCTGGAACGCGAGGAGGCGGCGGCCGCCGCCGCGGCGGCCGAGCAGCGAGTGGGCCGCCTGGGCCTGCGGCTGCTCGCCGCCCTCGGCCAGGGTCTCGCCCTGCTGCTCGCGCTGCAGGCAGACGGCTGGTCGCAGCCGGTGGCCGACGCCGTCGGCGAGGTGCTGCTGCTCGCGGCGGTGTGGGATCTGCTGGAGCGCCTTCCGCAGCCGCTCCAGGAGCTGGCCGAGGCCCAGGACGCGGCTGCGCGTCTGGGCCCGCTCGCCGCGACCGCCGCCGCCCGGCAGCCGCCCGCGCCGACGCGGGGCGGCCCGGTGCTCGCCGCGGTGGACCTGCCCACTGCCAACGGTGGGCGGCCACTCTCGTTCACCGTCCGTGCTCCCCGGCTGGTCGTCGTCACCGGCCCCAACGGCAGCGGGAAGTCCACCCTCCTCGGGCAGTTGGCCGGACGGCTGCCGACCACCTCCGGCCGGGTACGGCTGGGCGCCGCCCCCGTCGCGGACCTGCCCGCCGAGACCGTCGCCGACGTGCTCACCCTGGTCGAGGCCGACGACTGGCTCGCCGACACGACCGTATCGGCCAACCTGTGCCTGGCCGCACCACTCGCCAACCCGGAGCGACTGCGCGCCGCGCTGGCGACGGTCGGCCTCGACGCCCTGCGCCTGGACACCCCGGTCGGCCCCGCCGGCCGCGCCCTGTCCCAAGGACAGCGGCGCCGCCTCGCCATCGCCCGCGCGATCCTGCGCCGCCCACGCATCCTGCTGCTCGACGAACCCACCGCCGGGCTCGACCGGCCGACTGCCGAGGCGCTGCTGCGCGAGCTGCGCCGGGCGCTGCCCGACTCGGCCCTGGTCCTCGCCCTGCAGGACCAGGACGTCGCACTCCTCCCATGGCACCCGGACGTCACGGTCGACCTGACCGGTGTGGCGTCCCATCAGCCCGCCTGCGGCACCGGGGGATTCCCGCGCGGAGTGAGGGTCGTCCCGGGCAGGGCGGGGGCGGGGAGGCGCTCTCCGGGATAGCCCGTGACGCTGCCGAAGCGGTCGGAGCCGCTCTGCCACTCCTCACGGGCCTCAATGTCCTACAGGGTGTGGACCGCCTCGGTTGCTGTCAGCAGGCCGCCTTTGAATGCGCCGGTGAGGAAGGCGGTGATGACGGCGGCGAACTGGCGCGCCAGGCGTGCCGCTTCCCGATCGGGGGCCACTGCCGTGACTGCTCGCATCGGACGACGTGGCCGCCGCGCACCACGAGGTGGAGCGTGGCGGCCACGCGGACGGGCCTGCGGGGCCGACCTGTTGACGGCGTCGCAGGGGCTTGGGCAGCGTGTCGTGACCGCCCGGCCGCGGGCCTACTGTGCGATGAAGGACCACTGCAGGTTGGGGCTGCCGTTCCAGCCCCACTGCTTGGTGACGGAGCCGGAGGCGACCTGGCCCCCGCCGTCCAGGACCAGACCCGTGGTGCGGTTGGCGATGCTGTACAGGCCGTTGCCACGGTTGGTGATCTGCCACTGCTGGTTGTTGCCGCCGTTCCAGGCGGCCTGCTGGGTGGGGGCACCGTTGGAGGTGGCCCCCCAGCCGTCGGCGACCATGCCGTTGGTGCGGTTGACCAGCTTGTAGTAGCCGTTGCCGAGGTCGACGGCCTGCCACTGGAGGTTGGGGCTGCCGTCCCAGGTCCACTGCTTGAGGTTGCTGCCCGCGGCGACGTTGCCGCCGCTGTCCAGGGCCAGGCCGTCGGTGACGTTGCTGATCCGGAAGTAGGTGGCGGGATTGAAGATCACCTTCAGCGAGGTGATGGCGTCGTTGTTGCCCGTGTTTCGCAGATCCGAGTTGTCCGCGCTGAAGGTCCACGCCGTCCCGGTGAAGTCGTCGCCGGAGTAGCCGATCACCTGGTAGCCCGTCGGCACCCGCACGGAGGAGATGGTCCGGGCCGCCAGCCCCGCGCTCTGCAGCTGGGCGGCCGTGTAGGAGCCCAGCACCAGGCCGGCTGCCGTGCCCGCGTAGGAGATGTCGCTGTACGCGGTGACCACGCCGGTGTCCCCGGGCTGGAGGACGGGGATCTGACCGGAGAAGGTGAACTTCAGTACGTAGGCGAGGGCATTGAACGGGGCCGAGGACGACGGCAGGGTGATGTGCAGGCCGTCGCCAGCCTGGGTCGGCGCGGGCAGGCTGGTGTACGTGCCCGCGGTCGCGTCGAGCAGCTGGACCGAGGTCAGGGAGCTGAGGTCGATGCGGCCGCTCGCCAGGGTGCTGATGGTCGTGGAACTCCCGGGCCAGCCCAGGACCGTGGCGTACAGGACGGTGCTGTCCTTGCTGCGGGTGAACCGGAAGTCCGTGTTCGTGCCCGCTACGGGGGTGGTGAAGGAGCCGCCGCCCATCTTGGTCGGTCCCTCCCCGTAGACCGTCCAGGCCCGGGTGGCGTACAGGGACTCGCCGAACCGGTGGAGGTGGTCGCCGATGCCCAGCAGGACGTCCTTCTGGCCCTGGGGAATCGTCCCGTCCGCCATCGGAGCGATGTTGAGCAGCATGTTGCCGTTCTTGCTGATCCGGTCGATCAGCGCGTGCAGCATCTGCTGGGTGGAGTAGTAGCCGATGCCGACGGTGTAGCACCAGCTGGAACTGCTGATGCTGTCGTCGGTCAGCCAGTACGGGTTGGCGATGTCGCCCGGGCCGCCGCGTTCGTAGTCGAAGACCTCGCCGACGTTGTCGTAGCCGTCCTTGTAGGTGGCCACGACCTCCCGGCCCCAGCCCACGGCCTGGTTGTAGTAGTACGACAGGAAGTTCAGGCGTTGCGTCTCGTCGACCTTGGAGAGGTCGAAGTCCTCCCACAGGATGTCCGGTTGGGCCAGGTCGATGACCTCCTTGAGCTTGTCGTACCAGAGCTGGTTCTCCGCCGTGGTGCCCAGCTGGCCGTAGAGCTTCTGCAGGCTCGTGGTCGACTGCGCCGGCGCGTGGTCGTAGTAGCCGTTGAAGTTGTAGGCGTGGTGCATCGCCACCAGCAGCTTCAGGCCCTTGCCCCGGATCGAGTCGCGGAAGATCTGCAGCAGGTTCAGCTGCGGCCCGCGCCGCACCGAGTTCCACTCGTTGACCGTGCTGTTCCACATCGAGAAGCCGTCGTGGTGCTCCGCCACCGGCCCGGCGAACCGGGCGCCGGCGTCCACGAACAGCTGGGCCCAGGCGTCCGGGTCGAAGTTCCCGCCCTGGGAGATCAGCCTGGGCGAGAACTGCACCCAGTTGCCGGCCTTGTCGCGGGCCCCGTCGAGGAAGTTGTTGTAGGGCCAGACCGACGGGTCTCCGTAGGTGGCGATGTGATGGTCGTTCACGTCGCTTCCGCCGATGTACATGTTCCGCGGGTACCACTCGCTGCCGTACGCCGGGACACTGAAGGCGCCCCAGTGGAAGTAGATCCCGAACTTGGCGTCCTGGAACCACTCCGGCGCCGGCGGGTGCTGATCCACCGAGGCCCAGGTGGGCGAGTAGGACGACGGAGCCGCGAGTGCCCTCGCCGTACCGATCGTCAGATTCGCCGTCGCGGCGGCAACGATGCCGGCGGCACTCGACAGGAAGACACGTCTGTTGATCGCCATGGCTGGATCCTTCGTCGTTGGGCGGGGGACGTTCCGGGTCGCGACACCGAAGCTCGGGCAGCGCACGCCGTGCGGCTCGACACGGCCTGCTGCGCGCAAGGCGGGGAAATGTGAGCGATAACAGAACCGGCCCAGCCGATTCTGGCAGCCTCGTGACGACTGTCAAGGCATAGGACAGGGCGAGCTGCTCGCTGGCGATACATGGGATGTATCTGGGGGACTTGGCAGGGCACTGACCTGGCCTTCGGACTGGTTCGAGCAATATAGGGGCGTAATCTCCCGATCCGTCCCCTCCGCGTCGAGTTGGATGGCCACTCGGCATACATAGGATGTTTGATGGCCAGGGGACGTGATATCTCTACGGGGGCGCACTCCGCCACGGACGGGACTCAGGCCCGGCTGTGGGGACTGCAATGACGTTTCCAGTCGGCAGTGGACCGCGCTGACCGGCCGGACGGCCGAGCCGCCCCGCGCGCGAGGCCGGGCGGCCCGACTGCCTGCCGGACGCCGGGGCGCGGCCGGGGCCTGACGAAGCCGACTGTCCCCGATTCCCCTCCGGGGGAGGGGGATGGACTACCCCTCCCGGTCCCGCGCGTCCACGTCGGGTAGGGCGGAGCATGGA
Organism: Kitasatospora cathayae; assembly: GCF_027627435.1. GTDB lineage: Bacteria > Actinomycetota > Actinomycetes > Streptomycetales > Streptomycetaceae > Kitasatospora > Kitasatospora cathayae. The sequence goes on along the minus strand of NZ_CP115450.1, from coordinate 2,341,400 downwards.
CCTGGAAGCGGAGAGAGGCGGCGGGACGGCGGTGGCCGGGAAACTGCGGGTGTTCCTGGGGGCGGCGCCGGGGGTCGGGAAGACGTACGCCATGCTCCGGGAGGGCCAGCGGCTGCGCGGTGAGGGGCTGGACGTGGTGGTCGGCCTGGTGGAGACGTACGGTCGGCGCGGTACGGAGGAGCAGCTGGGGGACCTGCCGGTCCTGCCCCGGCGGCCGGTGTCGTACCGGGGGACGGAGCTGACGGAGCTGGACGTGGACGCGCTGCTGGCACGCCACCCGGCTCTCGCGCTGGTGGACGAGCTCGCGCACACCAACGTGCCCGGCGGGCGGAACGCGAAGCGCTGGCAGGATGTGCGGGAGCTGCTGGACGCCGGGATCGACGTGGCGACGACGCTCAACATCCAGCACCTGGAGAGCCTCAACGACGTCGTCGAGCAGATCACCGGCGTCTCGCAGCGCGAGACGATCCCGGACGAGGTGGTCCGGGCGGCCGACCGGATCGAGCTGGTCGACCTGAGCCCGCAGGCGCTGCGCGCGCGGATGGCGCAGGGCGAGATCTACGCGCCGGACCGGATCGACGTGGCGCTGGACCATTACTTCCGGCCCGGCAACCTCGGAGCGCTGCGGGAGCTGGCGCTGCTGTGGCTGGCGGACCGGGTGGAGGAGGAGCTGGCCGACTACAGGGCCCGGCACGGCATCCGGGCGCCCTGGGAGACCAAGGAACGGATCATGGTCGCCCTCAACGGCGCCCCGCAGGGCGAGCACCTGATCCGCCGGGGAGCCCGGACGGCGGCCCGGGTGCACGGGGACCTGATCGGCGTGCACGTCCGGCTGGACGACGGCACGGCGCAGCGTGAGCCGCCGGGTCTGGCGGCGCAGCGGGCGCTGTTGCGGGAGCTGCACGGCAGCTACGTGGAGGTGAGCGGCGGCGACGCGGCCCGGGCGCTGGTGGACTTCGCCCGGGCGGAAAGCGCCACCCAGATCCTGCTGGGGCCGACGAGCCGCAGCCGGCTGCGCGAGTTGGTCTCCGGTTCGGTGATCAACCGGGTGATCCGGCTGGCCGGCCCGATCGACGTGCGGGTGCTGCCGCCGCCCGAGCCGGGACTGCTGACCGTGCCGCCCGCACCCCGCAGACGCCGCCCGGCGCTGGTCCCGGTCCGGCGACGCCGGCTGGCGTGGCTGCTCGGACCGGTCGGGGCGGTTGCGCTGGTCTGGGCGCTGTCTCCGCTGCGCGGCTCGCTGGGTCTGTCCGGCGTGCTGCTGTGCCTGCTGCTGGTGGTGGCGGGGACGGCTCGGCTGGGCGGGTTGTTTCCGGCGGCGGGAAGCACGGCGGCCGGGGCGCTGGCAGCGGACTTCTTCTTCACCATGCCGTGGCACAGCCTGGCGGTGGAGCGGGGCGCGGACGTCGCGGCGCTACTGGTCTTCCTCGCGGCGGCCGGGGTGATCTCCCACCAGATCGACGGTCTGACGCGGCGCTCGCAGCAGGCGGGCCGGGCGCGTGCGGAGGCGGCCGTCCTCACCCGGTTGGCGGGGGAGACGGTGGAGTCGGGGGCGCGGGTGTCGTCCGATCTGGTGGCGGAGCTGCGGCAGGTCTTCGGGCTGGAAGCGGCTGCGGTGCTGGTCCGTACGGGGGCGATGTGGCAACCGGCGGTCTCCGCCGGGGCGCAGGCACCGCTGCGGCCGGACGAAGGGTCCTTCTCCGTCGACCTGGGTGAGGACGCGGTGCTGGTCCTGCGCGGCGCGCCGCTCACCGAGGAGGACACGCGGCTGCTCGGGCCGTACGTCACCCAGCTGAAGCTGGCTCGGGAGCGGGAGCGGCTGGCCGCAAAGGCGTCGGCGGCGGAGGTGCTCGCGCACACCGACGCGCTGCACACCGCGCTGCTGGAGGCCGTCGGACAGGACCTGCGGGCGCCGCTGGCGGCGGTGAGGCGGGAGGCCGGGCAGTTGCGTGGTGCGGCCGGGCGGCGGATCGCCGCGGAGGTGGAGCGGATGGAGCGGTTGGTCGCCAACCTGCTGGACCTGAGCAGGTTGCGGGCCGGGGTGATGCCGGTGGTGCTGCGCCCGACGGCGGTGGCCGAGGTGGTGCGGGCCGCTGCCGAGGGACTGGGCGGCGTTCGCGTCGACGTCGGGGCGGAGTTGCCTCGCGTGCTCGCCGATCCCGGGCTCCTGGAGCGGGCGTTCGCTGACGTCCTGGCCTGGGGGGCGCCGGGGGCGGGGGCCGTGGTCGACGCCGGTGTGGTGGCTGGGCGGGTGGACGTCCGGATGGCCGTCCACGAGGATCCCGCCCGGGAAGCGGCGGGCCTGGCGGTGGTGCGGGGCTTCGTGGAGGCGATGAACGGTGAGCTGACCGTCGAGGAGGCACCTGGCGGCGGCACCGCCTATGTGGTCAGCCTGGTTCGTGCGGTGGCCTGAGCCCATGGCAGGGACCGGTCGGCGATCCGGGGCGTCAAGATCGCGTCGGGATGTCGGGCGGCAGCGTCAGGATTGCGTCAAGGCGAGGCGGCGGGGCGAGGCGGCGGGGCAATGGCCGTCGGGTTGGGTGGCGTCGAACGAACTTGCGGCGAAGCTGGGACAGGACCATGCGCATGTACTCGGCCCGCCCCGGCGGCCATCGCTACCGTCCCGTTCTCGACCGTTTGCCGGTCTCGGTGTCCGGCACGGTGGCCCTGGTCGCCGGGGGTGCGCTCGCGCTCGGCCTCGGCTGGCTGGGCGAGCTCCATGCCGGCTGGTTCCCGTACCTCGCGTACACCGGACTGGCCGCACCGGCCGGAGCGTGCTCCCGGCCATTGGCCGCGCCGGTGGTGGGTATGTCCGTCCGGCTGTGCTGCAACGCCTTCGCCGAACACCGGCATGCCGAATTGGGCTGGTCCGGAGCGGGGATCGAGAGCCTGTGGCCCTCGCGGCCCGGCGTCGATCCGGGCCCACGCCGCCGCGGTGCGGCGCTCATGGCCGTGCCGGTGGACGGGCCGGTCAGCCGCTGGTGCCGGCTACCTCGCGTACGGCCTTGGCGACGGCCGCGAAGTCCTTCTTGAGGATCATGTCGTGGTTGCTCGCGACCTTCGCGCTGATCTCGATGTTGGGGTTCCGTTCGGTCACCGCCTGGAGGCTCGCGCGGATCCGTTCCTGCTCGTCGCCCTTGCTGCCGAGGGAGGACCCCGAGGCGACCACGTACCGCGCCGGGACCGTGATGGCGTCCAGCACCGGGTTCATCGCGCTCGCGCGGGCGACCTTGCCGAGCTCGATGTTGCACTCGGCCATCTGCGCGGCGGTCATCCGGGGCGTCAGGCCGGTCGGGCGGGCCAGCGCCACCAGTGGGGAGAACCGTCGGAACAGCTTGCGGATCCGCTGCTCCATCGCGTCGTCCAGCCAGTCGTACGGCTGCGCGCCCTCGACCATGACCGCGCCCAGCGCCCGGTCCGGGTTGCGGCCGGCCCAGTGCGCCGCGACGAAGGCCCCGTAGGACCAGCCCACCACCACCGCCCGGTCCACGCCCCGGGCGGCGAGCACCGCGTCGACGTCCGTGACCATGGTGGCGAAGGAGTAGTCCGCCGAGCGCCCCGACTTCCTGCCGCGGCCCCGCATGTCGTAGGTGATGTGCCGCCAGCGCGGGCCCAGTTCGGCGATGGTGTGCCGCCAGTAGCCCTGGGTGGCGAACTGGCCGTTGAGGTAGATCACGGGGGCGCCGGAACCCCCGGTGTCGGCGACGGCCAAGGCCGTGTCGTCCACCGGCACCATGCCGGTCCACTGCGCGTTCGTCATGACTTCCTCCTGGTCGGGGTGGTCGACGTGCCGACGTGCCGACGCGCCGGTCAGGCCGCGTCGAGGGCGCCGGTGATCTTGCGGGTGATGTCGGCCAGGACCGGGCCGGGCTCGCCCTTGAGGCCCCGGGTGGCTGCGGCGATGGCGACCAGGACGGTGCTGCGGAAGTTCTCGGCCTCGGCCTGGTCCTGCCGCTTGAGCAGGCTCATCGCCGCCGTCAAGGCGGGCAGCACCTGGTCCGCGATGGCGGCCACGGACTTGCCGTCGACCTTGGCGCCCTCGGACTTCTCGGCGAGCACGTGCCCGACCAGGCCGGTCGCGGCCGACAGGGCGATGGAGCCCTCGGTGGCGATCTTGTGGGGCTTGTTGGTGGCACTGGCGGCGGTCAGCAGTGCGACGGCGCCATAGGCGGCGGTGCGGAGGGTCAGCTTGTCCTGCTCGGAGAGGGTGATGGACATGGTGGGGTGCTCCTTCGGCTGGGTGATGACCGTTCGGCAATCGCTGAACACCTAGGACGGTACATTGCGTTTACAGATCTCGCAACGATCGTGAGCCCAGATTCTCCCTATAAGTCAAGGGTTTTGTGCGCACCATTGCAATGGCTGTGATGATAAACGCAAGGGGTGATCGCGGGGTGCATTGCAATGACCCTGGCAAGTTCGGATACTGTGCGGCAGGACGCGGGAACGCCGCGCAGACCTTGAGGAGACGGACACCGATGCCCGGAGGCAGGCTCACCGACGAGGACCGCCGGCAGATCGCTGCCGGGCTGGCCGAGGGGCTCGGATACACGGAGATCGGCCGCCGCCTGGAGCGGCCCGCCTCCACGGTCATGCGCGAGGTCACCCGCAATGGCGGACCGGACGACTACCGGGCTGACCGGGCCCAGGAAGCCACCCGTCACCGCGCGCGCCGGCCCAAGCAGGACCCACCCCACGCACCGCCGCCGCTCGCCGACGGCCAGGGTCGCGACCCACGGGTCGTCCGGGACGTCGCGGGGTCCGTCATCACGCTCATCGAGCAGCAAGGCATGCCCACGATGACGGCCAAGGTACTGGTCTGCCTGCTCGTCACCGACTCAGGCACCCTCACCGCCGCGGACCTGGTCCAGCAGCTCCGGGTCAGCCCCGCGTCCGTCTCGCACGCCGTCGCCTTCCTCGAACAACAGGGCCTGCTCCGGCGGGAACGGGTTCCCGGTGAGCGCCGCGAGCGCTACGTCATCGACGGCGAGATCTGGCTCCGGTCCACCCTGGCCACGGTGCGGATGCACACCGCCCTGGTGGCCGAACTCCGCAGCGCCGCCGAGGCCCTCGGCCCCGCCACCCCTGCCGGCGCCCGCTTCCGGGACTCCGCCGACTTCCTGGCCCTCATGAGCGAGACCCTCACCCAGGTCATCCACCAGTGGCAGCAGGGCCAGGCGGACCGCGACGCGGCCGGCGGTGCACCCTGAGCCACGAGGCCTCGTAGTACGGGCTCTGCCTCGACTCTGACCAGTGGCGACAATGCCGCGTCAAGACGGCTGCCGACCGCGTCAAGGACGCGTCAGGACGAGCGGACTGAGGTTCGGCCGCACCCTAGCGTGAGCTGCGAGGAAACGGTTCGCCGCCCGGGCGTGGGGCCTGGCGGTGGACCGTTTGCCGAATCCCGACCCCGGCGGGCTCCTCCGGGGCGGGTTCGGCGGCCAGTGCGAAAACCGGGGGAGGGGCGCGCGGCGATGCCAGCGGGAGGATCGAGCGGTACGGCAGTCGTGGAGAAAACGGTCGCGTCGGAGACAGCGCGGCAGGAGACAGCCCTACCACTGCCCGCGCCGCGTGCCCCCGGTCACCGGCTCGGCCGCTCCTGGCGTAGCCGGGACTGGTGGCACACCCCGCGCCTGGTGCGTGGGCTGACCGGGCTCTGCCTGGTGGCGCTGCTCGGCGCCGGCACGGCGACCGCCGCCGTTCTGGGCGGCGCCCGCGACGGCACGGACGTGATCGGACACCAGGCCGCCCCGCAGGTGGTGCGCTCGGCCGACCTCTACTTCGCGCTCAACGACATGGACGCCCAGGCCGCCAACCTGCTGCTGTTCGGCGCCGACCCGGACTACACGGCGCTGCGCAAGGACACGCTGGACACCTACGAGCAGCGCCGCACCCAGGCCGACACCGACCTGCAGCGCGTCACGGAAGCGGTGGCCGGCGACGCGGCCGGGCAGCGGGCCGTGCAGACCGTCATCGGCGAACTCGGCCAGTACGAGGCGCTGGTGGCCCGCGCCCAGCTGCTGGAAGAACAGGCCCACGCCCCCGTCGGCCGCCCTTCGGCGGACGCCCTCGCGGCCTATCACCAGGCCACCGACCTGCTGCGCCAGCGCCTGCTGCCGGCCGTCGACGAGGTGACCAAGGCCAACGCCGCCGTCGTGGAGCGCAACTACACCGACCGGCGCGACGCCCTGTCCGGCGGCTGGTGGACGATCCTGGTCACCGGCCTGCTGGCCCTGGCCGCCCTCGGGCTGCTGCAGCGGCTGCTCGCGGTGCGCTTCCGGCGGCTGGTGAACGTGCCGCTGGCCGCCACCACCCTGCTCACCCTCGCCGGACTGGTCACCGCGCTGACGCTGACCTCCCGGGTGGACCACCAGCTGGTGGTCGCGAAGAGCAACTCCTTCGACTCGGTGATCGCGCTCAGCCGGGCCCGCGCGGTCGCGTACGACCTCAACGCCGACGAGAGCCGCTACCTGACCGACCCCGCCCGGGCGGCCGCGTACGAGCAGAGCTTCCTCGACAAGACCCAGTCCTTCGCCCGGATCGACGGCGCCGCGCTCGCCACGTACAACGACAAGCTCGCCGCGCTCGCCGACAAGCACCGGGCCGACCACGGCCAGGTCGGGTTCGGCGGGTACCTCGGCGAAGAACTGCGCAACATCACCTTTCCCGGGGAACAGGAAGCGGCGGAACGGGTGCTGGCCGCGTTCCAGCAGTACCAGCGCGACGACCGGAAGATCCGCGAGCTCAACGTCCAGGGCAAGCTCAAGGAGGCCGTCACCTTCGACACCGGCACCACCGCGGGCCAGTCCAACGCCGACTTCGACGTGCTCAGCGCCGCCCTTGAGGACAACCAGGCGATCAACCAGCGTGCCTTCGACGGGGCCGTCGCCGCCACCGACGACGACCTCGACGCCGCCACGGCCGGACTGGGTGCGGCGGCCCTTGCGGCGGCGCTCGCCCTGACCGCGGCGGGGGTGCGGCCGCGCCTGCGCGAGTTCGCGTGAGCGGGACGCAATCCCAGCCGGGGCAGGGGCGGAGCTCGCAGTGGCGTTCGCCCACCGGGCCGCCGCGAAGGCACTCGGCTGCCCCAGCACCGACGTGCCCAGCTTCAGCTCACTGGCTCCGGACCTGTGCTCCCGTGGGCGGGTCAGGGCTCGTAGCGGTAACCCATGCCGGCCTCGGTGATCAGGTGGCGGGGGCGGGCGGGGTCGGGTTCGAGCTTGCGGCGCAGGCCGGCGAGGTAGACGCGCAGGTAGTGGCGCTGCTTCTCGGCGGTGGGGCCCCATACCTCGCGCAGGATCCGCCGGCCGGGCACCAGGTGGCCCGGGTCGGCCAGCAGGAGGGTGAGGATCTTCCACTCGGTGGGGGTGAGCCGGACGGGCCCGTCCGGCCCGGTGGCGGTGGTGGCGTCCGTGTCGATCTCGTACTCGCCGATCCTGGGGTTGTGTTCGCGGACGAGGTGGAGCGGTCTTCGCAGGACGGCCCGCAGCCGGGCGAAGAGTTCGTCGGGGTCGAACGGTTTGGTGACGTAGTCGTCGGCCCCGGCGTCGAGGGCGCGGATCATCTCCTCGGGGTCGGTGTGCCCGGAGAGCACGATGATCGGCACATCGAGGTGGGCGCGCATGCCCTTCAGGACGTCGATGCCGCCGAGGTCGGGAAGGCCGAGGTCGAGGAGGACGGCGTCGGGTTGCTCACGCTCGGCCACGTCGAGTGCCTCCTGGCCGCTGTGCGCGGTGAGGACCGTGTAGTGGCGGGCACTGAGGTTGATCCGCAGGGTTCGCAGCAGCAGCGGATCGTCGTCGACCAGCAGGACGCGGCTCACTGTTCCGCCTCGAAGTGCGTGGCGGCGGGGAGGGTGAGCAGCATGGTGGTGCCGCCGCCGGGGGTGTCCTCGACTTCGAGGGTGCCGCCCATGGCTTCGGCGAGGCCGCGGGAGAGGGCGAGGCCGAGGCCGACGCCGGTGGTGTTGTCGGTGTCGCCGAGGCGTTGGAAGGGGAGGAAGACCCGGTCGCGGTCCTCTGGGGCGATGCCGGGGCCGCGGTCGACGACACGGATCTCGACCTGGTCGGCGTGGCCGCTCGCGGTGACCAGGACGGGCGCGCCGGGGGCGTTGTGCCGCAGTGCGTTGGCGATGAGGTTGGCGAGGACGCGTTCCAGCAGGGGCGGGTCGGCGAGCACCGGCGGGGCGGTGTCGAGGTCGAGGGGCTGGACGGCGGCGTCCGGGTCGGCCAGGGAGTCCATCGCCCGGGGCAGCACCTCGTCGAGCTGGGTGGCCTCCAGGTTGAGGGTGAGTGCGCCGGCATGGAGGCGGCTCATGTCGAGGAGGTTGTCGACCAGTGCGGTGAGCTTGAGCAGTGACTCATTGGCCATGGTGAGGAGTTCGTCGCGGTCGGCGGGTGCGAACTCGACGTCGGGGCTGCGCAGTGAGCCGACGGCGACGAGGGCGGCGGCGAGCGGGGTGCGCAGGTCGTGGCTGACGGCGGCGAGCAGGGCGGTGCGCATCTTGTCGGCGGCCTTGATCGGTTCGACCTCGGCGGCGGCGGTGGCGAGGCGGTCGCGTTCGAGCGCGGCGGCGATGTGCGCGGCGAAGGCCGTCAGGACGCGTTGGTCGGTGGCGGAGACCTGGCGTCCGGCCAGGATCAGCAAGGCGTCCGGTCCGGCGGGTAGTTCGGTGACCGTGCGGTCGGTGGCAGGCTCGCCGTCGGAGTCGCTGCGGGCGACGGTGGCGCCGCTGCGGTCGAGCAGGGCGACGGAGTCCAGGCCGAAGGCGGTGCGGGTCTTGTCCAGCAGGGCGGGCAAGGCGTCGGCGCCGCGCAGCACGCTGCCGGCCAGGGTGGAGAGGGCCTCGGCCTCGGCGGTGGCGCGGGCGGCCCGGGTGGTGAGGCGGGCGGCGTGGTCGACGACGGTGGAGACGGTGAGTGCGACGACCGCGAAGACCACCAGGGCGATGAAGTTGTTGGTCTCGTCGATGGTGAAGGTGTGGACGGGCGGGATGAAGAAGTAGTTGAGCAGCAGCGAGGCCACCAGCGAGGCCAACAGGGCCGAGGTCGCGCCACCGAGCAACGCGACGGCCACGACGCCGAGTTGGAAGATCAGTGCGTCGGTGGTGAGGTTGACCGAGTGGTGGAACCGGGACAGCACGGCCGTCAGCAGCGTGGGCACCGCCAGGCCGGCCAGGTAGCCGGCGATGGTGCGGCGCGTGGAGTGGCGGGGGCCGAGTTTGGGGAGGATCCGGCCGCGGCCGGTGAACTCGTGGGTGACCATGTGGACGTCGATGTCCTCGGACGCGTCGATGGTCGTCTGGCCGTTGCCGGGGCCGGTGAGGAAGCGGTTGATCCGGCCGCGGCGGCTGGTGCCGAGCACCAGCTGGGTGGCGTGGTGCGCGCGGGCGAAGGCCAACAGCGCGGTGGGGACGTCATCGCCCACGACGACGTGGTAGCTGCCGCCCAGGTCTTCCACCAGCTGGCGCTGCTGGGCGAGCGCGCCGGGCGAGGCGCCTGCCAGGCCGTCACTGCGACTGACGTGCACGGCCAGCAGCTCGCCGCCGGCGGTCCGGTCGGCGATCCGGGCGGCGCGGCGGATGATCGTCTCGCCCTCGGGGCCTCCGGTGATCGCCACGACGACGCGTTCGCGGGTCTCCCAGACCCGGTCGATGTTGTGGGTCGAGCGGTAGTCGCGCAGGCCTTCGTCGACCCGCCCGGCGACCCAGAGCAGGGCGAGTTCGCGCAGGGCGGTGAGGTTGCCGACGCGGAAGTAGTTGGACAGGGCCGCGTCGACCTTCTCGGCCTTGTAGACGTTGCCGTGGGCCATGCGCCGGCGCAGCGCCTGCGGGGCCATGTCGACGAGTTCGATCTGGTCGGCCCGGCGGACGACCTCGTCCGGGACGGTCTCGCGCTGGGGGATGCCGGTGATCTTCTGGACGACGTCGTTCAGCGATTCCAGGTGCTGGATGTTGACGGTGGTGATGACGTCGATCCCGGCGGCGAGCAGTTCCTCGATGTCCTGCCAGCGCTTGGCGTTGCGTCCGCCGGGGATGTTGGTGTGGGCGAGTTCGTCGACCAGGACGACGGAGGGCCGACGGGCGAGGATGGCGTCGAGGTCCATCTCCTCGAAGTCGGTGTCGCGGTAACGCCGGCGCAGGCGGGGAACCACCTCAAGTCCGTCGAGGATTCCCGCGGTGTGCTTGCGCCCGTGGGTCTCGATGAAGCCGACGACCACGTCCGCGCCGCGATCTCGCCGTCGGTGGGCCTCGTCCAGCATGCGGTAGGTCTTGCCGACACCAGGGGCCGATCCGAGGTAGACCCGCAGCCGTCCGCGGCGGTGAACGGTGCCGGGGGTGAGGTCAGGGGGCATGGGAGCTGCGCTTTCTGACGAAGGGCGACCGGTACGGGTGTGCTGTCGGCCCGGTGGATGGTGAGGTGTGCCCCGCCGGGCGGACGGGGAGAACGGGCGACCGACCCGGGTGCGGCATGGTGTGCACCGCGCCCGGGTCGGCTTGGAACCTCAGCGTGCCGAGGCGGTCACTTCTGCTCGCTGATCGCCTTGTTGAGGAGGACGACGTTGACGCCCTCCTGGCCGAGGAAGCCGAGCGAGCGACCCTCGGTGTACTTGTCGACCAGCTGGTTCAGCGTGTCCGCCGGCAGGCTGCGCTCCTTGGCGACCCGGTTGACCTGCTCCTTGGCGTAGGCCACCGAGATGTGCGGGTCGAGGCCGGAGCCGGAGGCGGTCAGCGCGTCGGCAGGCACGCTCGCCGGGTCGACGCCGTCGAAGGCGGCGACGGCGGCGCGGCGGTCGTTGACGGCCTTCAGCAGGTCGTCGCTGTTCGGGCCGAGGTTGCTGGCGCCGGAGTTGTCGCCTGCGTGGTTGTTGGCGGAGGGCCGGGGCTGGAACCACTTCGGGTCCGGCTTGGGCTCCTCCTTCGGGTCGTCGGGATTCTTCTTCGGCAGGTCGTAGTTCTGGCCGAGCAGGCTCGAACCGACCTCCTTGCCGTCGGCCTTCACGATCGAGCCGTTGGCCTTGTCGCTGAAGACGGCCTGGCTGATCCCGGTGATCAGCAGCGGGTAGGCGATGCCGCACAGGACGGTCATCACCAGCAGCGCCCGCAGCGCGGTGAGGTGGGTGCGCACGATGGTGGGCATTGTTCTCGTTCTCTCAGCTCAGGCCGGGGATGAACTGGACGATCAGGTCGATCAGCTTGATCCCGATGAAGGGGACGACCAGGCCGCCGACGCCGTAGATCCCGATGTTGCGGGCCAGCAGGGAACTGGCGTCGGAGGGGCGGTACTTCACGCCGCGCAGGGCGAGCGGGATCAGGCCGATGATGACCAGGGCGTTGAAGATGATCGCCGAGGTGATCGCGGACTGGGGGCTGTGCAGGCCCATGATGTTGAGGTGGCTCAGGCCCGGGTAGACCCCGGCGAACATCGCGGGGATGATCGCGAAGTACTTGGCCACGTCGTTGGCGATCGAGAAGGTGGTCAGCGCGCCGCGGGTGATCAGCAGCTGCTTGCCGATCTCCACGATCTCGATCAGCTTGGTGGGGTTGGAGTCCAGGTCGACCATGTTGCCGGCCTCCTTGGCCGCCATGGTCCCGGTGTTCATCGCGACGCCGACGTCGGCCTGGGCGAGCGCGGGGGCGTCGTTGGTGCCGTCGCCGGTCATCGCGACCAGCTTGCCGCCCTCCTGCTCCTTCTTGATCAGGGCCATCTTGTCCTCGGGCGTGGCCTCGGCGAGGAAGTCGTCCACGCCGGCCTCCTGCGCGATCGCCTTGGCGGTCAGCGGGTTGTCGCCCGTGATCATGATGGTCTTGATGCCCATCCGGCGCAGCTCGTCGAACCGCTCCCGCATGCCCTCCTTGACCACGTCCTTGAGGTAGATCACCCCGAGGACGCGAGGAGCCTGGTCGCCGGACTTCGCGGCCACCACCAGCGGCGTACCGCCGGCGGCGGAGATGCCGTCCACCAGCTGTGCCACGTCCGGCCCGACCGAACCGCCGTTGTCGGTCACCCAGTTGGCGACCGAGCCGGCCGCACCCTTGCGGACCTGCACACCGTCCACGTCCACGCCCGACATGCGGGTCTGGGCGGTGAACGGGACCCAGGTGGCGTGCGCGAGCTCGCCCTGGGCACGGGCCCGCAGACCGTACTCGGTCTTGGCCAGGACCACGATCGAGCGGCCCTCGGGGGTCTCGTCCGCCAGCGACGACAGCTGCGCGGCGTCCGCCAGCTCGCCGATCTCGACGCCTTCGGCGGGCAGGAACTCGGCGGCCTGGCGGTTGCCCAGGGTGATGGTGCCGGTCTTGTCGAGCAGCAGGGTGTTGACGTCGCCGGCGGCCTCGACGGCGCGCCCGGACATCGCGAGCACGTTGCGCTGCACCAGCCGGTCCATACCGGCGATGCCGATCGCGGACAGCAGCGCGCCGATGGTGGTCGGGATCAGCGCCACGATCAGGGCGACCAGGACGATCATCGACTGCGGGGCACCCGCGTAGGTGGCCATCGGCTGCAGGGTCACCACGGCGACCAGGAAGACGATGGTCAGCGAGGCCAGCAGGATGTTCAGCGCGATCTCGTTCGGCGTCTTCTGCCGGGCCGCGCCCTCGACCAGGGCGATCATCCGGTCGATGAACGACTTGCCGGGCTCGGAAGCGATCTTCACCACGATCCGGTCGGACAGCACCTTCGTGCCGCCGGTGACGGCGGAGCGGTCGCCGCCGGACTCGCGGATCACCGGCGCGGACTCACCGGTGATCGCCGACTCGTCGACGCTCGCGACACCCTCGACCACGTCACCGTCGCCCGGGATGATCTGCCCGGCCTCGACCACCACGTGGTCGCCGAGCCGCAGCGCCGTGCCCGGGACCTCCTCCTCGTCCTGGGTGGCCGGCCAGTTGGTGAGCCGGCGGGCGACGGACTCGGTCTTGGTCTTGCGCAGGGTGTCGGCCTGGGCCTTGCCGCGGCCCTCGGCGACGGCCTCCGCCAGGTTGGCGAAGACCGTGGTGAGCCAGAGCCAGACGGTGATCGCCCAGGCGAAGACGCTGGGGCTGGCGATCGCGGAGATCGTGGTGACCACCGAGCCGACCTCGACCACGAACATGACCGGGTTCTTGATCATCACCCGGGGGTCGAGCTTCTTCACCGCGTCGGGGAGCGAGGTGACGATGAGCTTGGGGTCGAGGAGGCCGCTCTGGACCCGGTGGGGGGTCGTGCTGTGGTCGACCGGTGCGGGGTTGTGGGTGGTGGACATCAGTGGAGACCTTCTGCGAGCGGTCCGAGGGCCAGGGCCGGGAAGTAGGTGAGGCCGACGACGATCAGGACGACGCCCGACAGCAGCCCGACGAACAGCGGCTTGTGGGTGGGCAGGGTGCCCGGGGTGGCCGGGACCGGCTGCTGCTGGGCGAGCGAGCCCGCCAGCGCCAGCACGAACACCATCGGCAGGAAGCGGCCGAGCACCATGCACAGGCCCAGCGCGGTGTCGTACCAGTCGGTGTTGACGGTGATGCCGGCGAACGCCGAACCGTTGTTGTTGCTCGCGGAGGTGAAGGCGTACAGCACCTCGGAGAAGCCGTGGGCGCCCGAGTTGAGCATCCCGGCCCGCTCACCCGGCAGCGCCATCGCCACACCGGTGCCGACGAGCACCAGGATCGGCGTGGTGAGGATGTAGAGGGAGGCGAACTTCATCTCCCGGCCGCCGAGCTTCTTGCCCAGGTACTCGGGGGTGCGCCCGACCATCAGACCGGCCACGAACACCGCGACGACCGCCAGGATCAGCATGCCGTACAGGCCCGAGCCCACACCGCCGGGCGCGATCTCGCCCAGCATCATGTTGAAGATCGTGATGCCACCGCCGAACGGCGTGAACGAGTCGTGGAAGGAGTCCACCGCACCGGTCGAGGTCAGCGTCGTCGAAGCGGCGAACAGCGAGCTGGCCGCGATGCCGAACCGCTGCTCCTTGCCCTCCATCGCGCCGCCGGCCGCCTGTAGCGCGGCACCGTGGTGCTGGCTCTCGGCGAAGGTCATCAGAGCGACCGAGGCGACCCAGAACAGGCCCATCACCGCGACGATCGCGTAGCCCTGGCGGTTGTCGCCGACCATCTTGCCGAAGGTGCGCGGCAGCGCGAACGGGATCACCAGCAGCAGGAAGATCTCCAGCCAGTTCGTGAACCCGGTCGGGTTCTCGAACGGGTGCGCCGAGTTGGCGTTGAAGAAGCCGCCGCCGTTGGTGCCCAGCTCCTTGATGACCTCCTGGGAGGCCACCGGCCCGCCCGGGATCTTCTGCACGTCACCGGCCAGGCCGGTGATCTCGTGGAAGCCGTGGAAGTTCTGGATCACGCCGTTGGCGACCAGCACCAGCGCGAACACGACCGACAGCGGCAGCAGCAGCCGCAGGTTGATCCGGACCAGGTCGACCCAGAAGTTGCCCAGCCGGTCCGTCCGGTTCCGGGTGAAGCCCCGGATCAGCGCCGCCACGACGGCGATGCCGACGGCCGCGGAGACGAAGTTCTGCACCGCCAGGCCCGCCATCTGCACCAGGTGGCCCATCGCGGACTCACCGCTGTAGGACTGCCAGTTGGTGTTGGTGACGAACGAGATCGCGGTGTTCCAGGCTTGGTGGCCGTCCATCTGCTGGACGCCCAGGTTCAGCAGCAGGTAGCCCTGCAGCCGGATCAGACCGTAGAGGAAGAGGACGGACACCGCCGAGAAGGCCAGCACCGAGCGCAGGTACACCGGCCAGCGCTGGTCGGCGTCACCGTCCACGCCGATCACCTTGTAGATGCCGCGCTCGACTCCGAGGTGCTTGGCGGTGGTCAGGATGCGGGCGATGTAGTCGCCCAGGGGCCGGTAGCACAGGACCAGCGCGGCCACCAGGGCCAGGGCCTGCAGCCAGCCCGCGAGAGTGGAGCTCATGATCAGAACTTCTCCGGGAAGATCAGCGCGACGACGAGGTAGCCGACGAGTGCGACGGCGACGATGAGACCTGCGAGGTTCTCGGCGCTCATGCGCCCACCTCGCTGCGCTCGGCGGGCGCTTCGCGCAACCCGCACCTGTCGATGGTTCGCTCGCTGCGCTCACTCACAGCTTCTCCACTCCCTTCGCGACCAGAGCGATGACGGCGAACACGGCGACCGTGAGGCCGACGAACACGAGATCGAGCATGAGTTCCACCAGGTGGGGGATGTGGGGGACGCCGCAGGGCACGACCCGGAGGTGTGTGCGGCACCGGCGGACGAACCGGCACAGGGCAGCAAACCAGCCGTACGGAACGCGTCGTCGTTCCCTGACGCCTTCCATACGGGTGAATCGGAACTTTGACGCGGCTTTGACGGCGCCGTCACGCGGGCGAGACCAACGGTTGGCCGAAACGTTTCCCGTGGGCGGCGCGGCCTGGCCGGAAAGGTCGTGGTCAATCCTCTTCGCCACGCTCGCGGCGGTGCAGAAACCGGCCATGGGCGGCTTCGGCACGGGTGACGACGTAGACGTCGATGTCGTCACCGGAGCCCTCGATGATGGTCTCGCCGGTGCCACGACCGAAGAGGCCCTTGGGGCGGCTGCGGCGGGTGGCGCCGATGACGATCTGGGTGGCGTTGACCTGCCGGGCGAACGCCAGGACCGCCTGCGCCGGGTCGCTGCCGGGCACCGTGTGCCGAACCCCGCCGAGACGTCCTGCCGCCACTGCTGTACGCCTCCGCCGAGGAGCTGTCCCTGCGGGACCTGCGCATGCTCTGGCGTCCGGTGACGCTCCTCTCCTTCGGCCTGGTCTTCGCCTCCGCCGCCGTCGGCTTCACGGCCGTCGCCGTCGCCGGGCTGCCGCCCGCGATGGCCTTCGTGCTGGGCGCACACGGTCACGGACGTGCGGTTCGCCTACCCGAGCGGGCCCGACGTCGAAGTCCGCATCGGAGTGGACAACTGCCGCAACGCCTCCAACGGCAGCCGGGACGCCAACGCCACCGCGGTCAGCGTCCCCGTGCCCCGGGACGCGGTGCGGCGTGGGCCGTCGCCGAGCCCGTTGCCGTGATGACGGCAGGCGTGCCCCCCGGGATTCAGCCCCTGGACGCGCCCAGGAAGCGCAGCACGGCGAGCACCCGGCGGTGGTCCGCATCGGCCACCGGCAGGTCGAGTTTGGCGAAGATGTTGTTGATGTGTTTGGCCACCGCGCTCTCACTGACCGTCAGCGCCTCGGCGATGCCGGCGTTGGACCGGCCCTCCGCCATCAGGGCCAGCACCTCCCGCTCGCGCGGGGTCAGGGCGGCCAGGGGGTCGCCGCGGCGGAGCAGAAGTTGGGCGACGACCTGGGGGTCCAGCGCCGTTCCCCCCTCGGCCACCCGTCGTACCGCCGCTGCGAAGTCCTGGACATCGGCCACGCGTTGCTTGAGCAGGTAGCCCACTCCGCTCGTGTTGGTCGCCAACAGGTCAGCGGCGTACCGCTCCTCCACGTACTGCGAGAGCAGGACCACCGCCGTGCGCGGCCGGCCGCGGCGGATCACCGCGGCCGCCCGCACGCCCTCGTCGGTGAAGGTGGGCGGCATCCGGACGTCCACCAGAGCGAGTTCGGGCTGGTGCTCCTCGACGGCGGCCAACAGCGCTTCCGCATCGCCGACTTCCGCGACGACCTGGAAGCCGCCCATCTCCAGCACCTTGACCAGGCCGACCCGCAACAGCACCGAGTCCTCGGCGATCACCGCGCGCACGGCAGCTCCACCGTCACGGTCGTCGGTCCCCCGACGGGGCTGCTGAGCCGGAAGACGCCGTCGACGGATCCCACCCGCTTGGCCAGCCCGCTCAACCCCGTACCACCGGAGG
Organism: Kitasatospora cathayae; assembly: GCF_027627435.1. Lineage (GTDB taxonomy): Bacteria > Actinomycetota > Actinomycetes > Streptomycetales > Streptomycetaceae > Kitasatospora > Kitasatospora cathayae. The sequence continues at coordinate 2,324,601 of NZ_CP115450.1, read as the reverse complement.
GGTCGGCGCCGCCCAGTCCGTCGTCGGTGACGTTCACCCGCAGGACCGTCCCGACCCGTCGGACCGTCACCTCGACCCGCGAGGCGCCGGCGTGCTTGGTCACGTTCGCCAGCGCCTCGGAGATCACGAAGTACGCGACCGACTCCACGGCGGGCGCCGCCCGTTCCGGCAGCTCGACCCGCAGGCGCACCGGCAGCGGAACTCGGGCGGCCAGTCCGGACAACGCCGCGTCCAGGCCCCGGTCTTCGAGCACCGCCGGATGCAACCCGCGTACCAGATCGCCGAGTTCGGCGATCGCCGCCTTCGCCTCCAGGTGCGCTTCTGCCAGCGCCTCACGGGCCTCGCCCGGCAGGTCGGGGCGGGTGGCCATGGCCAGCCCCAGGTTGACCGCCAGCGAGATCAGCCGCTGCTGGGTGCCGTCGTGCAGGTCGCGCTCGATCCGGCGGCGCTCGGCATCGACCGCCTCGATCAGGTCGGTGCGGCTGCCCGCCAGGTACGCGACCCGCTCCTGGAGCCGATCGGCCCGGCTGGGTCCGAGCAGCGCCGCGGCGGAGCGCGACTCCGCCCGGGCCACCACCCCGGCGAGCCAGGGCAGGAGGGACAGCAGGGAGAGGCCGAGCACGGTGTAGCACGGCATCAGCGTCGCCCAGCCGAACCAGTCGCGCCGCACCCCGGCCGGCAGCGCCCACACCCAGCCGTACCCGGTGGCACCCGCCAGACCCACCGCCGCCGCCACCAGCACCGATAGCTCCGACAAGGCCACCAGCGGGCCCAGCAGCAGGTGGTACCCGACCTGGCGCCAGGCGCGCGGCGAGGAGAGCCACCGCAGGGCCGTGGTCGGCGACCACCGCCGCGGCACGGGCGCCGAGCGACGGATGTCCACCCCGAGCAGCGCCCGGTGCCGGTACCGCTGGACCACCGTCAGCACCGGGACGCCGCTCAGGACCAGGGCGACAGACACCGGGAGCGTGAGCGCCCAGTTCCCCGTCCTGGCAGTGGTCGCCGCGGCCCAGGACCACACGGGCACCAGCGCCAGGTGCACCGGGACACCCGTGGCCAGGAAGCCGGTGTCCCGCCGCGCCCGCCGTGCCAGGCGCCCCAACCGGGGTGGAATCGTCATGGCTCGACGTTAGAGCACCTCAACACGGGCTTGCCATGGATCTTGTATCCGCATCCATGGTGAACCCAGTACCACCACACCGGGGCCGGGTCCCAGCGGACGTTCGGTGTGAGCGGATTGCCCTTCATGCGGCTCTCCTGCCGGACCGGCGGGAACACCAACGACTGCACCCAGTTCACCACCGTCATGGACGCGATCCGAGTACCCGGCACCGGGCTGGGACGGCCCCGCACCCGTCGTCCACAGTTCGGCCGGGCGGGAACCGCCCGGGCGGCGTCAGGCGTCGATCGGACGCAGCACCGCGTAGTACGCGAACGGCGGACCGTACAGCCGGGCGACCCGCAGCCCGGCTCCCTCCGCCAGGCTGATCAGCGAGGACGGCCGGATCTGGTGCCGGTCGAAGAACTCGCCGACCACCAGCCGCCCGAACGGCTTCAGCGCCCGGCGCAGCTCGGCCAGCGTACGCGCCGGATCCGGGATCTCGCCCAGCGCCGTCACCAGGTAAGCCGCATCGAACGATCCATCCGCAAAAGGAAGTTCATGTGCGTCGGCGTAGGTCGGCACGATGTTGTCGACGCCCTGCTCCTTGGCCCGGCGGCCCACGTGGTCGAGCATCTCCTGCTGGATGTCCACGATGTCCAGCTGGCCGTTCGGGCCCAGCTGCGGTGCGACGTGCAGCGACTGCAGGCCGGTTCCGGGGCCTATCTCCAGGATCCTCTCGCCCTCCCGGGCCTGCAGCACGTGGTCCAGACGCTTCAGAGTCAGGAACGGCAGCGGCAGGTCGAGCAGCCAGTGCTGAGAGTACGGGTACGGTGCGGAGTCGGTGAACCACCAGGTGGCGACGGCGGCGGCAGCGCCCGCGCCGATCAATGCCCGCGAATGCCTCATAATTCCTCCCTGAATGCCCGATCGGGCCATTGAAGCGTCTCTGATGGTCAATCAGTTGTGTTTGTGTGCAGTCTGCTTGCGCCAGCGCCGAGTTTGTCGGCAGTCGACCCGAGCGGGCCGAACGAACCGCCCGTGGACCGCCGTTGCGGCAGGCCGGGGACTTCCCGAAACGGACCGGACCGCAAGCGCCGATCACGTCACGGGCTCTTCCGCTCAGCGGCCCGGCCGAGGGAAGGTCCGGGTCGCGAGAACCGCGCAGGCCACCGCCAGCGGCAACTCGGCGAAGACCGCCATCAGCACCGCCAGCTCGAAGTCCGAACCCGGGGCAGCCGTCATGGTGTCGAACCAGGCGTCGACCAGCAGCAGGGCCGAGGCCGCGGCGGAGGTCAGGCAGGCCCGGCAGTCGCCGCGCCTGAGGAGCAGTCCGGTGGAGAGCAGGCCGAGCGCCTCAAAGCTGTCCAGACCCGTCCACGTCCAGGCCCAGTGCGAGGCCTGAGCGGTGGCCGGCAGCCCGGTGTGCAGGAAGACCAGCCAGGGAATCATCGCCAGCCCGAGCACGGTGAGGACCGTGGCCGCCCGGCGAAGCAGCAGGGGGAACGTCGAAGCGGCCGCGGCCTTCGGAAGGAACCGTGGGACACCGGAGCCCGAACCGGCGTCCCCGCGGACCAGACGGAGCGAATGAACGCCGGTCGGCTGAGTGCTCGCCATGACACCTGACTCCCTCCCGTGCCCGCTCCTCGGGCACGACATCAGCATGTCGTTCGCGCGCGCCCGAGGCAGTAGCGCTCCTATCCGACTTGATGGTGGTGCTGGGTACCGTTCATCGAGGCCCTGCACCGGGTCGCCGGCGGTGGGACCGCGCTCGATCCCGAGGTGGTCGCCCGGCCGCTGGTCCGCCGCCAGAGCGACCCGCTGGAGCGGCTGACGCCCCGGGAGACCCGAGTGACCCCAGGGGCGGGTGACTCGATCCGGTGTACGGGTGGCGAACGTGCTGGCCAGCCCAGCGATTTGCGGGTTTCGGAGCCGTCTGACGCCCGTTCGGCAGGTCCAAACCGCGCTAGCTTGGCGCCATGGATATCAGCACGACGCAAGCAACGGTGAAGTTCGACGTCAAGGTGGTCGCGGCCGCCTCGACCACGGTGGTGCTCTGGGCCTCCGCCTTCGTCGCGATCCGGGACGCGGGCGGCGCGTTCGGCCCGGGAGCGCTGGCGCTGGGCCGGCTGCTGACCGGCGCGCTGGCGCTGCTGGCCCTGCTGCTGGTGCGCGGCGAGGGGCTGCCGCCGCGCGCCGCCTGGCCCGGCATCCTGACCTCCGGGGTGCTCTGGTTCGGGCTCTACATGGTCGCGCTCAACTGGGGCGAGAAGGAGGTCGACGCGGGCACCGCCGCGATGGTGGTCAACATCGGCCCGGTGCTGATCGCGCTGCTCGGCGGCTGGCTGCTCAAGGAGGGCTTCCCGCGCAGCCTGCTGTCGGGCATGGCGGTCTCGTTCGCCGGCGCGATCGTGGTCGGCGCCTCGACGTCCGGCGGCGGCGGCAGTTCGGTCCTCGGCATCGTGCTGTGCGTGCTGGCGGCGGCGGCCTACGCCTCGGGCGTGGTGAGTCAGAAGCCCGCCCTGCGGCACGCCTCGCCGCTTCAGACGACCGCGTTCGGCTGCCTGGTCGGCGCGGTGGCCTGCCTGCCGTTCAGTCCGCAGCTGCTGGACCAGGTCGGGCACGCGCCGCTGCGGGCCACCCTGGACATGGTCTACCTCGGCCTGTTCCCGACCGCGCTGGCCTTCACCACCTGGGCCTACGCGCTCTCCCGCAGCACCGCGGGCAAGATGGGCGCCACCACGTACGCGGTGCCGGCCCTGGTGGTCCTGATGTCCTGGGCCGTCCTCGGCGAGGTGCCCGGCTGGCTGACGCTGCTCGGCGGCGTGCTCTGCCTGGGCGGTGTGGCGGTCTCCCGGCGCCGCTGACGACGCCGCCCACCGGTCGCGCGGGGGTGGGGCTCCCGCGCGGCGCAGGGCCGGTCCGTCCCGTGCCGGAACGCGGGCCGGCGCTACAGCACCAGGGTGGTCTCGCTGCGGCCCAGCAGGTAGCCCAGGTGCAGCCGGTTCTTGGCGCCCAGGCCGTCCTTGATGGCGGCAACGTGCGCTTGCAGCGAGCGCTCGCTGATGCCCAGCCGGCGGGCGATCACCTTGTCCGAGTGCCCCTCCACCAGCAGCCGCCGGATCGACTCGCGGATCGCCGGCACCACCTCGGGTGCGGCCTGGGCGGCGTGGATGGGGACGAACGGGAACGGCTCGGCCCGGTCCCAGGAGCGCTCGAAGACGTCGCTGAGGAAGCGCACCACGGACGGCTCGGTGATCATCGAGGCCGCCGTGCGGTCGTCGTTGGCGGAGATGAACGCGGTGCTGCGGTCGATCACGATCAGCCGGTCGAAGAACTCGGCCAGGGTGCGCACCTGGACGCCGTGGTCGGTCACCGTGCGGACGTAGTTCTTGGTGGCCTCGTCGAACCGCGTGGTGTGCTGGTAGAGGGTGCGCATGGCCACCCCGCCGCCGATCTGACGGCGCACCGACTCCAGCGCCTCGTCGAGCACCGCGCCGGGCCTGGGGCCGTCGGGCTGGGCGGTGAGGATCTCCCGCTCGGCGTCCTCCAGGGCGGTCTGGATGGTCCGGTTGATCTCCGGCAGCCCGTGCAGGTGCACCACCCCCGGCACGGCGGGCTCCCCGGCCACCGGCGCCGGGCCCTCCTTCTCCTGGTTCTGCTGCTTGGCCAACTGGGCCAGGGCGAGCTTCAGGGCGGCCTCGACCAGGTTGCCGTTGAGGTCCTGACCCTGCGCTGTCACCTCGGGCGCCAACGCCCCCCCGGCGTTGCCCCGCGTATCCGATTTGCCCGATCCTGCTCGCATATAGACCCCTCGGTTAACTGCAATGCGAAGACCCGAACCATCCTAGGTCTGGAGCCGTGAACCCAGCCAGGGGAAGGTTGGTTGTGCGGGCGGCGGAACTCCCCGGGGGAACACGAGGAAAACCCGCCGCAGCACCCGAACTCTTCGGCCGTACAAGTGAACTGAGCTTCACTCAGAACTTGCTGCACAGCGCGATGAATTCCGGAATTGACGCCTGGTCGGCGCTGTCCGGAAAACCTTCCCCGATCAAAGCTTCCACGAAAGAGGTCTGCCATGCGCCAGTACGCCTCCGTCCGGATCACCGGCCCGCTCGTCCTCCTGCTGGCCCTGGTGGCCGGTGTGCTCGCCGGCACCTCGCTGCTGCACGGCACCGCCGCGGTCTCGGTGCAGAACCGCGCCGACGTGGGCTGGAACGTCACCCCGATCGGCGGCACCCCCACCCCGACCCCGGCGCCCACCGCCTGACCCTCCCGGCCCACCGCCGCCAGATCCGAAGAGAGCAGCCGTCTGCCATGTCCGACTCACCGTGGTTCGTCTCCCGCCCCACCAGCAGCCGGGCCCCGTACCTGGTCTACTGCTTCCCGCACGCCGGCGGCAACGCCCGTTCGTTCCTGAGCTGGCAGCAGCACCTGGCGGCCGATGCCGAACTGGTCGGCGTCTGCGCCCCCGGGCGCGGCCTGCGACTGGACGAGCCGAGTCCGGCCGGCATCGCCGAGCTGGCCGAGGGCGCCGCCCGGGCCATCACGGCCGCCGCGGACCGTCCGTTCCTGCTCTTCGGCCACAGCTTCGGCGCCGTACTCGCCTTCGAGACGGCCCGCCGGCTGCGCGAACTCCCCTTGCTGAGGCACCTGGTGGCGTCCGGCTGCGCCGCCCCGCGGTTGCTGCCGAGCGAGCGGGTGCGGCAGACGGCCAAGCTGCGCGGCCAGGAGTTCACCGAGGCGGTCGCCTTCTTCGGCGGCCTGCCGCCCGAGGTGCTCGCCGAGCCCGAACTGCAGGACCTCCTGCTGCCGGGCCTGCGGGCCGACTTCCACCTGGTCTCCGGCTACCGCTACCAGCCGGGCGAGCCGCTGCCGATCGGCATCTCGCTGGTCAACGGCCGTGAGGACCCGCACGTGGGGCCGGCCGAACTGCGCCACTGGGAGCACGAGTCCGTGCTGCCGCTGCGCTACCACTGGGCCGACGGCGGCCACTTCTACTTCGGCCCCGACCCGGCGCCCGCGGTCGACCTGCTGCGCTCACTCATTCGTGCGGATTCCAGCGCGCCGGGCGCGCGGGAGGAACACGTCGAACTTATCTAGTCGTGCCGCCGGAACCACGGGTGGCAACCCGTCCGGAACCGCAGCCGGGGAAACCCCCGCAACTCGCGTCACGACAGAGAGGATCCTGCGATGCAGTCGGCAGCCGCAGACCAGTACCACCGCGCCCGGGCATTCCGGGAACTCCACGAGCGGTCCACCGCCTTCGTGATTCCGAATCCCTGGGACGCCGGATCCGCCAAACTGCTGGCCGGCCTCGGCTTCCCGGCGCTCGCGACCACCAGCGGCGGCCTGGCCTTCTCGCTGGGCCGCCCCGACGGCGACAACCGGGTGAGCCGGACCGAGGCCCTGGCCAATGCCGCGGACATCGTGGCCGCCACACCGCTGCCGGTCGCGGCCGATCTGGAGAGCGGCTACGGGCCGAGCCCCGAGGACGTCGCCGAGACCATCCGGCTGGCCGCCCGGGCGGGCCTGGTGGGCGGTTCGATCGAGGACGCCACCGGGGACCCGCGGGCGCCCGTGCTGGAGCCGGCGGCGGCCGCGGACCGGGTCCGGGCGGCGGTCGAGGCCGCGCGCTCGCTCGACTTCCCCTTCACGGTCACGGCGCGGGCGGAGAACTTCCTCTACGGCCGCCCGGACCTGAAGGACACGGTCGCGCGGCTGCAGGCCTACCAGGAGGCCGGCGCGGACGTGCTCTACGCCCCGGGCCTGCCGGACGCCGACGCGGTGCGCGCGGTCTGCGCCGAGCTGGACCGCCCGGTCAACGTGCTGGCCGCGGCCGGCGGCCTGAGCCTGTCGGTCGCGCAGCTGGCCGAGCTCGGTGTGCGACGGATCAGCCTGGGATCCGCCCTGGTCCGCGCCGCGCTGGGCGGGCTGCTGGCCGCGGCGGAGGAGGTGCGCACCACCGGGACCTTCGGGTTCGCGGCACGGGCGCTGCCGTACGCCATGGCCAACGAGATCTTCACCGAGCTCTCCGACATCCATCGCCCCCCGAAGGAAGAGACGTCATGAGTGTCCTGCAGGCCCCGCGGTACGTCCTGGGAGAGGAGGAGTTGGACCACACCGAGGTCGAGTGCCTGGCCGAACGGGCCGCCGAGCTGAAGATGGTGCCCAGGGCCGCGCTCTGGGGCTGGGGGTCGGTGCGCCGCACCGGCCGCGGCCTGGCGGAACTGGCGATCGACAGCGGCACGGCCACGCTGCGGGCGGCCGGTGTGGACCCGGCCGAGGTGGACGCGCTGATCCTGTGCTCCACCCGGTTCCCGGGCGGGCCGCGCACCCACGGCCGGTTCGTGGAGCGGATCCTGACCGGGACCGGCCTCGAACGCGCGGCGTTCCTCGGGATCACGCTGAACCGCTGCACCAACCTGCTGGTCGCCCTCGACACCGCGCACGCGCTGGTGGCGGCCGGCCGGCACCGCCGGATCCTGGTCGTCACCACGGACCGGATCGAGGACGAGAAGGAGCGGATGGAGAGCTTCGCGCTCTTCAGCGACGGGGCGGCGAGCTGCCTGGTCTCGGCCGGTACCACGGCCGGGGCCGGGAGCGGGCTCGGAGCCCACTACCGGATCCGGTCCACCGCGGCCGCCCAGGAGGCGGCCGCGCTGGACTGGTCGCACGAGATCAGCGCCGACCTCGCCCGGGAGGCCAACGGGCGCCTGCTGGCGCCGCTCGGCCTGGCGCCCGACCAGGTGGACGGACTCCTGCACGCCAACCTGTTCCTGCCGCTGGTCACCATGAAGGAGCGCCAGGCCGGCTTCACCGCCCGCCAGCTGTACACCGCGAACATCACCCGGTTCGGGCACTGCTTCGCCGCGGACCCGCTGATCAACCTGGCCGACCAGGAACGCGCCGGACTGCTGCGCGACGGCGGCCACTACCTGGCCGCGGTCTCCGTGCCGGGCTCGCGGGTCGCCGTCCTGCTCCAGCGCGACGGCGCCTGACGCCCCGTCGGCCGATCCGCCGCCGGTCCGGCCCCGCCCGGGCCGCCCGGCGCGCCAGCCCTCCCCAGAACCCCCCTCCCGCCGCGCTGCCCGCCGTCCGTGGGTCGCCCCGGCGCGCCCTGCCACGCCACCGTCCGATGGAGTGCCCGTGTACGCCCACCAGACCCACGACCTCGACGACCTGACCACCTCGCTGCCCGTCGGCGGCTTCGAGTTCAGCCCCACCGCGCAGGCCGAGGCCGAAGCGGTGCTGGCCGCCGGCCCGGCGGTGACCTACCACCGGCTGCTCGCCGACCAGGAGTCCCAGACCACCCTGCTGGTGGCCCGCCGGGTGCTGGCCGCCTTCCTCGCCGCGGAGGACCCCGGCGCCGGGCCGGTCACCGCCGACGCGCTCACCGCCCTGGTGGCCGGCGCCCGGGCGGAGTTCGCCCCGACGGCGGCCAGGTTGACCGCCACGCCCGCCGACCGGGCCGTCGCGCTGCGCGGTCGGGCCCCGGTCGCGCTGCTGGCCGGCTGCTGGCTGGACACCGTCTCGCAGCCCGCCACCCAGCCCGCCCTGGTGGTGAACCGGCTCTACGCCCAGTACTTCGCGCTCAAGGGCGAGGGCCGCCCGCAGCACTCCGTGCCGCAGCGGCGCCGCCGCGCGCTGGAGGACGCCGGGGTGCTGCTGCCGCAGCCGGAGGAGGCGGACTTCCTCGTCCGGGCCCAGGCCCGCCCGTTGGCCGCCCTGCACGGCGCCTTCCTGCTGGCCCTGTCCCGGCTGCCCGCCGCCTTCCTGCCGGAGGTGGTCGGCGTCCAGTACGCCTTCCACGCGCTCGGCCTGGACGACCTTCTGAACGGCACCGAGCCGACGCTCGCGGTCGACGAGCTGCTCGCCGAGTACCTGGAGCTGACCGAACGGTCGGACACCGGGGCGCAGGACCGGCGGCGACTGGCCGCAGCGGTCCGGCTGGTGGTCCGGATCGAGCGCGAGCAGCTCGCCCTACTGGCCGAACTGGTGTCCTACCGGGCCGGGTTGTCGGTGGACGCGCGGGCCGCCGAGATCGTCGAGCGGCACCGCCCGTTCGCCGGACGCCAGCACAAGAACGTCAAGATCGGCGGCAAGCTGCTCTCCGAGACCTTCGCCGACCCGCAGTTCGACCTCGACGCCTTCATGGCCGAGTTCCGCGCCTCCCGCCAGCTGCGCCCGCTGCGCAGCGGCGGCTGCCCGTTCACCCGGGCGGTCAAGTTCGGCGGCCCGATGTTCGGCGTCTTCGACGAGGCCGAGGCCGCGGTCTTCAAGGAGTGGGCCGAGGCGGTCGCCGCCGGCGAGCCGGCCGGTGCGCCGCTGCGGCCCGACACCAGCGGCGACGAGCAGGCCGCGCAGTGGCAGCGGGCCGTGCTCGCCGCCGCCCCGCCGGACGTGCGGTTCGCCGAGGCGTCCCCCGCCGACGACCGCGAGTTCTTCCACCGGCTGGTCAACATCGAGCAGTTCCCCAACACCCTGCCGCTGGCCGCGCAGACCGCCGAGGAGGGCCTGGAGCGGGCCGAACTGCTCTTCCGCCACGGCGCCGGCGGCCGGTACACCGACGCCAGCTGGTTCGACTACACCCCCGAGGCGCTGCTGGAGCGGGTGGACCGGATCTACTGGGACAAGCTGGTCGGCCCGTACCGGGCACTCCAGGAGGTGCCGGACCGCGACGAGGTGATCTTCCACCAGAAGACCTTCGCCCTCGGCAGCCTGATCGACGGCACCTGGGCCTACCGGATCGGCAACCACGGCCGCTACCACCGGCAGAGCGACGCGATGCTCTTCTCGATCTACGCCGACGAGATGGGCCGCGGCGAGCTCGCCAAGAACCACATCACGCTGATCCGCCAGGTGCTGGCCAGCATGGACGTCCAGCTGCCGCACATCCGCTCGGCGGAGTTCCTGGACCAGGGCGAACTGCCGGACGAGCTCTACCGGTTCTCGATCCACCAGATCTGCCTGGCGCTGTTCCCGGACCGGCTGCACAGCGAGATCCTCGGCTACAACCTCGGGATCGAGATGTTCGGGCTCGGCGAGATGCGCCTGCACGAGGTGCAGAAGCTGCGCCGCCACAACCTGGACACCGCCTACGAGGAAGCGCACCTGTCGATCGACAACTTCTCGGCCGGCCACGCCCGCCAGTCCGCCGAGATCATCGTCTCCCACCTGGACGGGGTGCGCCGGGAGGCGGGCGAGGCGGCCGAGCGGCGCGAGTGGCGCCGGATCTGGCGCGGCTACGCCTCCTTCGCCTGGTTCGTGGAGCACCAGCTGGTCAACTCGCTGGCCACCGAGGCCGACACCGCCGACGACCTGGTCATCTGAGGAGCCCGCCGTGACCCCCAACGCCTTCGACCCGGAGATCCTCCGGCTGCCCTTCTACACCGACGAGCACCGCGACCGCGCCCAGCGGCTGGGCCGGTGGTGCGAGGAGCGGGCCGCGCTCTGGACCGAACTGCGCACCGACGGCCCGGACAAGGCCGTGCGCCGGGCGCTGGCCGCGCTCGGCGAGGCCGGCTGGCTGGCCTTCCTGGACGACGAGGAGCCCGGCACCGACGGCGACTACCGCTCGGTCTGCCTGGCCCGCGAGGCGCTCGCCTACGCCGAGGACCTGGCCGACTTCGCCTTCGCGATCCAGGTGCTCTCGGCCACCCCGATCCTGCGGTACGGCAGTCCCGAGCAGCGGCGGCGCTACCTGCCGGGCCTCGCGGCCGGCACCCTGGCCGGCGCCTTCGCGGTCTCCGAGGAGCAGGCCGGCTCGGACGTCGCCGCGGTGGCGCTGACCGCCGAGCGGGACGGCGAGGAGTACGTGCTCAACGGCGGCAAGGCGTGGATCGCCAACGGCACGGTGGCGGACGTGGTCTGCGTGATCGCCCGGACGGGCGAGGGACCGGGGCCGCTGGGGCTGACCGCCTTCCTGGTCCCCGGTGACACCCCGGGCCTGCGGGTGCGCGAGCCGATCGACGCGATCGCGCCCCGCCCCTTCGCCCACCTGGCGTTCGAGGACTGCCGGGTGCCCGCCGACGCGGTGCTCGGGCGGCCCGGGCGCGGCTTCGTGGTGGCGATGGACCTGCTGGAGCGGGCCCGGATGACGGTGGGCGCGGCCGCGCTCGGCTTCGCCCGGCGGGCCGCCGACGCGGCCCAGGCACGGGCCCGGCAGCGCGCCGTCTACGGCGGGGTGCTGTTCGACCTGCCCACGGTCAAGTTCGACCTGGCCGCCATGGAAGTCGAGTTGAACGCGTCCGCGCTGCTGGTCGGGCGGGCCGCCTGGGAGCTCGACCGGGGCCACCGGGGGTTCGGCAAGCACTCCAGCATCGCCAAGCTGCAGGCCACCGAGGCGGCGCAGCGGATCGTCGACCGGTGCGTGCAGCTGCACGGCGCCGCCGGGCTGGTCGCCGACAGCCTGCCCGAACGCCTCTACCGGCAGATCCGGGCGCTGCGTGTCTACGAGGGCGCCTCGGAGGTTCAACAGCTGACCATCGCCGGTGCGCTGGACGCGCGCCGGGCCCGCTGACGCACCGTCAAGGAGCACGACCGTCATGCAGACCCCGACGAACCCGGTCGAGGCCGTCCGGCACCCCGACCCGTACCCGTACTACGCGCGGCTGACCGCGGAACGTCCGTTCGACTGGGACGACCGGCTGCAGGCCTGGGTGGCCGCCGACGCCGCCTCGGTCACCGCCGCGCTGTCGGCCGCCGAACTGCGGGTCCGCCCGCCGGCCGAGCCGGTGCCGACCGGGCTGCTCGGCACCGCCGCCGGCGAGGTCTTCGGCGACCTGGTCCGGATGACCGACGGCCCGGACCAGCAGCGCCTCAAGCAGGTGGTGCTGGACGCGCTCGGCGAGGCCGAGCCGGCCGAGGCGGGCAAGCTGGCCGCCGAGCGGACCCGGCAGAGCCTGGAGCGGGCCGGCGGCCCCGACTTCGAGGAGCTGATGTTCCAGGTGCCGGCCCGCGTGGTGGCCGCGCTGTGCGGCCTGGACGCCGGGCTGGAGCCGGAGGCGGCGCGACTGGTGGGGGACTTCGTGCAGTGCATCCCCGCCGGTGCCACGGCGGAGCAGCAGCGGGCGGCCGCGGAGGCCGCGGCGCGGCTGCGGGAGCTGCTCGGGCCGGGCCTGACCGGTGCCGAGCCGACCGGGCTGCTGGCTGCCCTGGTCCGGGCGGCCGGTCGGCGGGACTGGCCGCGGGTGGCGCCGTTGCTGGCCAACGCCGTGGGGTTCCTCTCGCAGACCTACGACGCGACGGCCGGTCTGATCGGCAACTCGCTGTTGGCGCTGCGCGAGCAGCCGGCCGACGACCTCGCCGCGCTGGCCCGCGAGGTGGCCCGGCACGACGCGCCGATCCAGAACACCCGCCGGTTCGCGGCCGAGCCCTGGCGGTTCGGCGCGGCGACCGTGCAGCCCGGACAGGCCGTGCTGGTGGTGCTCGCCGCCGCCAACCGCGACCCCGCGGCCAACCCCGACCCGCACGCCTTCGACCCCGGGCGCCCCGCGCCCAGCTGCTTCACCTTCGGCGCCGGCCCGCACCGCTGCCCGGGCGCCGACCTCGCGGTGGCGATCACCGCGGGTGTCCTGGACGAACTGCTGGCGCACGGCTTCGAGGCGGCCGCGCTGCCCGCCGGGCCGCGCTACCGGGCCCTGGCGAACGCGCGCATCCCGCTGCTCTGAGCAGCCCCGTCCGACTTCGGCCCATCCGCATTCGACTGGCACCGCCTTACCCCCGCACGATCACATCCAGGAAGGACGAGACCGATGGCAGAGCAGCCGCGGCTGTGGATCCGGCACGAGGTGCGCGCCACCGAGCGCCGGGCTCCGCTGGTGCCGCAGGACGCACGCCGGCTGGTGGAGCTGGGGTTCCACCTGACCGTGGAGGAGTCCCCGCAGCGGGTGTACCCGCTGGACGAGTACCTGGCCGCCGGCTGCCAGGGGGCCGAGGCCGGCTCCTGGACCGAGGCCCCCGAACCGGCGTACGTCCTCGGGCTCAAGGAGCTCCCGGACCTGCCCGACCGGCTGGTCCACCGGCACATCTTCTTCGGGCACGCCTACAAGGGCCAGCAGGGCAGTCGTGAGCTGCTCGCCAGGTTCGCCCGCGGCGGCGGCGAGCTGCTCGACCTGGAGTACCTGGTGGACGACACCGGGCGCCGGCTGGCCGCCTTCGGCTACTGGGCCGGTTACGTGGGTGCGGCGCTCGGCGTGCTGCAGGCCCGCGGCCGGCTCACCGCCCCGCTGCGCCCGCTGGCCAAGAGCGAGCTGGACCGGCAGCTGCGCGACTCGATGCGCGCCGGCGCCCCGGACGCGCTGGTGATCGGCGCGCTCGGCCGCTGCGGGCGCGGCGCGGTGGACGCGCTGGAGGTGGCCGGGCTGGCCGCCACCTGCTGGGACCAGGCGGAGACCCGCGAACTGGACCGCGCCGCACTGCTCCACCACGACCTGCTGGTCAACACGGTGCTCACGACCCGTCCGATCCCGCCGTTCCTGCGCCCCGCCGACCTCCCGGTCGCCGACCGGCGGCTGAGCCTGGTGGTCGACGTGACCTGCGACGTCACCTCCGACCTCAACGTGCTGCCGGTCTACCGCACCGTCACCGACTGGTCCGAGCCGGTGCGCCGCCTGCACCAGGACCCGCCGCTGGACCTGATCGCCATCGACAACCTGCCCTCGCTGCTGCCGGCCGAGGCCAGCCGGGCGTTCTCCGCGGAACTGGTCGCCCAACTGCGCACCCTGGCCGACCCGGCCGCGCCCTGGCGGCACTGCCGGGCCGACTTCCGGGCCGCCTGCCGCCACCACGAACTGGAGGCCGTCCATGTCTGAGCCCTCCGTGTCCGACCTCTCGACCTCGATACGCACGGTGCACTGGATCGGCACCGGGCTCTCCACCGGCCGCAGCGGTCTGGAGCTGCTGCTGGAGCACGGTGCCCGCGTGGTGCTCTGGGGCCGGACCGCGGCCAAGGCCGAACAGTGCCTCGCGGCCCGCGGCCTGGCCGGCCGGGCCGCGGCCCGCGGCTTCGACACGGCGGCCCTGGCCGCCGCGCTGGCCCCCGGCGACGTGCTGGTGTCGATGCTCCCGGCGGCCCACCACCCCGAGCTGCTGCGCCTCGCGCTGGCGCACGGTGCCCACTTCGCCTGCTCCAGCTACGTCTCGCCGGAGCTGGCCGAACTGGCGGCCACGGCCGAGCGGACCGTGGTGCTCACCGAGGCGGGCCTGGACCCGGGCATCGACCACCTGATGGCCCACCGCCTGGTCGAACTCGGCCGCACCGCCGCCGGGGAGGCCGTCAGCACCGCCGACTTCACCTCCTACTGCGGCGGACTGCCCGCCGAGCTCAACGAGTTCCGCTACCGCTTCAGCTGGGCCCCGCTCGGTGTGCTCAACGCGCTGCGCTCGCCGGCCCGCTACCTGCGCGACTGGCAGCTGCGCACCGCGCCGCGCCCCTGGCAGGCGACCACGGAGTACCCGGTGGCCGGCGAGCGGTTCGAGGTGTACCCCAACCGCGACAGCCTGCCCTTCGCCGAGCAGTACGGCTTCCCGCCGCACTGGCGCAAGCGCTCCTTCGTCCGCGGCACGCTGCGCCCGGCCGGCTGGCGGGCCGCCTGGTCCGAGGTCTTCGCCACCGTGGAGTCCGGCGACGACGGGCGGATCGCGGCACTGGCGGGCGAGTTGGCCGAGCGCCACCCGATGCGGGAGACGGACCGCGACCGCGTGGTGCTCGCCGTGGCGCTGGACCTGAGCTGGGCCGACGGCTCCTGGTCGGGGAGCTACCTGCTCGACCTGCGCGGCGACGAGCGGGAGAGCGCCATGGCCCTGCTGGTCTCGCTGCCCCTGGCGTACGGCATCACGCGGATCCTCGACGGCGCGCTGGCCCCCGGCCTGCACCGGGCCGCCGAGGGCGCCCAGGAGGCCGGACAGTGGCTGGACTTCCTGGCCGCGCGCGGCATCACCACCGAGCTGCGCACCACCGAGAACACGACGCAAGGAGCACTGCTGTGACCGACCGACGACCACCGGCCTTCGTCCTGACCGGAGCCTTCTGGGTGGTCTGCCGCAATCCGCGCTACCTGCAGGAGCTGGCCGCCCGCGGGCTGAAGATCCTGCTGATCACCCCGCGCGGCTGGCGCGAGCGCGCGCTGGCCGCCCAGGCCGACCCGACCGGGCCGGCCGCGCTGATCGACGAGATCGCCTTCGTGGACGGCGAGTTGAACCAGGACGGCTCGTTCACCGCAGGCGTGCTGGCACGGGCCGCCGACTGGCGGGCGCGCTACCGGATCGTCGGCGCCTACGCGGTGGGCGAGACCCTGGTGGAGCCCACCGGGCTGCTGGCCGACGCGCTGGGCCTGCCCGGCCCGGGCCTGCGGGCCACCCGGGTCTGCCGCTCCAAGCCGCTGCAGCGCTGGTACCTGCCGGAGTTCGCGCCGCCCGGCGCGGTGCTGCCGGCGGCCGAGCGAGCCGCCTTCGACCCGGCCTCGGTCGCGTACCCCGTGGTGCTCAAGCCCGCCGCCCGACACTCCAGTTCGGGTGTGGTGACGGTCGACGACGAGCAGGCGCTGGCCGCGCGGCTGGCCGACTACCCGGAGCACGAGACGCTGCTGGTGGAACAGAAGGTGGTCGGCCAGGAGTACTCGGTGGAGAGCCTGGTGCAGGAGGGCAAGGTGATCTTCGCCTCGGTCACCCGCAAGACCACCACCGAGTCGCACGCGGCCACCTTCGTCGAACTGTCGCACTCGGTGCCGAGCGCGCCGGAGCCGGTGGACCGGGCGCTGCTGGAGGCCAACGCCACCATGCTGGCGGCGCTCGACTTCGGCAGCGGGATCGCCCACGCCGAGTGGCGGGTGGACGCCGCCGGCCGCCCGGTGCTGATGGAGGTGGCCGCCCGCACCCCGGGCGACGGCCTGCTGGCCCTCTACCGGTTGGCCACCGGAGAGCCGCTGGAACCGGAGATCGTCCGGCTGGCGCTGGGCGAACCGGCCGGCTACCCCGAGCCGCGCCGCTGGACCCGGCAGGTCTACCTGGAGCACCGGGACGGGATCCTGGACGACGTCCGGGTGGACTGGCCCGGCGTCCGGCCGGTCTGGCTGGGCGAGGCCGGGATCTGGCCGGACCCGCCGGTCGGCGGCCCGGACGGGCCGGGGGAGCTGCGCGCGGTGCTGGTGCTCAAGGAGCGCGGCAGCCGGCTCGGCCCGCTGGAGAGCTCCGAGGACCGCGCGGTCTGCTTCCTGATCGACGCTCCGTCACCCGAGGAGCTGGACGCGCTGGAGCAGCGGGTGCGCGCGGCGGTGGCGATCGAGGTGCGCGATGTCGACTGACACCGTCCGCCCGGAGCCGGTTGCGCAGGCGCAGGCGGTGGCCGAACCGGCGCCGGCCCGGGTGACCGTCTGGGCCACCTTCCGGGACGCGCCGCTCGCGGTGAAGACCGTGCTGGCCGGCGTGCTGGTCAACCGGCTCAGCGGCTTCCTCAACGTCTTCCTGGTGCTCTTCCTCGGCTCGAAGGGCTACTCCGAATCGGAGACCGTGCTGGCGCTGGGCGTGTACGGCGGTGGCGCCGTGCTCGGCGTGCTGGTCGGCGGCTCGCTCGCGGACCGACTGGGCGTGCGCAACGCCACCGTGGCCAGCATGAGCGCGACCGCGGTGCTCACCGCGGCCCTGCTCTACCTGCCCGGGTACGGCCTGCTGATGGCGGCGGTCGGCCTGGCCGGCCTCAGCGCGCAGGTCTTCCGGCCCGCCTCGGCCACCCTGCTCGCCGAACTCACGCCGGACGAGCGGCAGGTGATGGTCTTCGCGATGTACCGCTTCGGCCTGAACCTGGGCGCCACCGCGGCCCCGCTGGTCGGCTTCTGGCTCTACCACGCGGGCCACGACCGGTACCTGCTGCTCTTCTGGGGTGAGGCGCTGATCGCGCTGGCCTACGCGGTCCTCGCGCTGGCCACGCTGCCCGCCGCCACCCGCCGCAGTGCCACCGAGGCCGCGGCGCCGCAGGCCGGCGGCTACCGGGCCGTGCTGCGCGACCGCCGCTACCTGCGCTACCTGGCCGCCGCCTTCTGCCACGCCGTGGTCTACGTCCAGTACCTGTCCACCCTGCCGCTGTTCGTGCAGGACCGGCACCTGGCCGTCGTCTGGTACACGGTCGCGGTCTCGCTCAACGGCTTCGTGGTGATCGCCTTCGAGCTGCTGGTCACCCGGCTCGCCCAGTCCTGGCCGGCGCGGATCACCATCGGCCTGGGATTCGCCCTGGTCGGCGCCGGAGTGGCCTGCTACGCACTGCCGATCGGAGCGGCCGCGATCGTGCTGGGCACCCTGGTCTGGTCGATCGGCGAGATCATCGGCGGTCCCACGGTGTTCGCCTACCCCGGAACCGCCGGTCCGGAGCAGCTGAAGGGCCGTTACATCGGCAGCTTCCAGTTCGTGTTCGGCCTGGGCAGTGCGCTCGGCCCGATGCTCGGCGGCTGGCTGTTCATCCAGGCCGGCGTGCTGGTCTGGCCGCTGCTGGCGCTCGGTTCGCTGGCGGCCACCGTACTGGGCCTGGCCGCCGTGCGGCCCGAGCCCCGCGCGGGCTGACCCTCCCCCCAAACCGACTTCCCTGACGCCCTGTTGGGCGGGCAGTGCGCTGTGCCCGCTTCTCCACCTTCGCCGTCCGAGAACAAAGAGAGGCCCGCAACATGTCCCACACCCACCCCGCCGAGGCCCACTACACCTGCCTGGGTGTCGGCGCCGGCCCCGCCAACCTGAGCCTGGCCTCACTGCTGCACAGCGAGCCCGAGGTCAGCAACCTCTTCCTCGACCGCAAGGAGAAGTTCGGCTGGCACGACGGGCAGCAGATGCCCGGCTCCACCCTGCAGGTCTCGCTGTACAAGGACCTGGTCAGCCTGACCGACCCGACCAACCCGTACTCCTTCCTCGCCTACCTGCACGAGCACGGCCGGATCTACCACTTCCTCAACGCCCAGTTCAGCGACGTGCCCCGGCAGGAGTTCCGCAACTACCTGGACTGGGCCAGTCGCCGCAACCCGAACGTGCGGTTCGGCGAGGAGGTCCGGGCGGTCGACTTCGACGGCGCGCGGTTCGTGGTGGACACCGACCGGCGCCGGCTGACCGCGGACAACCTGGTGCTCGGGGTGGGCAACCGTCCGTGGGTGCCGCCGCAGGCCGCCGGGCTGATCGGCCCGACCCAGTTCCACGTCAGCGAGTTCCTGGACCGGGCCCAGCACCTGGGCGGCAAGCGGGTCGCGGTGATCGGCGGCGGCCAGTCCGGCGCCGAGGCCTTCCTGGACCTCATCTCGCGGTCGGGCAGCGAGCTGCCGCGCCGGGTCTCCTGGATCTCCCGCCGGCGCAACTACTTCCCGATCGACGACTCGCCCTTCACCAACGACTTCTACATGCCGGGCCACGCCGAGTACTTCTACCGGCTGGCGCCGGCGGCCCGGGAGCGGTTCAACGCCGAGCACATCCTGACCAGCGACGGGGTCTCCGAGGCCACCCTGCGCGAGATCTACCAGCGGATCTACGTCCACCGGTTCATCGAGGGCGCCGAGGACCTGGTGGCGCTGGCCCCCAACCGCGCCATGGAGACGGTGCGGGCGGCCGAGGGCGGCGGCTGGACGGTCGAGGTGCGCCACAACGACCAGCGCCAGGGCACCGAGCGGTTCGACGTCGACGTGATCGTCTGGGCCACCGGTTTCCGCCCGGCCGCCACCGACTTCCTGGCCCCGATCGCCGACCGCCTGGAGCGCGAGGGCGAGGAGCTGCGGATCGACCAGGACTACGCGGTCCGCTGGGACGGTCCGGCCGATCGGAACATCTTCGTGCAGAACGCGGCCAAGCAGCAGCGCGGCCTGGCCGACCCCAACCTCAGCCTGAACGCCTGGCGCAGCCGCCGGATCGTCGACCGGATCCGTGGGCTGCGCAGCAACGAGCCCCTGGAGTCCTTCATCGACTGGTCCGCCAAGGTCGGGGCCGACGCCGGCTGGGGGGTGTGAGCGGCGATGAACGAGGTGGACATCGCGGTCGTCGGCGGCGGCATCATCGGCTGCCTGACCGCGCGAGAACTGCTCGCCCGGCGCCCGGAGCGGACGGTGGCGCTGCTGGACCGGGACTCGGTCGGCTCCGGCGCCAGCCGCCGCTCGGCCGGCCTGCACTTCCCGCGCGGCGCGACCGGCCGGGTGCGCGGCATGGCCGCCTACAGCCAGCAGTACTACGCCGAACTGACCTCGCACCGACCGGAACTGCCGATCCACCAGGTCGGCATGGACGTGGTCGGCGCGGAGCAGACGGTGCGCCGGAGCTACCTCGCCAGTGCCCGGCCGACCCCGGCCACCGCGGGCGTCTGGCAGGTCGAGGGCGGCCAGTACGCGGACGTGGCGGGTCTGACCGGTCGGCTCGCCAGCGAGCTGCGCGGCGGCGCGGTGGTGCACGAGGGCACCGGGGTCACCGCGATCGGGCTCGGCCCCGAGCGGATCACCCTGGCGCTGAGCAGCGGCGGTGAACTGACGGTCGGTCAGGTGGTGCTGGCGCCCGGGCCGTGGATCGCGTCCCCGGCCTGGCGCGAGCTGGTCGCTCCGTTGGGGGTGCGGGTGAAGAAGGTGGTCGCGCTGCACATCGACCTGGTGCCCGCACCGACCGACCGGGTGGTCGTCTTCCAGGCGGAGGACGCCTTCCTGCTCCCGCTGCACGACCGCGGGCACTGGCTGTTCAGCTACACCTGCCAGGAGTGGGGCGTGGACCCCGACGCGCTGGGCGAGGGCCTGTCCGACCAGGACCTCGGCGACGCGCTGGCGGTGCTGCGCGCCGTGGCCCCCGAGTACGCGGCGCACTGCGCCTCCGGGCGGGTCTTCTGCGACGCCTACAGCGGCACCGGCGAGCCGATCGTCTGCCCGCTGCCCGCCGACCCGCGGGTGGTCTTCGCCGGCGCCGCCAACGGCTCCGGCTACCGGCTGGCTCCCGCGATCGCCGCGCAGGCCGCCGATCTGATCGACATTCCGTTCCTGACCAGTCCGACCAGGAGTCACGCATGATACTGAGCAGCTACGACGAGGGCGTGCTGCACGAGGCCTTCGGCATCGACATGAGCAGCATCGAGGGAATCGCGGGCAGCCAGGGCTCGGGCGCCGGCTGGGGCCGGGTGGCTCCGGGCGTCAGCTCCGAGCTGCACCGGCACGACGAGACCGAGTTCTTCGTGATCGTGGCCGGCCGCGGCGAGTTCGAGGTCGACGGGGAGCGCCACCCGGCGGTGCCGGGCACGGTGGCCCTGTTCGAGCCCTTCGAGACGCACGTGCTGCACAACACCGGCACCGACGACCTGGTGTTCGTCACCCAGTACTGGCGCGACGCCGAGCGCGCGGTCCGGGCGGCCACCGCCCCCGCGGGCACCGGTTTCGGGGACCGGCCGGTCTTCGTCTTCTCCACTCCGCCCACCCCGAACGGGGACCTCCACCTGGGCCACCTCTCCGGCCCGTACCTGGGGGCCGACGCGTTCGTCCGGTTCCAGCGGATGAACGGCGCCCGCGCCTGGCACCTGACCGGCAGCGACGACTTCCAGAGCTACGTGGTCGGCGCGGCCGAGCGCGACGGGAACACCCCGGCCGTGACCGCCGCGCACTTCAGCGCGGAGATCGCGGCCACCCTGGAGCTGATGGACATCCCGCTGGACCAGTACACGGTGACCAACGCGGACGCCGAGTACCCGGACGGGCTCCGGGAGTTCTTCACCCGGTTGGTCGACTCCGGCGCGGTCGCCCCGAAGGCCGCGCCGGCCCTGTTCGACGGTGAGACCGGCGCCTATCTCTACGAGGTGGACGTCAAGGGCACCTGCCCGACCTGCGCCGCCGGGACCAGCGGCAACATCTGTGAGGAGTGCGGCGAGCCCAACCTGGTGGTCGACCTGGTCGCGCCGCGCTCGGCCCGCTCGCAGGCAGCGCCGCGGACCGGCACCGCGACCCGCTTCTCGCTGCCGCTGCACGAGTTCGAGGACGAGATCGCCGCGCACCACCGACTGGGCCGGGTCCCGGTCCGGCTGCGCGACCTCGCCCGGCGGCTGTTCGCCCGCCCGGAGCTGGACATCCCGGTCAGCCACCCGGCCGACTGGGGCGTGCGCCCGGCCGAGGAGGCCGGCGCCGACCAGGTGATCTGGGTCTGGCCGGAGATGTCCTACGGCTTCCTGCACGGCATCCAGGCGCTCGGCCGCCGGCTGGACCAGGACTGGCGGGCCGCCGAGCCCGGCGCGGACTGGAAGATCGTCCACTTCTTCGGCTACGACAACAGCTTCTACCACGGCGTGCTCTACCCGGCGCTGTACCGGGCAGCGTTCCCCGACTGGACGCCTGACATCGACTACCACGTCAACGAGTTCTACCTGCTGGAGGGCGCCAAGTTCTCCACCAGCCGGCGGCACGCGATCTGGGGCAAGGAGATCCTCAACGCCGACACGGTCGACGCGGTGCGGTTCTTCCTCAGCCTGACCCGGCCCGAGGGCCGGCGCACCGACTTCCGCCGCGAGGAGTACCAGCGGGTGCTGACCGAGACCCTGGTCGGCACCTGGGAGCACTGGCTGACCGACCTGGGCGCCCGGGTCCGCAAGGAGTACGACGGCGCGGCGCCGGACGCCGGCAACTGGACCCCGGAGCAGACCGCGTTCCTGGCCCGGCTCGGCGCCCGGCTGACCGCGGTGACCGGGGCGCTCGGCCAGGCCGGGTTCTCGCTCAACCAGGCCGCCGCCGAACTGGACGGCATCGTGCGTGACACGGTCCGGTTCGCCGAGCTGGAGAGCCTGACGGCGGACGACGCCCGCTGGCGGGCCGAGGCCCGCACGGCGGTGGCGCTGGAGCTGGCGGCCGCGAAGCTGCTGGCCCGGGTGGCGGCACCGGTGATGCCGCGCTTCGCCGCCAGGCTGTCGGCCGCGCTGGGCCTGTCGGAGCCGGCGCACTGGCCGACCTCGGTCGAGCTGCTGGCGCCGGGCACCGAGGTCACCCTGGCGGACGCGGTGTTCTTCGCCGCCGCGGCCGCCCCGGCCGCCGACCAGCCCGAGCACCTGGGCCTGCTCACCGACCTGGTCACCGAGGCGCTCCAGCTGGCCGAACGGCCGGCCGCCGACGCCACCCTGATCGACCTGGGCATCAGCTCGCTGCAGGCGGTCCAGCTGCAGTACCAGCTGCTCACCGCGCTGGACGTGGACGTGCTGGTGGACGAGCTGCTCGGCGAGCACGACCTGACCGCACTGGCCGGGCTGATCGGCGAGCGGGCGGACACGGCGCTCGTGGAGGCGGCGGCATGAACGCCGAACTCGTCGAACTGGTCCAGGACATCGAGGAGCGGGGCCTGTCCGTCTCGGTGACCGGCGGGGACCTGCGCCTGCAGGGCATGCGCGACCGGATGGACCCGGAACTGGTCGGCCGCATCAAGCGGTTGAAGGCCGAGCTGATCCAGCACCTGAGCGCGGCCACCCCGCACGAGAGCGGCAGCTTCCCGCTCACCCCGCTGCAGCACGCCTACCTGCTGGGCCGCGGCGGCGTGTTCGAGATCTCCACCGCCAGTCACGTCTACCACGAGATCGAGGGGCACTGGGACGTCGGCCGGCTGGAGGCGGCGCTGAACGCGGTGATCCGCCGGCACGACGCGCTGCGGGCCCGGTTCACCGAGGACGGCCGCCAGGTGGTGGAGGCCTCGGTCGCCCCGGTGCTGATCGAGCGGCTCGACCTGCGCGGGCAGAGCCCCGAGCAGCAGCTGCGGACCCGGGCCGCGCTGCGCGAGGAGCGCTCGCACCGGGTGCTGCCCGCCGACCGCGCGCCGCTGCTGGCGGTCGAGGTGACCGAGCTCTCCGACCGGGCGATGGTGCTGCACGTCAGCCACGACGGCCTGGTGATGGACGGGATCAGCTCCTTCCTGTTCTTCCGCGAGTGGTGGCGGGCCTACCAGGGCGAGTTGGCCGCCGAGGGCGCCGAACTGCCGCTGGAGGACTACGTCTCGGCGCTGGCGGCGGCGGCGGTCAAGGCGCCCGCGGCCCGCTCCCGGGCCTACTGGTCGGGCCGGCTGGACCAGTTGGCGGCCCACCCCGACCTGCCGGTGGCGGCGAGCCCGGCCGCGATCACCCGGCCGCGGTTCGTCCAGCGCCAGGTGCGGCTGGACGCCGCGCAGTGGGCCGCGTTCAAGCGCCGGGCCGCGGGAGCGGGGCTCACCCCGTCCGGCGCGCTGCTGGCCGCCTACGGTGAGGTGCTCTCCCGCTGGGGCGCCGGCGAGCGGTTCACCGTGACCACCACGGTGGCCAACCGCCCGCCGGTGCACCACCGGATCGCCGAGGCCGTCGGCCAGTTCTCCGACACCCTGCTGGTGGAGATCGAGGTCGACCGCAGCAAGCCGTTCGCGGCCCGGGCCCAGGCGCTCCAGCGGCGGCTGCGCACCGACCTGGACCACCGGCACCAGTCCGGCATCGAGGTGCTGCGCGAGCTGGGCCGGCGGCGCGGCAGCGCCGAGGCGCGGATGCCGTTCACCTTCAACAGCGCGATCGGCTACACCGAGGAGGTGGACGGCTCGGCGTTCGAACTGTTCGGCCCGGAGGTGTTCAGCGTCAGCCAGACCCCGCAGATCTGGCTGAACGCCTTCGCGATGGAGCAGCACCAGGGCCTGGTGATCCAGCTCGACGGGCTGGACGAGCTCTTCCCGGCCGGCCTGCTGGAGGCCCTGACCCAGGGCTACCAGTCCCTGCTGGAGCAGCTGCTGGAGGATCGGAGCTGGGCCCGCACCGGCTTCGACCTGCTCCCCGGCGACCAGCTGCGGCGCCGGCGGGCGGCCAACGACACCGCCGTGGAGCTGCCCGAGGTGCTGCTCCAGGACGCCTTCACCGAGCGGGCGACCAGCTGCCCGGACAACCCCGCCCTGATCACCTCCCAGCTCCGGATGAGCTACGGCGAACTGCACCGCCGTGCGGCGCTGACCGCCGCCTGGCTGCGCTCGCACGGAGTCGGGCGCAACGAGCTGGTGGGCCTGGTGATGCGGCGCGGGCCGGAGCAGATCATCGGCATCCTGGCCACGGTGCTGGCCGGGGCCGCCTACCTGCCGGTGGACGCGGCACTGCCCGAGGAGCGCCGCCGGTACATGCTGGCCGACGGCGAGGTCCGCTGCGTGCTGACCAACGTGGACGACGCCGACCGGGACGGCCGCGCCGTCCTGCGGCTGGACGCCACCGACCCGGCGCCGACGGGTGCGCCGGTGCCGCTCGAACCGCTGGCCGGTGCCGACCCGGACGACCTGGCCTACGTGCTCTACACCTCCGGCACCACCGGCGCGCCCAAGGGCGTGATGGTCACCCACCGCAACGTGGCCAACGTGGTGGCCGACTGCTACACCCGGTTCGGCATCCACCAGGACGACCGGTTCTTCGCGATCAGCGCCTTCAACTTCGACCTGTCGGTCTGGGACGTGTTCGGCGCGCTGACCGCGGGCGCCGCGCTGGTGATGCCGGACGCCGACCGGGCGGTCGACCCCGCGCACTGGCTGCGGATGTGCGAGTCGGGCGGGGTGACGGTGTGGAACTCGGTGCCCGCCATCGTCGGCCTGATGCACGACCAGGCGCTGGCCGAGGGCACGGCGCCGCCGGCCCTGCGGCTGGTGATGATGAGCGGGGACCGGCTGCCGCCGGCGCTGCCGGCGGCGCTGCGCCGACTGGTGCCGGGCCTGGAGGTGGTCTCGCTCGGCGGACCGACCGAGACCACGGTCTGGAACATCCTGCACCCGGTCGAGGAGTGGGAGGACGGCTCCGAGTCCATCCCCTACGGCCGTCCGAACACCAACAACCGCGCCTACGTGCTGGACGCGGACGGCCAGGACGCACCGGACTGGGTGACTGGCGAGATCTGCGGCGCCGGCACCGGGGTGGCCAAGGGCTACTGGCGCAACGAGGAGCGCACCGCCGAGAAGTTCGGCTACGACGAGCGGCTGGGCGAGCGGCTCTACCGGACCGGTGACCTGGGCCGCTACCTGCCCAGCGGCGAGATCCAGATCCTGGGCCGCAGCGACTTCCAGATCAAGGTCAACGGCTACCGGATCGAGGCCGGCGAGGTGGAGACCAGGCTGGCCGCGCTGCCGGCGGTGCGGCAGGCCGTGGTGGTCCGCCAGGAGGGCAGCCGCGGCGACCGGCTGGTGGCCCACCTGGTGCCCGCCGCCGCCGACCGGCCCGACGTCCTGACGATCCGTCACGAACTGCGGGAGGCGCTGCCCGAGTACATGGTCCCGGCCGCCGTGGTGTGGCACGAGGAGCTGCCGCTGACCCGCAACGGCAAGGTGGACCGGGGCGAGCTGATCCGCCGGGCGCCGGTGGCCGAGCCGGCCGAGCAGGCGGCCGCGCCGATGGCCGACGACGGCGAGGCCGGGCCGACCGAGACCGAACTGACCCGCATCTGGGCGCAGATCCTGCACCGGCCGGCGGTCGGGCCGCACGACAACCTCTACGCACTGGGCGGCGACTCGATCAGCGCCGCGCGGATCCTCACCGCGGTGCGCAAGCGGTTCGGCGTGGGCATCCAACTCGGCCAGCTGGCAGCGCTGGAGACGGTGCGACTGATGGCCGCACACGTGGACGCGGCCATGGCGGCGAAGGAGGCGCAGCGGTGATCGTCAACCGGATCACGGCGAACCCGCCGACCGGCGGGCGGATCTCGTTCGCCAGGCTGGACGGCACCGAGACCCTGGAGCTGGTCGAACTGCACCGCCGGGCCGGGCGGTTGGCGAGCTCGCTGGCCGAGCTGGGGATCGGTCCGGGCGACCGGATCGGGATCCTGGCGGCCAACAGCCCGCAGTGGGTGCTGCTGGACCTGGCGGCGCTCTGGCTGGGCGCCGAGACGGCCGGCTTCGAGCCCGGCAAGTTCGAGCCCGACCAGCAGCTGATCAGCCGGTACGGACTGCGGCTGCTGTTCACCGACCGCCCGGCCGACGCCGCCGACGCGCTGCCGCTGGCCGAGGTGGACCGGCTGGTGGAGAAGGCCGACTCGGCACCCGAACCGGTGGTCTGGGAGCCCGACCGGGTGACCACCGTCAAGTTCACCTCCGGCAGCACCGGCGAGCCCAAGGGCCTGGGCGCCACGGCCGCTTCGATCGACAGCTCGCTGCGCGCGGTCCAGGACATGTTCCACCACCGGGCGGGCGACGACCTGTTCGTCTTCCTGCCGCTGTCGCTGCTGCAGCAGCGGTACTGGATCTACTCCGCGCTGCGGCACGGCCACGACGTGACCGTCTCCACCTACGAGGCCGCCTTCGCCACCCTGCGGCGGGCCCGGCCGACCGTGGTGATGGGCGTGCCGGCCTTCTTCGAGACCGCCCGGCGGCACATCGAGGCCCGGGCGGCCCGCTCGGGAAAGCCGGTCGGCGAGCAGGCCGCGCAGCTCTTCGGCGACCGGATCCGCTACCTGTGGACCGGCTCCGCCCCGGCGGCCCCCGCGACGCTGCGCTTCTTCAACGAGGCCGGACTGCCGATCTTCGAGGGCTACGGCCTGAACGAGACCTGCATCGTTGCCAAGAACCACCCCGGCGCCTCCCGCGAGGGCAGCGTGGGCCGGGTGGTGCCCGGCAAGGAGGTGCTGCTGGACGCCGACGGCGTGATCAGCGTGCGCAGCGACCACCCCGTCAACGACCACTACGCCTACGCCGCCCCCGGCGACAGCGAGAAGGTCTTCCGGCCCGGCGGCATCGTCCGCACCGGCGACCTCGGCCTGATCGACGAGGACGGCTACCTCTACATCCTCGGCCGCGCGGACGACGTGATCGTGCTGGAGAACGGCAAGAAGATCGTGGTCCGGCCGATCGAGGAGCGGCTGACCTCCGGGCCCGCCATCACCGAGGCGGTGCTGTTCTGCCCGCGGCAGACCGAGCTGGTCGCCGTGGTCCGCCCCGCGCACTACCCGCCCGACGAGGCCGCGATCGCCGACGCGCTCGCCGACGCCAACGCGGCGCTCGGCAAGGACGAGCGGATCGCCCGGGCGATCGTCGCCCGCGAGCCGTTCACCGTCGAGAACGGCCTGCTCACCTCGCAGTTCAAACCCCGGCGCCCGCAGATCCGGGCCGCCTACGCAGCTGACCTCGCCAACCCCCAGGAGGGTATCCATGCACGCTGAGACCGAGACCGCGGCCCGGGAGAACCTGGTGCTGGTGCTGACCAGTCCGGTCGAGCCGGAGGAGATCGACCCGGACGCCGACCTGGCCGGCCGCTACGGCCTGACCTCGCTCAACAAGGTGCTCTTCCTCACCTCGCTGTGCGACGAGACCGGCACCGAGCTGTCCCGCTTCACCGAGCACGACCTGGCCCGGATGACCACGCTGCGCGAGGTCGTCGAGGCCGTCGCCCCGTCGACCGTCGAGGCGGTGTGACCATGGGAACCTGGGCCGTTGACGCACCGGTGGTGCTGGAGAACGAGTTCGTGCGGCTGAGCCCGCTGACCGCCGCCGATCGGGACGGGCTGCGCGCGATCGCGCTGGCGCCGGACATCTGGCGGTACTTCGTGACCCGGATCGAGACCCCGGAGGACTACGAGGCCTTCTTCGACGCCACCCTGGCGGACCACCAGGCGTGCCGGCGGGCGGTGTTCGTGATCACCGACAAGCGGACCGGCCGGGTGGCCGGGTCGATGAGCTTCGGCAACATGGCCGAGGCGGACGGGCGCCTGGAGATCGGCTGGTCCTGGCTGGGCCTGGACTTCCAGGGCCGGGGGGTCAACCGCTGGGCCAAGTACCTGCTGCTGCAGCACGCCTTCGAGTCCATGGGCGCCCTGCGGGTGGAGTTCAAGACCGACGAGCTG
Organism: Kitasatospora cathayae; assembly: GCF_027627435.1. Lineage (GTDB taxonomy): Bacteria > Actinomycetota > Actinomycetes > Streptomycetales > Streptomycetaceae > Kitasatospora > Kitasatospora cathayae. The sequence continues at coordinate 2,296,731 of NZ_CP115450.1, read as the reverse complement.
AACAAGCAGGCCCGGCGCGGACTGCTGAACATCGGCGCCCGCGAGGAGGGCACGCTGCGCAGCTTCAACCCGATGCCGGACGGCCGGCGGCGCAACGCCGTCTTCTACAGCGTGCTGCGCGAGGAATGGCCCGAGGTGCGCGAGCAGTTGGCCCGCGGCCCGCGGGTGGTCCGACAGGAGGGGGCATGACCGGGCGGCTGCTGTTGACGGGCACCGCGTTCGAGCGGGGGGCGCAGCACGGGCAGGCGCTGGCCGGTGAGTTGCGCGCCTTCCTGGACGACGGGCTGGCCCGGCTCAACCACCTGACGGCCACCCCGCTGACCCTGGACGGGCTGCGGCCGCGGATCGACGCCTACCGGGCGGCGGTCGCGGCCGCCGCCCCGGACCTGGCCGCCGAGGTCGAGGGCCTGGCCGCCGGGGCCGGGCTGAGCCCCGCCGAGGCCTGGCTGCTCCAGCTGCGGCGGGAGATCATGGGCTACCAGAAGGTGCCGACGGCCGGCGACTGCACCACCTACGCACGGGCCGGCGGTCGGTACACCGGGCACCCGGTGCTGGCCCAGACCGTGGACCTGAACGGCAACCTGGACGACGCGATCAGCGTGCTGGACGTGGCGCCGGCCGGGTCCGCCCGGCGCTCGCTGGTGCTCTCCTTCGCCGGACTGCTCGGGTACCTCGGGCTGAACAGCGACGGGCTGGCGATCGGGCTCAACCTGGTGCTCGGCGGGGACTGGCGGCCCGGGCTGCCCCCGTACCTGGCGATCCGTCACCTGCTGGACACGGCGGGCAGCGTGACGCAGGCGCTGGAGCTGCTGCGCGGGATGCGGCTGGCCAGCTCCCGCTCGCTGACCCTGTGCGACCGGGAGCGGGCCGTCTGCGTCGAGGTCCTGGGTGACGAGCTGCGGGTGCGGGAGGGGCACGAGACCGCGCACACCAACCACTTCCTGGACCCGGACCTGGCGCGCGGCGACGAGCTGAACGTGTTCGCCCGCAACTCCTCGGTGCGCCGCCTCAAGGAGGCCCGGGTCGGGCTCTCCGAGCTCGACCCGGCGGCCGGGCCGGAGGAGCACTTCGCACTGCTGTCCAGGCCGCCGATCTGCGTGCCCGACGAGGGCGACATCCGGCGCGAGCGCACGGTCGCCGCCGTGGTGCTGCTGCCCGAGCGCGGGGAACTGCACCTGCGGCCCGGCGACCCCTCCCGATCGGCCACGCAGGTCTTCGGCCTGCGTCCGACGTGACGGCCCCGGGCGCCGGGGTGGAGGCCTGGCTGGCCGACCTGGCGGCCGACGCGGAGCCCCTGTCGCCGGCGCACTACGCGGTGGACCTGACCGAGGAGGAGCGCCGCCGGGCGGCCGGCTACCTGAACGGCGAGGACGCCCGGCTCTTCCTGCGGTCCCGACTGGCCGTCAGGCGGCTGCTGGCCACGCGGCTGGGGGAGGCCCCGGGAGCGGTGCGGCTGGCGCGGACCAGGGGCGGCAAGCCCTACCTGCCGGACCATCCGGAGCTGAAGGTGAGCTGGTCGCGCTCGGAGGACCTGCTGCTGCTCGGCATCTCGGACCAAGGGGCGCTGGGGGTGGACCTGGAGCGGATCCGGCTCATCCCGTCCGCCACCCAGGTGCTCGCCTCGCTCTACCCGGCCCTGCCCCCGCAGGCCGACGGGGCCGGACCGGAGTTCTTCTTCTCCGCCTGGACCCTGCTGGAGGCCGCCGTGAAGGCCACCGGTCGGGGGCTGGCCGAGGGGGTGGGGGACGTGACGCTCTCCTTCCCCGCGCGCGGCGGCGCCACCCTGTTGGGGATCGCCCGGACCGGGGGCGAGCCGTGGGCGGCGAGCACGGCGCTGCTGGAGGCGCCGGCGAGGACGGACGCCCCGCTGATGGCCTCATTCGTGACGCGGGGTCAGCTGGGGCGGATCTGGCTGCGGCGGTGGCCGCCGGAGGGGAGCGCCGGAGATGGCTGAGTCGGCGGTGCTGCACGCGGTGGCCCCACTGCTGACGGTGCAGCGGTTGCGCGAGCGCCTGGCCCCGGTGGCCGGCGACCCGCGGTTCACGGTCGCCGTGCGGGACGGCTGGGACGGGCCCCAGGCGTGGGTCGGCTGTCCGGCCGGCCCGGGAGCCGCGGGGGAGGTGGAGCGGGTGCTGCGCCTTCCCGGTGGCGGTGCTGCCGGGGCGGTGCCTGTGGCGGGCGAGGTGCCCACGGCCGGGGCGCGGGCGGTCACGGTGACCGGGCCGTTCCCGGCCGCGGCGGGGCTCGCGGTCGAGGACGCGGCCGGGCTCGCCCTGGCCGGCTGGCAGGAACTGCTGCGGCGCCGTCCGGAGCAGGACCGGAGCCGCTACTCCTTCGCCCTGCACGCGGAGCCGGTGCTCCCCGACGGGTGGCTGCTCCAGTCCTGGGTCAACCCCGCGCTCGGTCCGGTGCAGTTCACGGTCCGGTCCGGGCCGCGGCTGGCGGTCAGCTCGCCGGGCCGGCTCGGGCGCGAGGAGCTGACCGTGTTGCTCGCGGAGTGGACCCTGCTGGTGGCCCGGGCCGGTGCGCCCGGTTAGCCCGGCCCTCGGTGGCGGGGGCGAGGTCGTCCCGACGGCCTGCGCCCCCTCCCCGGCCCGCCCGGCAGGCCCGGCTGCCGGCCGGCACGGCGGTGTCGGTGCCGAGGGCGGGCACGGCCCATCTCGATGGCGTTGATCCAGTGCTCGACCCGGCGCGGAACCGCGTCGAAGCGAAGGCTGGACCAGGTGACGACGTCACCAGCGGCGACGACGCCCTCCAGCGGAGGGCCGTCGGGGCCGATGACGTGACGCGGTTCCGGGGTCACAGTCTGTACATGGCGGTGTACGGCTGGGTGACGCGTTCCTGGTGCGATCCGAAGTCGACGAGTACGGCGGCGTCGCCGGTCTCCTCGACGCCGACGACCCGACCGAGGCCGTACCTGTCGTGGGTGACGCGGTCACCGAGGGCGAAGTGCTTGCGCGGCGCTTCAGGCCGTGTCGGGAAGGGGCTGGTGGGCAGGGGGCGGCGGACTGCTCCATATTTCGTCATCTCCGGTCAGTATGCGCCGGAGAACGCGGCAGCGGAACCGTCCGGTGCGGTGGAAAGCGGCGGCGTCGAAATCCGTGTGTCGTACGGCACGTTCCGGCCGCCCCGCGCGGCGCGGCGCGGCGCCGGTCGTGTCAGGGCCGGGCGAGTGAAATTCCCGGCAGGTTTGTGCCGACCCGCCGGAGGGCGCAGTGGCTGGTGGCGGGCGATCCGCGCCTCAAGTCGGTTGACATGTAGTCGAGTTGGCAGTCGCGAAAGCGGGGGGCGGCGTCAGTCGGCCGCGGCTCCTTCGAAACCCGGGGTGAAACATCCACCCGTTGTGGGCCCGGGCCTGCTACAGTCGTTATTAGTTGCAGTAGTGGTTCCCATGACTTTGTGTGCGCCTGCTGATGTTTCGCAGGCGCATTTTTGTTTCCCGGCTCTTTCCCCGGGGTGGGTGCTCATCGCGGCGACTCGAAACCCGCGCCGTGCGGGTTTCGGACAGCCCATGAAGGAGATTTTGATGGCTAACGGCACCGTGAAGTGGTTCAACTCGGAGAAGGGCTTCGGCTTCATCGAGCAGGAGGGTGGCGGCCCGGACGTCTTCGCCCACTACTCGAACATCAACGCCAATGGCTTCCGTGAGCTGCTCGAGGGCCAGAAGGTCGAGTTCGACGTGACGCAGGGCCAGAAGGGCCCGCAGGCCGAGAACATCCGCCCGCTGTAGTTCTTCTGCTCCGGCACCCGCCCGGCAGTGAGGGGCCCGCACCGCGACATGATGTCCGGTGCGGGCCCTTCGGCGCTTTCCGCCGTCCATGCTCCGCCCGCCGGTGGCTGCGGCTCGGCATCGGTAGGAGCTCGGCCGCCTGAGTCGGCGGTGCTTCGGCAGGAGAACCCCGCGATCGGCCGCCCCGTCCTGACGGGCACCCGTCCGAGGCGTGACGGTGACGCGCAGTCATCGCCCGTGCGGCCGATACACAGTGAGAGGCGGCGACCGAGCGGTTCTCGATGGGGCCGGGTACCGCTGCCATCGCTCGCAATGTGGTCGTGAACGCTCGTTCACGTCGCCTCGGTGGATGCATCCGCGACGTCAGATGCCCTGTTGGGCAGGGCTTCTGAGTGGACGCGGCTCGCGGTGAGGCCCGAAGGTGGAGCTGGTCGCCGAAACCGCCGAACCGAGCCGCGAGTTGATCGAAGTGCCGGTCGAACTCCACCGTCGATGAGGATCACCCGCCCCATCGGCGAGATCCGGGACGACGTGAGCCTCGACACAGCGTGACAGGTCATTGACAGGTCGGCCGGTCAGGAGTCAGGCTATCGTCCGCAACAAGAGCGGCCGCGCACAGGGGAATCGGCGCCGCTACCGGAACGGGGGCAGGGAATGGGACAGCGAGCGGCAACGCCAGGGCGGTCAGACCGGCTCGGTCGCCGATGTCGCCCCTGAGCGACAAGAAGGCCGCCGGCCCCGCTGCGGCGGCTTCCGGACCAGCCTGCTTCGGGATCAGCCTGCTTTGACACCGGCCTGCTTCGCATCCGGCCGGAATTGCACGGTGACCACTCAAGGTGAGTGTTGAGTGAACTCCGGGAAAAGAATCTTGACGTGGTCATGCGTGCTGGCTAGGTTCATTTAGGAAGGTGGCCCGGCGGGTCGATGCCTTCCAATCCAATCCGAGAGACACCCGAGACACAGGGTCAGCACGGCCGGGAACCAGAAATCCTCCCGGACGGCTGTCATGCTGCCCTCACCAATACCAGCGAACCGGATTACGCCACGCCACGCAACCGCACCGTCCAAAGGCCGATGCCACAAGCTCAGGCCGATGCGCTCCAAGATTTCCGCGAACCCGGAAGTGAATGACCGTGTCAGCAAGCATGAGAATGTCCCCGATTCCGTCCGACCGGCTGCCGCGATCACCTGACGCCTGCCGCGAGACGTGCTGTCACCTCCGTTCCTGCAGGTCAGCGACCTCCTGCGGCGCGAGCGCCGGCTGATCCGCCAGCCAGGTCGCCCCCGCCGGGTGTGATCCCGGAAGCATTCCCGGGCGGGCCACCAAGCGCCCTCCCCGCCCTTGCCTGCCATTTTCCGGCAGTCACCGGGTGTGGTTACGGATATTTCTCCGGAAGCTCCGCCGACCTTGCTTGACCCGATCCGGACGACGAGTTTACGCAGCCTTTCCCGAATTCGCCAGGCGAACTTCAGGCTGCCTTCTCACAGCATTCACAACCAGCCAATCAGACCTGTCGAATAGAGGTTTCACCGGCATGCACGTCTACCAGAACATCAAGAAGTCCGCGCAGATCAGCACCGCATTCTGGGACGTCATGAGCCAGGCCGGGCTGCTCGACATCGTCGTGGACGGCCTCGGCCCCGGACAGCACCGGACACGGGCCGGCGGCCACGAGTTCGTGAACATGTCCTCGTACTCCTACCTCGGCCTGGACGCCCACCCGGCGCTGGTGCGGGCGGCCGCCGAGACCGTCCTGTCGGTGGGCGCCCTGAACACCTCCACCGCCCGCAGCCGCGTGCGCTTCTCCGTACTGGAGGACGCCGAGGCCGCGCTGTCCGACCTGTTCAACGTGGAGGCCGTCACCGTCGCCTCCGCCGCCGCGGCCGCGTGGTGCGCGCTGCCGCTGCTGGCCTCCGGCCTGTTCACCGACAACCAGCCGCCGCTGATGGTCTTCGACAAGAACGCCCACTTCTGCCTCAACGCGATGAAGGCCGCCGTCGGGGACGAGACCGAGGTCGTGACCATCGCGCACAACGACATCGACGCGCTTGAGAGCCTCTGCAAGCAGCACCCGCTCGTCGCCTACGTCGCCGACGGCGTCTACAGCACCGGCGGTCAGGCACCCGTCACCGAACTCCTGCGCCTCCAGGACCAGTACGGGCTGTTCCTCTTCTTCGACGAGGCGCACGGCACCTCCACCCTCGGGGCCAACGGGCGGGGCCTGGTGCTGGAGGAGATGGGCGAGATCAACGACCGCACGCTCATCATCACCTCCCTCAACAAGGGCTTCGGCGCGTCGGGCGGCGCGGTCTTCCTGGGCCGCAAGGGCCGGTCGAAGGAGCGCCGTGACTTCGCGCTGCGCAACGGTGGCCCGCTGATGTGGTCGCAGCGGATCAACACCGCGGGCCTGGGCGCCATCCTGGCCTCCGCCGAGCTGCACCGGACCGACGAACTCACCACGCTGCAGCGCCGGTTGCGGGAGAACGAGGACCTCTTCGACAGCCTCGTCGACACCGCGCAGCGCCACGACGGGCTGCCGATCCGCTTCATCAAGATCGGCTCCGAGGACCAGACCGTCCGCATGGCCCAGGACCTCTTCGCCAACGGCTTCTACGCCTCGCCGATCTTCTTCCCGATCATCGGCCGCGGCAACGCCGGCCTGCGCCTGATGCTGCGCGCCAACATGACCACGGCCGAGATCGAGGAGTTCTGCTCGCTCCTCAAGACGCTGCAGGACAAGCACGCCTGACCCCGCGCCGCGATACCCCCACGCCCGACGCCCGATACCCGGCGACACCCAACGCCCAACAACGGAGGACTCCTCACATGGCAGGCGAAGCACACCCGCCGAAACTGCTGCTGGTCGGCGGGGCCAGAGCGATGACGGTCAGCGTCGACATGGCGCTCCACGCGCTGGACCAGGCCGCCTCCCGCGGTATCCGCATCCACACCGTGAACCACGCCGACGTCATCGCAGCGACGCCCGAGGTGAACGCCCGCACCGACGAGACCTCGGTCGTCGACTTCACGAGCCCGGAGGCGACGGTCGACTGGGCGCTGGGCAAGGCCGCCGAGGGCGAGCGCTTCGACGCCGTGTACGCGCTCCAGGAGATGGCCCAGGTCACCTCCGCCGAGACCGCCGCCGCGCTCGGCCTGCCGGGCAACCCGCCCGCCGCGATCCGGCAGGCGCGCACCAAGGACGCCTGCCGGGCCGCCCTGGCCGCGGCCGGCTTCGTCCAGCCGGCCGTCCGCCTGTGCGCGGACCTCGCCGACGCACAGGCCTTCCTCCGGGAGAGCACCGGGCCGTGGATCGTGAAGCCACGTGACGCGATGGGCAGCATCGGGGTGAGCCAGGTCTCCGGCATCGCCGAGCTGCCCGCCGCGATGAGGCTCCTGCCCACCACCGAGCCCTTCCTGGTCGAGGAGTTCGTCGACGGCCCCGAGTTCAGCGTCGAGGGCGTGTTCCTGGGCGGAAAGCCGACGGTGCTCGGCATCACCGAGAAGGAGACGGTGCCACCGCCGTACTTCGTCGAGGTGGGGCACGTCCTGCCCGCCCCGCTGCCGGAGCACGACCAGCGCGAGATCGTCCACCAGGTCACCTCCGCACTGACCACGCTCGGCCTGCGCACCGGCGCGTTCCACGTCGAACTGTGGCTCAGCGAACGCGGGGTGGTGCTCGGCGAGGTGCACGGGCGGGTCGGCGGCGACTGGATCCACCGGATGCTCGGGCACGCCGTACCCGGCCTGGAGCTGTACGGGCTCATCTTCGACGACCTGCTGGACCGCCCGCAGAACCACGGGCCGCTGGAGGCGACGAGGGGCGCGGCCGTCCGCTACCTGTCCCCGCCCCCGGGTCGCCTGGTGGCCGTCGAGGGCTGGGCCGAGGTCGCCGCGCACCCGGCCGTGCTGCACGCCGAACTCCACGCCGAGCCCGGGGACTCCATCCGCCCGCTGCACCGCTCCAGCGACCGGATCGGGCTCGTCGTGGTCGGCGCGGACACCGCCGAGCAGGCGCGGCGACTGGCCCGGGAGCTGTGCGACTCGGTCCGGTTCACCGTCGTACCGGAGGAGGAGCATGACGGCCCTGCTGCCTGACCGTGGTCCGCGCCGCCTGCTGGCGCTCGCGACCCTGGTCTACACGGTCGGCTACGGCGTCTACCTCACCGCCGGCGTGCTGTACTTCACCCGCGTCGTGGACCTGCCCGCCTCCCAGGTCGGCATCGGCCTGAGCGTGGCCGGCGGGGTGTCCCTGGCCGCCGGCGTGCCGGTCGGTCACCTGGCGGACCGGCACGGAGCCCGCGGGGTGTACGCGGGGACCCTGCTGCTGTGGACGGCCGCCATGGGCGGGCTCTGCCTGGCCCACGGCTTCGGGCTGTTCCTCCTCTTCGCCGCGCTGGCCGCCGTCGCCCAGTCGACGGGACCGGCGGCCCGCGGCCCGCTGATCAAGGAGTACGGCGGTGACCGGCCCGCCGAGTTCCGCGCCTACCTGCGCTCGGTCACCAACGTCGGCATCGCGGTCGGCGCGCTGCTGGCGGGCTGGGGGGCGCAGGTCGGTACGGCGCGGGCGTACCTGCTGCTGATCGGTGGCAGTGCGGTCTGCTCGCTGGCCTGCGCGGCCGTGGTCATGCGGCTGCCCGTGGTGGCCCCCACCCGTGCGGGCTCCGGGCCGCGGTGGGTCGCCCTGCGCGACCGCCCGTACGTGCTGGTCACCGTCCTCGACGGGGTGATGGCGGTTCAGTACCGGGTGCTCACGGCGGCGGTGCCGCTGTGGATCCTCGACCGGTCCTCCGCGCCGCGCTGGTCGGTCTCGGCGGTGATGCTGGTGAACACGGCGATCGTGGTGTGCCTCCAGGTGCGCGCGAGCAAGGGCATCGACACCCCGCGCGCCGGCGCCGTCGCCTTCCGGCGGGCCGGCTTCGCGTTCCTGATCTCCTGCGGGGCGATCTCGCTGACGCCCTCGCTGCCCGCCTGGGTCGGGCTCGCCCTGCTGCTGGGCGCGGTGGTCGTGCACACCGTCGGCGAGATCTGGCACGCGGCGGGCGGGTTCGAGCTGTCCTTCTCGCTCGCGCCCGCCGAGGCCGTGGGCCAGTACCAGGGCCTGTTCGGGATGGGCCTCGGCCTGGGCGTGACGATCGGCCCCGCGCTGGTGATCGCCCTGTGTGTGACCTGGGGGACGCCCGGCTGGTGGGTCCTCGGCGCCGTCCTCGCGCTGACCGGCCTGACCGTGCCCCCGGCGGTGCGGTGGGCCCAGCGCGAGCTCGCGAAGACCGAGGCCGCCGCCGCCACGGACGAACCCGCCGCGGTCTGATCCGGCACGACCCGACCCGGCCGAGACCCACTGCCCGTCACCCACCACCTGTACGGCTCCTCCCGCACCACCGGCGTGGACTTTCCGTCACGAAAGGAACAGACCGATGAACCCGCTTCCCACCGGGCCGGCGGCCACCGCCCCGGAAGCCCCGGACCTGCCCCTGGACGGCCTGGACGTGGTGGAGTGCGCGAGCTTCGTGGCCGGCCCGTCGGGCTGCATGGCGCTCGCCCAACTCGGCGCCCGGGTGATCCGGGTGGACCCGATCGGCGGCGGCTCCGACCACAACCGCTGGCCGGTGACACCCGACGGCGCCAGCCTGTACTGGACGGCGCTCAACAAGTACAAGCGCTCCGTCGCCGTCGACCTGCGCTCCCCGCAGGGCCGCGAGCTGGTGGTGGCCCTGGCCACCCGCCCGGGCCCGGGCAACGGCGTCTTCGTCGACAACGGCGTGGGCCGTGCCCGGCTGTCCTACGAGACGCTGGCGGCCCGCCGCGCGGACGTGATCCACCTCCACATCCAGGGCCACCCCGACGGCCGGCCGGCCGTCGACTACACGGTCAACGCCGAGGTGGGCGTGGCGACCATCACCGGGCCGGAGTCGAGCGCCGTCCCGGTCAACCACGTACTGCCCGCCTGGGACCTGCTGGCCGGCATGACAGCCGCGACCGGCCTCCTGGCGGCCCTGCACCGCCGGGACCGCACCGGCGAGGGCGAGTACATCGAACTGGCGCTGGCCGATGTGGCCACCGCGGGCGTCGCCAACCTGGGCTGGCTCGCGGAAGCCGAGCAGCGCGAGGCCGAGCGCCCCCGGCACGGCAACCACATGTACGGCTCGTTCGGCATCGACTTCGCCACCAGTGACGGCGGTCGGGTCATGGTGGTGGCGCTGACCGAGGCCCAGTGGCAGGCGCTGCAGGGGGTCACCGCGACGACGGAGACCTTCCGGTCGATGGAACTGGCCCTGAACGCCGACCTCTCCCTGGAGAAGGAGCGCTACCGCCTGCGGGAGACGATCGCCGCGATCCTCCGGCCGTGGTTCGAGTCCCGGCCGCTGGACGTGGTGACCAAGGAACTGGACGGGGCCAGGGTCCTGTGGGGCCCGTACCGCGGAATGCCGGAGGTCGTCGCCGCCCACCGGACGGCGGAGGACCCGACCGTGGTGGACTGGGTCGAGCAACCAGGCGTCGGCCGGGTGGTCTCCGCCCGCTCCCCGCTGCGGCTCGGCGGCGCCTACGGCCGGACGGCCACCGCCCCGCTGCTGGGCGAGCACACCGAGGAGGTGCTCGGCGACCTGCTCGGCATCACCCAGGCCGAGTTCGGCCGACTGCTCGATGACGGCGTGGTGGCGCTCCCCGCCGGTCGCTGACGGGGGCATCGCCTCGCCGAGCTGGGAAGCGGAGTAGGAAGTCGGCGGGTCCGACTTCCTACTCCGCTTCGTTGACGGCGGGTCACCCGCCCACGCCGCTCTCCCGTCTTCGGCACCTGCCCCGGCGGCCCGTCCGGGCAGGGCGCCTGCTCGGACGGGCCGCCGGGGCAGGTGCTCAGGGTGCGTCAGGCTGCGGGGGCGCCACCCGGTCGCCCCCGCCTACGGGGACCGGGGCATCGGGGAGGCCGACCTCCGCACGGACCGGACGGACCGCGGGCCAGCGCAGGGCCACCGAGCCCCAGGTCAGGCCACCGCCGAAGGCGGTCAGCAGGACGCGGTCGCCGGCGGAGATCCGGCCCTGGGCGGCGGCCCAGGCGAGGGCCAGCGGGATGGACGCCGCCGCGGTGTTGCCCACCTCGGCGAGGTGGCAGACGATCCGGTCGGCGGGGATGCCCAGGCGCTTGCCCACCGCGCGCAGGATCCGCGCGTTGGCCTGATGGCCGACGAACGCGTCGATCTGATCCATCGACCAGCCCACCGCCTCGGCCACGTCGCGAGCGGAGCGCCTCATGGTCTCCACCGCGCGGCTGAAGACCTCCTTGCCGGCCATCTGGAAGTAGCGCGAAGCCTCGTCGGCGGCGGGGTGCGGTGCCCGCGACCCGCCGCCGGGGACGGTGATCAGCTCGGACCGGCTGCCGTCGCTGCCCAGTTCGGCGTGGAGGACCTCGCCCGGGGCGCCGGGGGTTCCGCGCTCCAGTACCACGGCCGCCGCCCCGTCGCCGAAGAGCACGGCGGTGTTGCGGTCGGTCGGATCGATGATGGTGGAGTAGGTTTCCGCGCCGACGAGCAGCACGCTGTCGTAGCCGCCGGAGCTGATCATCGCCGAGGCGACGGTGAGCCCGTAGACGAAGCCGGAGCACACCGCCGACAGGTCGAAGGCCGGCACGCCGACCATCCCGAGCCGAGCGGCGATCTGCGGGGCCGTGGCCGGGCACGGCTGGTCGGGGGTGGTGGTGACCAGCAGCACCAGGTCGCAGCGCCGGCGTCCGGCCGACTCCAGGGCGGCGGCACCGGCGGCCGTGCCCAGGTCGCCGGTGCTCGTACCGGGCCTCACCACGTGCCGCTGCGCGATCCCGGTCCGACTGAGGATCCAGTCGTGCGAGGTGTCCAGGACCTGGGACAAGTCGTCGTTGGACACCACGTCGGGCGGCAGGCAGCTGCCGATGCCGGTGACGACGGCACGGATGTCGGGCATCTCTCGGGGTCCTTCCGGACGGGCGGTCACGCCGGGTCGCGGAGCGGAACGGCCGCGGGACCCGGACGGCCCTCCGGCACCGCCACCGCCTGCGCGAGATGGCGGTCGGCGAAGTCGGCGTGGGCGATGGGAGCGGTGATGAGCGCCTCGGGCACGTCGAGCACCTTGAGCAGATCCGCGGCGTCCATCGGTGCCGCGCCCTCCTCCTCGTGCAGTTCGGCGACCCGCAGGAACTCCTCCTGGGTCAGGGCGCCGGCCCGCAGCGCGGTCACCCCGTGCTCCAGGACGCAGCCGGCCGCGTAGTGCCGCAGGAGCGCCTGTCCGGTCTCGGTCGGCTCGTGCGCGGCCCAGTGGCCGAGGGCGAGGGTCTGGTAGACGGCCCGGGACCAGGCGGTACTGGCCGCGCCGGGGCCCTGGCGGTCGACGTCCGCCAGCAGCTGATCGCAAACCGCCCGCATGACCTCCAGCAGCCGCGAGGCGTCCTGATGGGGGCGGATCGCGGCGTCGAGCAGGGCGGCCAGCGCTTCGCGCTCGCGCAGGGCGAAGCGCGAGGCCTGGTAGCCGAGGACGGTGTTGTCCCCGCCGAAGGTCACCGCTATCTCGTAGTCGTGCTGCAAGGGCGAGATCTGGTTCAGCCGGTGGTAGCCGAGACCGCCGCACAGCTCCCGGGCGTCCGCGAGGGTGTGCCGGGCGTCGCCGGTGCTGCCGGTCTTGCCGCAGGCCACCAGCGCGTGCAGCAGGCGGTCCTCGGACGGTGGCCGGTCGTCGTGGCGGTCGACCGCGACGGCGGTCAGCGCCTCCAGCGCGTGCTTGGCCGCCGTGGCCCGTCCCGCCGCGGTGCGCAGCCGCATCCGGTAGTGCGGGTGGCTGATCAGCGGGCCGCCGAACGCCTTCTTGAGGTCGGCGAAGCGGACGGTGACGGCGCAGGCGAGCCGCTGGGCCATGCCCGCCCCGGCGGTCGGGAAGAGGCGCTCGTGGGTGAAGGTGGCCAGGCACTCGTCGAACCGGCGGTAGCGCTTGAGCGGGGAGTGGTAGCGCCCCTGCTCGTCGATCCGCGCCCAGCGGCTCATCATGGCGGACACCGGCAGGACGCACCGGTCGAAGGTGATGATGCCGGTCTGGTTGGCCTCGACACCGCCCTTGGGCTCGGCGCCACGGACGTGGACCCCGTCGATCAGGCGGCCCTCGGAGCGCAGCGGCACCCGCAGCCAGTGGTGCCCCTCGTCCCGGCCGTCGACGACGACGCGGGACAGCACCATGGCCACGTCCCCGGTGTACAGGCTGTTCCCGATCCAGACCTTGCTGTCGGCGGGCTCCGGGGTGTGCAGGACCAGACTGCGGTCGGCGTGCCGGTAGGTGGCGGTGGTGCCGATCCGCTTGAGGTCGGAGCCGGCGTGCAACTCGGAGGCGGCGAAGCAGTAGACCTTCGTCATCCGGTCGATCTCGGGGCCGTACTGCGCGAGCTGGTCGGGATCGGCGTGGCTGAGCAGCGCGTCGCCGGCGATCTGGTGCGAGACGAGGACGTTGGCCAGCGAGGCGTCGTAGGCGCCGATCCAGCCCATCGAGCGCAGGAAGTCGGCGAACTCGCTCGTGGTCCCCCGGCCGAGCCACAGTGAATTCGCGGTGATACCCGCCGAGTTGAGCATCCGCGCGCGGTGCAGCGTCTGCAGGCTGTAGGCGTGGAGGCTCTGCTCGAGGGGCCGGATCTCGGCGAAGTCGGGCTCGGCGAGGAGGTGGGTGAGCGCGGTCACGCGCTTGTCTGTCATGTCTCGGGTCCCATCGATCAACGGCAGCCGGGGCGCTGGCACCCGGCTGACGGGCGGTTCGGCGCTCAGTTCCCCAGGACCAGCGCGGAGTTGGTGCCACCGAAGCCGAAGGAGTTGCTGACCACCACGGAGGGCGCGGCGCGGCGGGGCGCGCCGAGGACGACGTCCAGCCCGGGCAGCTGCGGATCGACCACCTCGGTGTGCGCCACCGGCGGCACCACGCCGTCCCGGAGGGCGCAGAGGGACAGCACGGCCTCGATCGCGCCGGCGGCGCCCAGGGTGTGGCCGAGCACGCCCTTGTTGGAGGTGACCGACGGGCCGTGCGGGAACAGCCGGGCCAGCAGCTCGCCCTCGATGCGGTCGTTCTTCGGCGTCGAGGTGCCGTGCGCATTGACGTGATCGACGTCCTGCGGCTGGAGGCCGGCGTCCGCCAGCGCCCGCCGGACGGCGGCCTCGGCCTGGGCTCCGTCCGGCCGGGGGTCGGTCGGGTGGTGCGCGTCGGTGGTGCAGCCGTACCCGAGGACCCGGCCGAGCTCCGTGGCCCGGCGTCGCGCCACGGCCTCGGGCGTCTCCAGCACGAGGGCGGCGGCGCCCTCGGAGATGACGAAGCCGTCGCGATCGACGGCGAACGGTCGTGAGGCGCGGGCGTCGTCCCGCTTCGACAGCGCGCCCATCCGGGCGAATCCGGCCACCACCACCGGAACCACGGCGGCCTCGGTGCCGCACGCGATGACCGTGTCGCAGGCACCGCTGCGCAACAGGTCACGGGCGATGCCGATGGCGGCGGCGCCGGAGGCGCAGGCGGACACCACGGTGTGGCACGGGCCGGTGATGCCGTAGCGCGACGCGATGGTGCCGACGGCCATGTTGGCCAGTGACCGCGGATGCAGATAGGGAGTGACCCCCTCCGGCCCGCGTGCGGCGAACCGGTCCTGGGCGGCGGTGAGGGTCCCCACACCGCCGATACCCGTGCCGACCACCACGCCGACCCGGCTTCCGTCCCAGGCGACCGGGTCGAGACCGGAGTCCCGGATCGCCTCGTCGACGGCCACCAGGGCGTAGCGGATGAACGGGTCGACGTGCGCGGTACCCCGGCCCTTCAGGACCTCGGGCCCGATGGCCGGGACCCGCAGGCAGTAGTGGGCGCCGGCGCTCTTCGCCGCCTCGTCCTTGACCGCGAGCTCGCGCGGTTCCAGGACGGCCTGCCAGGTGTCCGAGACTCCGATTCCGGCCGGAGTGACCAACCCGGCCCCGGTGACCGGGGCCGGAAACGGGCGGGTCATGCCACGCCCACGCCGGACTGCACGAGCTGCACCAGCTCGGCGAAGGTCATCTTCCCCAGTCGGCTCTCCTCGGGGGAGATGTCGACCCCGAACTGCTCCTGGATCAGGGTGATGAGCTCGACGGCGGCGAGCGAATCCAATTCGAGGGAATCGAGCTGCACGTCGGGGACGATCTGGTCGGCGTCGACCTCCAGGTCATCCACCAGAATGCCACGAATTGCAAGTGACAGATCGTCAGTCATTCAATTCACCCCGTAACAACAGTAATTGACTTGGAACCAGACGGACCCTACCACGCCCCCCGGGGACCATCCGGACAAATCCCCCGGGCCTGCCGGGCGCCAACCTGTGATCGACGACACGTTGTCGGGAAACGCCCGGTGTGAAGTCCTTGCACGGACCCGACGGCCGATCCCACTAGTGGCGAGTCCCTGCAGTAGTGTCGTGGGAAGGGGGGATCGGCCGGGTCGGCGGCCCGAACGAGTCGATCCCGCAGCCTCCCGCCTTGCCGCAAAGTGGTTGTGACCTGCGGTTGCTGAGGTGGCGTCAAGCCGGATACGCGATTGACTCAACCGCTGACTGTTGCTTAGCATCCGACGTGGGCGGGCGACCTGGGACATTTTTACGAGTGCTGCGCAGTCCTGCGCACCGGGGCGACGGAAACTCCCCCGGAGGATTAATGGGGGATTCTCACGGTGTTCGCCGAATCGCATTCTGCTGCCCTCTCGCTGTCTGCGGCCCAACAGCGCGTCTGGTACGCCCAGAAGTTGGATCCGGCGAGCACCCTCTACAACATCAGCGGGTACGTCGAACTCCGCGGCGCGCTCGACCGGGACTTGTTCGAGCGCGCACTGCGGCATTCCGTCGACTCGGCCGAGGCGCTGCACGTCCGCTTCGTCGAAGAGGGCGGGACCCCCCGGCAGATCGTCCGGTCAGCGCGCGACTGGCCACTCCTCGTCCACGACCTGAGCGCGGAGCGGAATCCGCTCCAGACCGCACACGACCTGATGTCGGCGGACCTCACCGAGACCACCGACCTCTCCGTCGGCCCCCTGTTCACCCAGGTCCTGTTCGGACTCGCCCCGGACCACCACCTCTGGTACACCCGGGTCCACCACATCGCGACCGACGCCTACGGGTTCAACCTCCTCGTGCAGCAGGTCGCCGCCTGTTACACGGCGCTGGCCGAGGGCGTCGAGGCCCCGCCCACGGAGTTCGCCCCCCTGGACGCGTTCCTCGCCGAGGGCGAGAAGTACGCCGCCTCCGAGCAGAGCCGCAAGGACCGCGCCTACTGGCTCGACCGCTTCGCGGACGACCCCGAGCTGCTGAGCCTGCCCGATCGGAACCTCGGCCTCTGGTCCGAGGCCCGGCGGGCCACCGAGCAGGTGGAGCCGCAGCTCGTCGCCGAACTCAAGCGGCTGGCCGCCGAGGCCCGGACGACCTGGCAGGTCACGCTCACCGCCGCCGCCGCGGCCTACCTGCGCCGCTTCACCGCCACCGAGGACGTGGTGCTCGGCTTCCCGGTCACCGGCCGCCTAGGCGGCATCATGCAGGCCACGCCGGGGATGGCCTCCAACGTGCTGCCGCTGCGCCTCGACGTCCGGGCCGAGGCCTCGTTCGCCGACCTCCAGCGACACGTCGCGCGCGAGCTCCGGGCCCTGCTGCGCCACCAGCGCTACCGCGGCGAGGACCTGCGCAAGGACCTCGGGCTCGGCGCCCACTCCCGGCGCATGTTCGGACCCGCCGTCAACTTCCTGCCGCTGCAGCCCGGTCTGCGGTTCGGCGACTGCCGGGCCGAGATCCACAGCGTGCCGAGCGGTCCCGTCGACGACCTGACCTTCGCGTTCGAGGGCGGCGGCGAGGGCGCCGGGCTCCGGCTACGGGTGGCGGGCAACGCGTCCGCGTTCGGCGCCGACGAGATCGCCGGCCATGGGCGGCGGTTCCTGGACTTCCTGCGGGCGCTCGCCGCCGAACCCGGCCGGGCGGTCGGGCAGCTCGACGTGTTGGGCGCGGAGGAGCGCCGCCGGGTGCTGACCGACTGGAACCCCACCGCCGAGGACCTGGCCGCCGGGACCCTCCCGGCCCGGTTCGAGGCGCAGGCCGCGCGGACGCCCGAGGCCGTCGCGGTGACCTTTCAGGACAGCCGGCTGACCTACCGGGAGCTGAACGAGCGGGCCAACCGGCTCGCGCACCGACTGATCGCCCGCGGCGCCGGCCCCGAGGACCTGGTCGGCCTCGTGCTGCCGCGCTCGCCGGAGCTGGTGGTGGCGATCCTGGCGGTCCTGAAGGCGGGGGCCGGCTACCTGCCGATCGACCCGGACGCCCCGCAGGCGCGGATCGAAGCCGTGCTGACCGAGGGCCGGCCGGTGCTGGTGCTGGACAGCGTGGAGTCGGTGCGGGACACCGACGGCGCGCCGGCGACCAACCCGGTGGACGCCGACCGGCGCGCACCGCTGCGGCAGGACCACCCGGCCTACGTGATCTTCACCTCCGGCTCCACCGGCAAGCCGAAGGGCGTGGTGATCCCCCACCGCAACGTCACCCGGCTCTTCTCGGCGGCCGACCGGGAGTTCGACTTCGGCGACCAGGACGTCTGGACGCTGTTCCACTCCTACGCCTTCGACTTCTCGGTCTGGGAGCTGTGGGGCGCGCTGCTGTACGGCGGTCGGCTCGTCGTGGTGCCGCACGCGGTGTCCCGCTCGCCGCGGGACTTCCTGACCCTGCTGTCCGAGCAGCGCGTCACCGTCCTCAACCAGACGCCGTCCGCGTTCCACCAGCTGGTCGAAGCCGACCAGCAGAGCTCCGACACCCCGCTCAGCCTGCGCTACGTCGTCTTCGGCGGCGAGGCACTGGCCCCCGGCCGGCTCGGCGCCTGGTACGAGCGGCACCCGGAGGACCGGCCGACGCTGGTCAACATGTACGGGATCACCGAGACCACCGTGCACGTCACCCACCGCGCGCTGGACCGGGCGAGCGCCGCGGCCGACACCGGCAGCACCGTCGGCCCGGCCCTCGCGGACCTGCGGGCCTACGTCCTCGACTCCTCCCTGCGGCCGGTGCCGCCCGGCGTCACCGGCGAGCTCTACGTGGCCGGCGCCGGTCTGGCCCGCGGTTACCTGGGCCGCCCCGCGCTCACCGCGGACCGGTTCGTCGCCTGCCCCTTCGGTCCGGCCGGCGCGCGGATGTACCGCACCGGCGACCTGGCCCGCTGGACCCCGGACGGCGCGCTGGTGTACGAGGGCCGCGCCGACCACCAGGTGAAGATCCGCGGTTTCCGGATCGAACTCGGCGAGATCGAGGCGGTGCTGACCCGCCACCCGCAGGTCGCCCAGGCCACGGTCATCGCCCACGAGGACCGGTCGGGCGACAAGCGGCTGGTCGCCTACGTGGTCACCCGAGGCGCCGCGGTGGATGCCGCCGAGCTGCGCGCGTACGCCGGCCGGGCGCTTCCCGGATACATGGTGCCCGCCGCAGTGGTCCTGCTGGACACCCTGCCGCTGACCACCAACGGCAAGCTCGACCGCCGGGCGCTGCCCGCGCCTCGGTTCGAGGCCGAGGGTGCCGGTCGTGGCCCGCGCAACGCCCGGGAGGAGATCCTCTGCGAGCTGTTCGCCCGGGCGCTCGACGTCGACCGGGTCGGCATCGACGACAGCTTCTTCGACCTCGGCGGGCACTCCCTGCTGGCCACCCGGCTGGCCGGCCTGATCCGCTCGGAGCTCGGTCTGGAGCTCCCGCTCGGCACCCTCTTCGAGGCGCCGACCGTGAGCCGACTGGCCGACCGGATCGCCGAGAGCGAGCCGGCCCGCCCCGCGCTGCGGCCGATGCCGCGACCGGATGCCGTGCCGCTGTCGTTCGCCCAGCAGCGCCTGTGGTTCCTGCAGCGGATCGAGGGGGCGGACCCGACCTACAACATGCCGCTGGCCCTGCGGCTCACCGGTGAGCTGGACCGGGAGGCGCTGCGGGCCGCGTTGAACGACGTGGTCCGCCGCCACGAGTCGCTGCGCACGGTCTTCACCGAGAGCGGTGGGCCGGTCCGGCAGCAGGTGCTCGACTCCCGCACGCTGCCCCTGCCGGTGACCGAGGCCACCGCGGAGGACCTGCCCGGCCTGCTGACCCGAGCCGCAGCCACGCCCTTCGACCTGGACCGCGAACTTCCGCTGCGCGCCTCGCTGTTCACGCTCGCCCCGACCGAGCACACCCTACTGCTGGTGATGCACCACATCGTCGGCGACGAGTGGTCGATGGCGCCCCTGGCCCGCGACCTGGGCACCGCGTACGCGGCCCGGCTGGGCGGCTCGGCCCCCGAGTGGCAGCCGCTACCGGTGCAGTACGCGGACTACACGCTGTGGCAGCGCGAGCTGCTCGGCACGGAGGACGACCCCGCGAGCCTGGCCCACCGCCAACTGGTCTTCTGGCGCGAGGCGCTGGCCGACCTGCCCGAGGAACTGCCGCTGCCCGGCGCCCGTCCGCGCCCGGCGGTGTCCGGCCGGCGCGGCGAGGCGCTGCCGGTGCGGTTCGA